>NZ_LT984803.1:2961557-3287952 GCF_900250115.1 Cupriavidus taiwanensis | reverse complement strand
AACGTGCGTATCACCGAGTATGAACTGGTCGACAAGGACGCCGAGGGCGATGCACGTTTCGCGCCCAAGATCACGCTGCAGGCCACCACGGTCGGCCGCGCGATCCTGTCCGAGATCTTGCCCAAGGGCCTGCCGTTCTCGGTGCTGAACAAGCCGCTGAAGAAGAAGGAAATCTCGCGCCTGATCAACACGGCGTTCCGCCGCTGCGGCCTGCGCGAGACCGTGATCTTCGCCGACAAGCTGCTGCAGTCGGGCTTCCGCCTGGCAACCCGCGCCGGTATCTCGATCGCGATCGACGACATGCTGGTGCCGCCGGCGAAGGAAAAGATCATCGCCGAGGCCTCGGCGAAGGTGAAGGAATACGACAAGCAGTACATGTCGGGCCTGGTGACCGACCAGGAGCGCTACAACAACGTCGTTGACATCTGGGGCGCCGCCGGCGACCAGGTGGGCAAGGCGATGATGGAGCAGCTCCAGCACGAAGACGTGGTCGACCGCGAAGGCAAGACCGTGAAGCAAGAGTCGTTCAACTCCATCTACATGATGGCCGACTCGGGCGCACGGGGCTCCGCCGCGCAGATCCGCCAGCTGGCCGGCATGCGTGGCCTGATGGCCAAGCCGGATGGCTCGATCATTGAAACGCCGATTACGGCGAACTTCCGTGAAGGCCTGAACGTTCTGCAGTACTTCATCTCGACCCACGGCGCGCGTAAGGGCCTGGCCGATACGGCACTGAAGACCGCGAACTCGGGTTACCTGACCCGTCGTCTGGTCGACGTGACCCAGGATCTGGTGGTGGTGGAAGACGATTGCGGCACCTCCAACGGTGTGGCCATGAAGGCCCTGGTCGAAGGCGGTGAAGTGATCGAAGCCCTGCGCGACCGTATCCTCGGCCGCGTGACCGTGGCCGACGTGGTCAACCCGGAAACCCAGGAAACCGCGATCGAATCCGGCACGCTGCTGGACGAAGACCTGGTCGAGCTGATCGACAACATCGGCGTCGACGAAGTCAAGGTCCGCACCCCGCTGTCGTGCGACACGCGCTACGGCCTGTGCGCCAAGTGCTACGGCCGCGACCTGGGCCGCGGCGTGCTGGTGAACTCGGGCGAAGCCGTGGGCGTGATCGCCGCGCAGTCGATCGGTGAGCCGGGCACGCAGCTGACCATGCGTACCTTCCACATCGGTGGTGCGGCATCGCGTGCGGCAGTGGCATCGAGCGTGGAAGCGAAGGCGACCGGTACGGTCCGCTTCACCGCGACCATGCGCTACGTGACCAACGCCAAGGGCGAACTGATCGTGATCTCGCGTTCGGGCGAGGCGCTGATCACCGACGACCATGGCCGCGAGCGCGAGCGCCACAAGATCCCGTACGGCGCCACGCTGCTGGTGCAGGACGGCCAGGCGATCAAGGCCGGCACGCAACTGGCTACCTGGGACGCGCTGACGCGCCCGATCGTTTCGGAGTACTCGGGCACGATCAAGTTCGAGAACGTCGAAGAGGGCGTGACCGTCGCCAAGCAGATGGACGAAGTCACCGGCCTGTCGACCCTGGTGGTGATCGACGCCAAGCGCCGCACGGCTGCAACCAAGGGCATCCGCCCGCAGGTGAAGCTGCTCGACGCCAACGGCCAGGAAGTGAAGATCCCGGGCACGGACCATTCCGTGACCATCGGCTTCCAGGTCGGCGCGCTGATTACCGTGAAGGACGGCCAGCAGGTGCACGTCGGTGAAGTGCTCGCGCGTATCCCGACCGAATCGCAAAAGACCCGCGACATTACCGGTGGTCTGCCGCGTGTGGCCGAACTGTTCGAAGCGCGTTCGCCGAAGGACGCCGCCGTGCTGGCGGAAGTCACCGGCACGACCTCGTTCGGCAAGGACACCAAGGGCAAGCAGCGCCTGGTCATCACCGACCTGGACGGCAATGCCCACGAGTTCCTGATCGCGAAGGAAAAGCAGGTGCTGGTGCACGACGGCCAGGTGGTGAACAAGGGCGAAATGATCGTGGAAGGTCCGGCGGATCCGCACGACATCCTGCGCCTGAAGGGCATCGAAGAGCTGGCGCACTACATCGTCGACGAAGTCCAGGACGTGTACCGTCTGCAGGGCGTGAAGATCAACGACAAGCACATCGAGGTGATCGTTCGCCAGATGCTGCGCCGCGTGCAGATAGTCGATGTGGGCGACACCAAGTTCATCCCGGGTGAACAGGTGGAGCGTTCGGAACTGCTCGACGAGAACGACCGCGTGATCGCCGAAGGCAAGCGTCCGGCAACCTACGAGAACCTGCTGCTCGGTATTACCAAGGCGTCGCTGTCGACCGACAGCTTCATCTCGGCGGCATCGTTCCAGGAAACCACGCGCGTGCTGACCGAGGCCGCGATCATGGGCAAGACCGACGACCTGCGTGGCCTGAAGGAAAACGTGATCGTGGGTCGTCTGATCCCGGCCGGTACCGGCCTGGCCTACCACCGTGCCCGCAAGGCGCGCGAGGCCTCCGAGCGCGAACGCGCCCAGGCGATCGCCGAAGAAGAGCAGTCGCTCTTCATCGAGCCGCCGGTGGTGCAGGCGACCGAGGGCGAAGGCGACAACGCTTGATCCCGTTGCAGTAATTACCGCCGCAAGGCGGACCAAAGCCCGGCTGATCCAGCCGGGCTTTTTTGTCGTCGGCGCGCGGCGCAGCCTTTCGTGAGAAACATCGGAGAGTTTGCCGCGCAGGCGCGGCGGCCGGCCCCCTTAGTGGTAAGGTTACGGCTTTTCCGGCTCCAGCATTTCCGTTGTCCATGTCGCACGCACTGGCGATCCTCAAGGATGTCTTCGGCTACCACGCCTTCCGCGGGCGGCAGGCCGAGATCATCGACCACGTCGCCACCGGTGGCGATTGCCTGGTGCTGATGCCGACCGGCGGCGGCAAGTCGCTGTGCTACCAGATCCCGGCGCTGCTGCGCCAGCGTGGCGGCGATGGCGTCGGCATCGTGGTGTCGCCGCTGATCGCCCTGATGCAGGACCAGGTCGCGGCACTGACCGAGGCCGGCGTGCGCGCCGCCGTGCTCAACTCGACGCTGACCGGCGCCGAGGCCTCCGCGGTGGAGCGCGACCTGCTGGCCGGGCGCATCGAGATTCTCTACGTGGCGCCGGAACGGCTGATGACGCCGCGCTTCCTTGACCTGCTGGAGCGAACCCGCGTCGGCCTGTTCGCGATCGACGAAGCCCACTGCGTGTCGCAATGGGGCCACGACTTCCGCCCCGAGTACATCCAGCTGTCGGTGCTGCACGAGCGCTTCCCGTACGTGCCGCGCATCGCGCTGACCGCAACCGCCGACGCGCTGACGCGCGACGAGATCGTCGAGCGGCTGGCGCTGCACGACGCGCGCATCTTCATCTCCAGCTTCGACCGGCCCAACATCCGCTACCGCATCGTCGAGAAAGACAACGCGCGCCAGCAGTTGCTGGCCTTTATCAAGGCGGAACATACCGCGGCCGACGGCACCCATGACAGCGGCATCGTCTATTGCCTGTCGCGCAAAAAGGTCGAGGACACTGCGCAGTGGCTGAGCGGCCAGGGCATCAACGCGCTCCCCTACCATGCCGGCATGGACGCCCAGGTGCGGCAGCACCACCAGGCGCGCTTCCGCGAAGAGGAAGGGCTGGTGATGGTGGCGACGATCGCCTTCGGGATGGGCATCGACAAGCCCGACGTACGCTTTGTCGCTCACCTGGACCTGCCCAAGAGCATGGAGGGCTATTACCAGGAGACCGGCCGCGCCGGGCGCGACGGATTGCCCGCCAATGCCTGGATGGCCTACGGCCTGGGCGACGTGGTGCAGCAGAAGCGCATGATCGACGAGTCCGAGGCGGACGAGGCCTTCAAGCGCGTGTCGTCGGCCAAGCTTGATGCGCTGCTGGGTTTGTGCGAAACCGCCGGCTGCCGGCGCCAGCGCATCCTCGCGTACTTCAACGAAGCCAGCGAGCCCTGCGGCAACTGCGATACCTGCCTGGAGCCGCCCGCCACCTGGGACGGCACGCGCGAGGCGCAGATGGCGCTGTCCTGCGTCTACCGGACCGCGCAGGCCAGCCGCGTGCACTTCGGCGCGACCCACCTGATCGACGTGCTGCGCGGCAATGCCTCGGAAAAGATCAAGCAATGGGGCCATGACAAGGTCTCGACCTTCGGCATCGGCAAGGACCGCTCGGTGCATGAATGGCACACCGTGTTCCGCCAGTTGATCGCCCACGGCTTGCTGATGATCGACCACGGCGGCCACGGCGCGCTGCTGCTGGGTGAACGCGCGCGCGAGGTGCTCAAGGGCGAGCGTCAGATCATCCTGCGACGCCAGGCCGCCAAGCCGGGCAAGTCCGGCGAGCGGGCGGCGCGCGGCAACCGCACCGACCATACCGCGGACATGGACGCGGCTACGCTGGCCCACTGGGAGGCGCTGCGCCGCTGGCGCACCGAGGCGGCGCGGGAGCACGGCGTACCGGCCTACGTGATTTTCCATGACGCCACGCTGGCCGAACTGGCGCGCACCGCGCCGCAATCGCTGTCGGCGATGCAGGGCATTCCCGGGATTGGTGCGTCCAAGCTGGAACGCTACGGGCAAGGCATCCTGGACACCCTGCGCGGGACCTAGCCGCTGGTGTCCATCGGTCGGGCGGATGTCGGGCGCAGGTCCGGTATACGGCTTGACGGTATACGATTCCGCTGCTAGGATGCCAGATTCGAGTTTTTGGCTTTGGATTTCGCTCGCCCGTCGGATAAGTGGCCTTCAGGTCGCTGCCGGCAAGCCTGCCGGACTGGACTTCCATGGACGGTGGCGGCAGACGCGGGATCCGGGTGCCGGCTCGCGCTCTTTGGCATGCTGTTACCGCACAGTCCCGTCTCCAGAGCGCCCGCTCACCTCTCCCGCCCAAAACCCGTAGTTGCCTCTCCAGCCTGGCACATGCCGGCACGAGGGGCGTTTTTCGTAAAACCAAGCTGGATTGAACAATGCCAACTATCAACCAACTGGTTCGCAAGCCGCGCGTCTCGGAAGTCGTCAAGAGCAAGAGCCCGGCGCTTGAGAACTGCCCCCAGCGCCGTGGCGTGTGCACCCGCGTGTACACCACGACGCCGAAGAAGCCGAACTCGGCACTGCGTAAGGTCGCCAAGGTGCGCCTGACCAACGGTTTCGAAGTCATTTCGTACATCGGCGGTGAAGGCCACAACCTGCAGGAACACTCGGTCGTGCTGATCCGCGGCGGCCGTGTGAAGGATCTGCCGGGTGTGCGTTACCACATCGTCCGTGGTTCGCTGGACCTGCAAGGCGTGAAGGACCGCAAGCAGGCCCGTTCGAAGTATGGCGCGAAGCGTCCGAAGGCAGCCTAAGTTTCGGCAGCCTGGGCCCGCAAGGCCCGAAGCAACAGACGATAGCCTGTGGCGCGAGTCATGGTGCTGTCACCAGGCGGCGGTACACGGAGCGCCTTTTTGGCAACCGTGCCGTCGAGTAAGTGGTCACCCGGCGAATTTGCTGTCTTTGCATGCAAGCTAGTTGGTGGCCGGAGAGCGGGAAACTCTGACCGCGCTCTCAACTGAATCTAAAGGAAAGAAGATGCCACGTCGTCGTGAAGTCCCGAAGCGGGACGTTCTGCCTGATCCGAAGTTCGGCAACGTTGAAGTTGCCAAGTTCATGAACGTGCTGATGCTGGACGGCAAGAAGTCGGTTGCCGAACGCATCGTGTACGGCGCGTTCGACCAGATCGAAAAGAAGGCAGGCAAGGCCCCCATCGAAGTGTTCTCCGTTGCCATCAACAACGTGAAGCCGGTGGTGGAAGTGAAGAGCCGTCGCGTGGGCGGCGCCAACTATCAGGTTCCGGTCGAAGTCCGTCCGTCGCGTCGTTTGGCATTGGCGATGCGCTGGCTGCGTGAGGCCGCGAAAAAACGCAGCGAGAAGTCGATGGCGCTGCGCCTGGCAGGTGAGCTGCTGGAAGCATCGGAAGGCCGTGGCGGCGCGATGAAGAAGCGCGACGAAGTGCACCGCATGGCCGAAGCCAACAAGGCGTTCTCGCACTTCCGCTTCTAAAGCGAGCGAAAACATTGTTGGTTGCCGGGCGGGCTGTGTTTTTACACATCTCGCCCGTTTGTGTTAGGGGCGCGGGCCATGAGATGCCGGCGCCTCACGGACGAATAGAGGATTAAAGTGGCTCGTAAGACTCCCATCGAGCGTTACCGCAACATCGGTATTTCGGCTCACATTGACGCGGGTAAAACCACCACGACCGAGCGCATCCTGTTCTACACCGGTGTGAACCACAAGATCGGTGAAGTGCACGACGGCGCCGCCACCATGGACTGGATGGAGCAGGAACAGGAGCGTGGTATTACCATCACCTCCGCTGCCACCACCGCCTTCTGGAAGGGCATGGCCGGCAACTACCCCGAGCACCGCTTCAACATCATCGACACCCCGGGCCACGTGGACTTCACCATCGAGGTGGAGCGTTCCATGCGCGTGCTGGATGGCGCATGCATGGTCTACTGTGCAGTGGGCGGCGTGCAGCCCCAGTCGGAAACCGTCTGGCGTCAGGCCAACAAGTACAAGGTGCCGCGTCTGGCGTTCGTCAACAAGATGGACCGTACCGGCGCCAACTTCTTCAAGGTCTACGACCAGCTGAAGACCCGCCTGAAGGCCAATCCGGTGCCCGTGGTGGTGCCGATCGGCGCTGAAGACGGCTTCCAGGGCGTCGTCGATCTGCTGGAAATGAAGGCGATCGTCTGGGACGAAGCCAGCCAGGGCGTGAAGTTCGAATACCAGGACATCCCGGCCGAGCTGCAAGCCACCGCTGAAGAATGGCGCGAGAAGATGGTCGAGTCCGCCGCCGAAGCCAGCGAAGAGCTGATGGAAAAGTACCTGGGCGGCGAAGAGCTGACCCGCGCCGAGATCGTCAAGGCGCTGCGTGACCGTACCATTGCCTGCGAAATCCAGCCGATGCTGTGCGGCACCGCGTTCAAGAACAAGGGCGTGCAGCGCATGCTCGACGCCGTGATCGACTTCCTGCCGTCGCCGGTCGACATTCCGCCGGTTACGGGCACGGACGAGGACGACAGCGAGAAGAAGCTCGAGCGCAAGGCCGACGACAACGAAAAGTTCTCGGCACTGGCGTTCAAGATCATGACCGACCCGTTCGTCGGTCAGCTGATCTTCTTCCGCGTGTACTCGGGCAAGGTCAATTCGGGCGACACCGTGTACAACCCGGTGAAGCAGAAGAAGGAGCGTCTGGGCCGTATTCTGCAGATGCACGCCAACCAGCGCGAAGAAATCAAGGAAGTGCTGGCCGGCGACATCGCCGCCGCGGTGGGCCTGAAGGACGCCACCACGGGCGACACGCTGTGCGATCCGGCTGCACCGATCGTGCTCGAGCGCATGGTGTTCCCGGAGCCGGTGATCTCGCAGGCGGTCGAGCCGAAGACCAAGGCCGACCAGGAAAAGATGGGCATCGCCCTGAACCGCCTGGCCGCCGAGGATCCGTCGTTCCGTGTGCGTACCGATGAAGAATCGGGCCAGACCATCATTTCGGGCATGGGCGAGCTCCACCTCGAAATTCTGGTCGACCGCATGAAGCGCGAATTCGGCGTGGAAGCCAACATCGGCGCGCCGCAGGTGGCCTACCGCGAAACCATCCGCAAGAAGGCCGAGGACGTCGAAGGCAAGTTCGTCAAGCAGTCGGGCGGCCGCGGCCAGTACGGTCACGCCGTGATCACGCTGGAACCGCAAGAGCCGGGCAAGGGCTTCGAGTTCATCGACGCCATCAAGGGCGGTGTGATTCCTCGCGAATACATCCCGGCGGTCGAAAAGGGTATCGTCGACACGCTGACGGCCGGTATCCTGGCTGGCTTCCCGGTGGTGGACGTGAAGGTCACGCTGACGTTCGGTTCGTACCACGACGTGGACTCGAACGAAAACGCGTTCCGCATGGCCGGCTCGATGGCTTTCAAGGAAGCCATGCGCAAGGCCAGCCCGGTCCTGCTCGAGCCGATGATGGCCGTGGAAGTGGAAACGCCGGAAGACTACACCGGTACCGTGATGGGCGACCTGTCGTCCCGCCGCGGCATCGTGCAGGGCATGGACGACATGGTGGGCGGCGGCAAGATCATCAAGGCCGAAGTCCCGCTGTCGGAAATGTTCGGTTATTCGACCGCGCTGCGCTCGGCCACGCAAGGCCGCGCCACCTACACCATGGAATTCAAGCACTACGCCGAGGCGCCGAAGAACATCGCCGAAGCAGTGATGGCGGCCAAGGGCAAGTAAATAAGCTGTATGCCGCCGCGTCCGCCGGGACGCGGCGGCGTGATGAATCGACAAGACTGCATTCCATTAGGAGCTGAAAAAAATGGCAAAGGAAAAGTTCGAGCGGACCAAGCCGCACGTGAACGTTGGTACGATTGGTCACGTTGACCATGGCAAGACCACGCTGACCGCAGCGATCGCCACGGTGCTGGCAGCGAAGTTCGGCGGTGCCGCCAAGAAGTACGACGAAATCGACGCAGCGCCGGAAGAAAAGGCCCGCGGTATTACCATCAATACCGCGCACGTCGAATACGAGACGGCCAACCGCCACTACGCGCACGTTGACTGCCCGGGCCACGCCGACTATGTGAAGAACATGATCACGGGTGCCGCCCAGATGGACGGCGCGATCCTGGTGTGCTCGGCCGCTGACGGCCCGATGCCGCAGACCCGCGAGCACATCCTGCTGGCTCGCCAGGTTGGCGTGCCGTACATCATCGTGTTCCTGAACAAGTGCGACATGGTGGACGACGCCGAACTGCTCGAGCTGGTCGAGATGGAAGTGCGCGAGCTGCTGAGCAAGTACGAGTTCCCCGGCGACGACACCCCGATCATCAAGGGTTCGGCCAAGCTGGCGCTGGAAGGCGACAAGGGCGAACTGGGCGAAGTGGCCATCATGAACCTGGCCGACGCGCTGGACAACTACATCCCGACGCCGGAGCGTGCCGTTGACGGTACCTTCCTGATGCCGGTGGAAGACGTGTTCTCGATCTCGGGTCGCGGCACCGTGGTGACCGGCCGTATCGAGCGCGGCGTGATCAAGGTCGGCGAAGAAATCGAAATCGTCGGTATCAAGCCGACCGTGAAGACCACCTGCACCGGCGTGGAAATGTTCCGCAAGCTGCTGGACCAGGGCCAGGCTGGCGACAACGTCGGTCTGCTGCTGCGCGGCACCAAGCGTGAAGACGTCGAGCGCGGCCAGGTGCTGTGCAAGCCGGGCTCGATCAAGCCGCACACCCACTTCACCGGCGAGGTGTACATCCTGTCGAAGGACGAAGGCGGCCGTCACACCCCGTTCTTCAACAACTACCGCCCGCAGTTCTATTTCCGCACCACCGACGTGACCGGCTCGATCGAGCTGCCGAAGGACAAGGAAATGGTCATGCCGGGTGACAACGTGTCGATCACCGTCAAGCTGATCGCCCCGATCGCCATGGAAGAAGGCCTGCGCTTCGCTATCCGCGAAGGTGGCCGTACCGTCGGCGCCGGCGTCGTGGCAAAGATCCTCGACTAAGCACTTCCTGGGACATGCCTGCGGGCATGTCCCCATTCAACGGGCAGCTTGCCCAATCGCTCTTTTAAGGAAATATCATGCAGAACCAGAAGATCCGTATCCGCCTGAAGGCTTTCGACTATCGCCTGATCGACCAGTCGGCCGCCGAAATCGTGGATACCGCCAAGCGTACCGGCGCGATCGTCAAGGGCCCGGTGCCCCTGCCGACCCGCATCCAGCGCTTCGACATCCTGCGTTCGCCGCACGTCAACAAGACCAGCCGCGATCAGTTCGAGATCCGCACCCACCAGCGCCTGATGGACATCGTCGACCCGACCGACAAGACCGTTGATGCGCTGATGAAGCTCGACCTGCCGGCAGGCGTGGACGTCGAGATCAAGGTGTAAAGATGTTTCGGGCCGCCCAGGCGGCTTGATGCAGCAAAACGGCGAACCTCGGTTCGCCGTTTTTGTTTGGTGGCGCGTCGCACGGCGGCGCCACCAGGCCCCTCCCGCCAGCCACCTACACGCTGCCGCGCCGGCGCAGCGTCTCGGCCGGGCACTCGCCGAACGCGCGCCGGTACTCGGCGCTGAAGCGGCCCAGGTGGGTAAAGCCCCAGCGCAGCGCGGCGCCGGTCACCGACGACAGCGCCGCATCGTTGAGCAGATCGTGCCGTACCCGGTCCAGCCGGACCGTGCGCAGATAGGCCATCGGGCTCAGCCCGCGATGCTCGCGGAACCCCGCATACAGGCTGCGCAGGCTGACGCCCGCGATCTCCGCCAGCAGCGCCGGCGTCAGCGCGGCGGCGGCATGGGCGTGGATATATTCCTCGACGACTTTCACATGGCGCGGCGCCAGCGGCTTGCCGTGCCGCTGCAGCGCCTCCGACAGGCTGTGCGGCTGCAGCGTCAGCAGGGCGCCGATCACCAGCTGCTCGAGCTGGCAGGCCGTCAGCGGATGGCGCGCCGCTTGCGGCGCTATCGACAGCATCTGCGCCAGATACTCCATCAATGGATACCAGCCGGCGCTGCGCCAGGCCATGCCGAGCTGGAAGCGCAGCGGCGGGTCCGGGCGATGGCCGAGATAGGCGGCGCACACGCGCTCCAGCGCGCTGCGCTCGACGCGCACGATGAGCTGGTCATTGTCCGCGCTCCAGCGCATCAGCAGCGGATCGCTGGGCGTCAGCACGGAAGCGCAGTCCGGCGTCGACACGATCTGCTGCGCGCCGCAACGGATCTCGGCCTGCCCGCTGAGCGGCATCTGCACCAGCAGGAAGTCTCCGAGCGGGCCCGGGTCGATGGTGACATCGGCGCCGTAGGCGAGCCGGTTCAGCGACACCGCGCCGAGCGGGGCGTGATGCATGCGGGCCGACAGGCTGGTCCCGCGGATATCGAGCCGGTGCGGCTTGAAGAGCCTGCCGACCGCCGCGCGCGTCTGCCCGAGGTCGGTCGAGGCGAACACCTGCCGCCCGGCATCGTGTAGCAGGGCATGCGCCAGCGGCGCCGGCGGGCGGGCAGTCGGGGGCAGCTGCAACATGGTCTCGCTCCTCTGGCGTGGCCGCGGCGCTGGCTGGCGTCCACGGCCTCGGGCCGGGGCGCCATGCGCGCAGCATGGTCCACGCAACCACTATAGCGGATCGACCCGCGCGACCCTGGCCTTGCGTTGACCGAAGCCGAACTTTCCTGCACTAATCGGATAGCCGCTGCAGCCAGCGGCTAGTTTGCTGCGGTGCGGAGCCACCATCATGGGATCCAGCACGGCAGCGCAACCCTCCACCAGCTGTCAGCCAACACAGAACGACAAGGAGCGCAGGCCATGGGCCAGACCATCGAGATCCAGACCCCCGAAGGCAGTTTCAGCGGCTATCTCGCCACCCCGGCGGCAGGCAAGGGCCCCGGCATCGTGCTGTGCCAGGAGATCTTCGGCGTCAATGCCACCATGCGCGAGGTGGCCGATTACTACGCCGAGGAGGGCTATACGGTGCTGGTGCCGGACCTGTTCTGGCGGATCGCACCGGGAATCGAGCTGACCGACCGCGGCGAGGACTTCCAGCGCGCGCTCGGCCTCTATCAGCGGTTCGACGAAGCGCAGGGCGTGCAGGATGTGGGTGCGGCGCTGGAGACGTTGCGCGCGCGGTCCGAATGCGTTGGCCAGACCGGCGTGCTGGGCTTCTGCCTGGGCGGCAAGCTGGCCTACCTGGCGGCGTGCCGGTTGCCCGACGTGGCCTGCGCGGTGGCGTACTACGGCGTCGGCATCGAGCACGCGCTGGGCGAGGCCGCCAACGTCCGTGGCCGCCTGGTGCTGCATATCGCGGAGATGGACGGCTTCTGCCCGCCGCCGGCGCAGGCGGCGATCCGCGCGGCGCTGGCCGGCCGGGACAACGTCGAGGTGTACGTCTATGCCGGCGTCGACCATGCCTTTGCGCGGTCCGGCGGCGAGCATTTCGACAAGCCCTCGGCGCTGATGGCGCACCAGCGCTCGATCGCCGCGCTGCGCCGCGAGATGGGTCCGCACTACGACTTCTCGGCGCTGTGGGATAAGCACTGCGAATATGAATTCGCCACCCGCGACGTCGACGCGACCATGGCGACGATGGTGGCGCAGCCCTATGTGAACCATATCCCGACCATGACCGGCGGCGTTGGCTACGCGCAGTTGCGCCGCTTCTACCAGAACCATTTTGTTCACAGCAACCCGCCCGACACCACCCTGATCCCGCTGTCGCGCACGGTCGGGGCCACCCAGATCGTCGACGAGCTGCTGTTCTGCTTCACCCACACCAGCGAAATCGACTGGATGCTGCCCGGCGTGCCGCCCACCGGCAAGCGCGTGGAGATCCCGCTGATCGCCATCGTCAAGTTCCGCGGCGACAAGCTGTACCACGAGCATATCTACTGGGACCAGGCCAGCGTGCTGGTGCAGATCGGCAAGCTGGACCCGGCGGGTTTGCCGGTGGCGGGCGTGGAAACCGCGCGCAAGCTGCTGGACGAGACCCTGCCGTCGAACACGCTGATGGCGCGCTGGCAGCAGAGCGAAGGCAAGTAGCCAGGCGCCACTGAACGGCAGCAGGCCCGCAGAGGCCTGCCCCAACCGAACACCGGTGACCAACAAGGAGACAACCATGAAGGGATTGCAGGACAAGGTGGCCATCGTCACTGGCGGCGCCACGCTGATCGGCGCGGGCGTGGCCCGGGCCTTCATCGAGGCCGGCGCGCGCGTGGCGATCCTGGATATCGACGCCGCCAACGGTGAGCGCGTCGCCGCCGGCCTGGGCAAGGGCGCGCTCTTCATCGCCACCGACATCACGCGGGACGAGCAGGTCCGCGATGCGGTCAACCAGGTTGCGCAGCGCTTTGGCGGCGTCGATTTCCTGGTCAACCTGGCCTGCACCTATCTCGACGACGGCTTCCGCTCGACCCGTGACGACTGGCTGGCGGCGCTCAACGTCAATGTGGTGTCCGGAGTGGTGCTGGCGCAGGCGGTGCATCCGCATATGCGCGCGCGCGGCGGAGGCGCCATTGTCAACTTCACCAGCATCTCCGCCAGCGTGGCGCAGACCGGGCGCTGGCTCTATCCGGTGTCGAAAGCCGCGATCGCGCAGCTGACGCGCAGCATGGCGATGGACCTGGCGCCGGACCGGATCCGCGTGAACTCGGTCTCGCCCGGCTGGACCTGGTGCCGGCTGATGGACGAGGTCAGCGGCGGCAACCGCGCCCGCACCGATGCGGTGGCCGCGCCGTTCCATCTGCTCGGCCGTGTCGGTGAGCCCGACGAGGTGGCGCAGGTGGTGCTCTTCCTCTGCTCGGATCACGCCAGCTTCGTCACCGGCGCGGACTATGCCGTCGACGGCGGCTACTCCGCCATGGGTCCGGAGCAGAACGTGCCTGCCATCGGCAAGCTGGCCGGCTGAACGCCCCACAACGAACGATCCTTCAGGAGACCACCTCATGCGCCAACGCATCGCCATCGTCGGAGCGGGCCAGTCGGGCCTGCAAATGGCCCTCGGGCTGCAAGCCCACGGCTACCGCGTCACGCTGCTGTCGAACCGCACCCCGGACCAGATCCGCGCCGGCAAGGTCATGTCCAGCCAGTGCATGTTCGACCGCGCGCTGCAGACCGAGCGCGAGCTTGGCCTGAACTGGTGGGACGATGCCTGTCCGCCGGTGCAGGGCATCGGCCTGGCCGTGCCGCATCCCGAACAGCCAGGCGCCAAGGTCATCGACTGGGCCGCGCCGCTGGACCGGCCGGCGCAGGCGGTCGACCAGCGCCTGAAGATGCCGGCGTGGATGGAGGCCTTTGTTGCGCGCGGCGGCGACCTGCGCATCGTCGACGTCGGTGTCGACGAGCTGGAGGACCTGACCCGCGAACATGACCTGGTGCTGCTGGCCGCCGGCAAGGGCGAGATCGTCAGCCGCTTCGAGCGCGATGCGTCGCGCAGCCCCTTCGAGCGGCCCCAGCGCGCGCTGGCGCTGACCTACGTGACCGGCATGGTGCCGCGCGAGCCGTTCTCGCGGGTTTGCTTCAACCTGATTCCTGGGGTGGGCGAGTACTTCGTCTTTCCCGCGCTGACGCTGTCGGGGCCGTGCGAGATCATGGTGTTCGAGGGCATCCCGGGCGGCCCGATGGACCGCTGGGCCGAGGCCCGCACGCCCGCCCAGCACCTCGCCGAAAGCCTGCGCATCCTGCGCACCTTTGCGCCGTGGGAGGCCGCTCGCTGCGAGCGCGTGGCGCTGACCGACGACAACGGCATCCTGTCGGGCCGCTTCGCACCGACCGTGCGCAAGCCGGTGCTGACGCTGCCGTCCGGGCGCTTGGTGTTCGGCATGGCCGACGCCGTGGTGGTCAACGACCCGATCACCGGGCAGGGCTCGAACAATGCCGCCAAGTGCTGCAAGGTCTATCTCGATGCCATCGTCGACCATGGCGAGCGGCCGTACGACCGCGGCTGGATGGAGCAGACCTTCGCCCGCTACTGGCAATACGCCGGCGATGTGGTGGCATGGACCAACTCGCTGCTGACCCCGCCACCGCCGCACATCCTGGCGCTGCTGGGCGCCGCGGGGCAAGCGCCGGCGCTGGCGGCCCGCATCGCCAACGGCTTCGACAATCCGCCGGAATATTTCCCCTGGTGGATGGATCCGCAGGCCTGCCACCAGCTGATCGACCACTACCTGCCGCGGGCCGCCTGAGATGGACACCACCAGCCATGCCGCCCCCTCGCTCGATCCGCGCGAATTGCGCCGGGTGTGCGGCCGCTACGCGACCGGCGTGGCGGTGATCGGTGCCTGTACGCCGCAGCGGCGGCCGGTCGGCATCACCGTCAACTCGTTCGCGTCGCTGTCGCTGGCGCCGCCATTGATATTGTGGAGCCTCGTCACGCATTCGCCCAATGCGGGCCTGTTCGCACCGGGCGCGCCGTTCGGCGTAAGCATCCTGCGCGCGGGCCACGGCGAACTGGCGCGCCGCTTTGCCACGCCGTCGCCGGACAAGTTCGCCGGCGTGGGCCATCGCCGCTGCCCGCACGGCGTGCCTTACCTGGACGAGGCGCTGGCGACGCTGTCGTGCCGGGTCGAGCGCGCCGACCCGTTGGGCGACCACTTGCTGATCGTCGGTGCCGTCGAAGCGTTCGCGGCGGGGGAGGGCGAGCCGCTGGTTTTCTATGGCGGCGACTTCGTCCGCCTCGTGGCCTGACGCACCTATTTGCTGTGGCTGACGGGGCCGCTCCGCGAGCGGCCCGTCGCCCCCGCGCCACAGCCAGGCAGCGCAAACGTCACTGCCGCGGCCGCCCTGCCTACAGCATTGCAGGGAAATCCGCAATTCATATTGCCCTTTCCAAACTGCTGCGATATAGTGTAAGGCTACCCGTTTCCTCGGGTAGTGGGCTGGCCATTTTGGCCGCGCGCAGTCTTCTTTAGCGCAGGTCCATCCGCGCACAAGCGCAAGCACAGTTTTCGTGTATCAATCAGCCCCGGCCAATCGCAGCTGGGAATGGAGCAAACCATGAGCCTTGGCCTTGTAGGTCGCAAGGTTGGCATGACCCGTATTTTCACGGACGACGGTGAAGCGATTCCCGTGACCGTGGTCGAGGTCGGCGACAACCGCGTGACGCAAATCAAGACGGACGAGACCGACGGTTACACCGCCGTTCAAGTCACCTTCGGCGCACGACGCGCAAGCCGCGTCACCAAGCCGCTGGCGGGTCACCTCGCCAAAGCCGGCGTGGAAGCCGGCGAAATCATCCGCGAATTCCGTATCGACGCAGCCAAGGCTGCCGAACTGCAAGCTGGCGGTTCGCTGTCGGTCGACCTGTTCGAAGTCGGTCAGAAGATCGACGTGCAGGGCGTGACCATCGGTAAGGGCTACGCCGGTACCATCAAGCGCTACCACTTCGCCTCCGGCCGTGCCACCCACGGTAACTCGCGCTCGCACAATGTGCCGGGCTCGATCGGTATGGCGCAGGATCCGGGCCGTGTGTTCCCGGGCAAGCGCATGACCGGTCACCTGGGCGATGTCACCCGCACCGTGCAGAACCTGGAGATCGCCAAGATCGACGCAGAGCGCAAGCTGCTGCTGGTCAAGGGCGCCATTCCCGGCTCCAAGAACGGCAAGGTCATCGTTACCCCGGCCGTCAAGGCCAAAGCCAAAGCTTAAGGAGCGCATGTAATGGAACTCAAGCTCCTCCAGGACAATGGCCAGATCGGCGCCGGCGTTGACGCGTCGCCCGAAGTGTTCGGCCGTGACTACAACGAAGCCCTCGTTCACCAGATCGTCGTCGCTTACCAGGCCAACGCTCGCAGCGGCAACCGTAAGCAGAAGGACCGTGAAGAGGTCAAGCACACGACCAAGAAGCCGTGGCGCCAGAAGGGTACGGGCCGTGCTCGTGCCGGTATGTCTTCCTCGCCGCTGTGGCGCGGGGGCGGCCGTATCTTCCCGAATTCGCCGGAAGAGAACTTCAGCCAGAAGGTCAACAAGAAGATGTTCCGTGCCGGCATGCGCTCGATTTACTCGCAGCTCGCACGTGAAGGTCGTATCAATGTGGTGGACGGTTTCACCGTCGATGCGCCCAAGACCAAGCTCTTGGCCGACAAGTTCAAGGCCATGGGCCTGGACTCGGTGCTGATCATCACCGACAGCCTCGACGAAAACCTCTACCTGGCTTCGCGCAACCTGCCGCACGTGGCAGTTGTCGAGCCGCGCCAGGCTGATCCGCTGTCGCTCGTGCACTACAAGAAGGTGCTGGTGACCAAGGCAGCCGTCGCGCAGATCGAGGAGTTGCTGAAATGACGCAAGTAGCCAAGAACGATCATCGTTTGATGCAGGTGCTGCTCGCGCCGGTGGTTTCCGAAAAGGCAACCCTGGTCGCCGACAAGAATGAACAAGTCGTGTTCGAAGTGGCTCGCGATGCCAACAAGGCAGAAGTGAAGGCCGCCGTCGAACTGCTGTTCAAGGTCGAGGTGCAGTCCGTTCAGATCCTGAACCAGAAGGGCAAGCAAAAGCGCTTCGGCCGTTTCATGGGCCGTCGTAACCACGTGAAGAAAGCTTACGTGTCGCTGAAGCCGGGTCAGGAAATCAATTTTGAAGCGGAGGCCAAGTAATCATGGCACTCGTCAAGACCAAGCCGACTTCCCCGGGTCGTCGCTCGATGGTGAAGGTGGTCAACAAGGACCTTCACAAGGGCGCCCCGCACGCTCCGCTGCTGGAAAAGCAATTCCAGAAGTCGGGCCGTAACAACAATGGTCATATCACCACCCGCCACAAGGGCGGTGGTCATAAGCACCACTACCGCGTGGTCGACTTCAAGCGCAACGACAAGGACGGCATCCCCGCCAAGGTCGAGCGCCTGGAATACGATCCGAACCGCAGCGCCAACATCGCGCTGGTCGTGTTCGCCGACGGCGAGCGCCGCTACATCATCGCCACCAAGGGCATGGTTGCCGGCCAAGCGCTGCTGAATGGCTCGGAAGCGCCGATCAAGGCTGGCAACAACCTGCCGATCCGTAACATTCCGGTCGGTACCACGATCAACAACGTGGAAATGCTGCCGGGCAAGGGCGCCCAGATCGCCCGCGCTGCAGGCGGTTCCGCCGTGCTGCTGGCCCGTGAAGGCCTGTACGCCCAGGTTCGCCTGCGCTCCGGCGAAGTGCGCCGCGTGCATATCGAGTGCCGCGCCACCGTCGGTGAAGTGGGCAACGAAGAGCACAGCCTGCGCGTCATCGGCAAGGCCGGTGCGACCCGCTGGCGCGGTATCCGCCCGACGGTCCGCGGCGTTGTGATGAACCCGGTCGACCACCCGCACGGTGGTGGCGAGGGCAAGACCGCTGCTGGCCGCGATCCGGTGTCGCCGTGGGGTACCCCGACAAAGGGTTACCGTACCCGCAGCAACAAGCGCACGGACAGCATGATCGTCCAGAAGCGCCACAAGCGTTAATCGGTAGGTAGGAGCTAAAGATATGACTCGTTCCGCTAAAAAGGGTCCGTTCTGCGACGCCCACCTGCTGAAGAAGGTGGAAGTTGCAACCAGCGGCAAGGACAAGAAGCCCATCAAGACGTGGTCGCGCCGCTCGACCATTCTGCCGGAGTTCATCGGCCTGACGATCGCCGTCCACAACGGCCGTCAACACGTGCCGGTGTACGTTACGGAAAACATGGTTGGCCACAAGCTCGGCGAATTTGCGATTACCCGCACGTTCAAGGGCCACGCGGCTGACAAGAAAGCGAAGAGGTAAGGTGCCATCATGGAAGTGAAAGCGATTCATCGCGGTGCCCGCATCTCCGCCCAGAAGACGCGCCTGGTCGCTGACCAGATCCGTGGTCTGCCGATCGAGCGCGCGCTCAACGTCCTGACGTTCAGCCCGAAAAAGGCTGCCGGGATCGTGAAGAAGGTGGTCGAATCGGCCATCGCCAACGCCGAGCACAACGAAGGCGCCGACATCGACGAACTGAAGGTCAAATCGATCTACGTCGACAAGGCAACCTCGCTCAAGCGCTTCACGGCACGGGCAAAGGGCCGCGGCAACCGCATCGAGAAACAAACTTGTCACATCACTGTGACGCTCGGCAACTAAGGAGTCACGATGGGACAGAAGATTCATCCGACTGGCTTCCGTCTGGCTGTCAGCCGTAACTGGGCTTCGCGCTGGTACGCCAGCAACACGAAGTTCGCCGGCATGCTGAAGGAAGACATCGAAGTTCGCGACTTCCTGAAGAAGAAGCTCAAGAACGCATCGGTTGGCCGCGTCGTCATCGAGCGCCCCGCCCGCAATGCACGCATCACCATTTACAGCTCGCGTCCGGGCGTGGTGATCGGCAAGAAGGGTGAGGACATCGAACTGCTGAAGGCCGAACTGCAGCGTCGCATGGGCGTGCCCGTGCACGTGAACATCGAGGAAATCCGCAAGCCGGAAACCGATGCTCAGCTGATCGCCGATTCGATCACCCAGCAGCTCGAGCGCCGCATCATGTTCCGCCGCGCCATGAAGCGCGCCATGCAGAACGCGATGCGCCTGGGCGCCCAGGGTATCAAGATCATGAGCGCCGGCCGTCTGAACGGTATCGAAATCGCACGTACCGAGTGGTACCGCGAAGGCCGTGTGCCCCTGCACACCCTGCGCGCCGACATCGACTACGGCTTCTCCGAAGCAGAAACCACCTACGGCATCATCGGTGTCAAGGTGTGGGTCTACAAGGGGGATCACCTCGGCCGCAATGACGCGCCGGTGGTGGAAGAGCCGCAGGACGACCGTCGTCGTCGCCCGGGTCGTCCGGAAGGCCGCCGCCGTGAAGGCGAAGGCCGTCCGGGTGGCAACCGCCGCGGCGGTGCCGGTGCCGGTCGCCGCGCTGCGCCTGGCGCAGATGCGAAGAGTGGAGAATAACGATGCTGCAACCTAAGCGCAGAAAATACCGCAAGGAGCAGAAAGGCCGCAACACGGGTAAGGCTACCCGTGGTAACGCCGTGTCTTTCGGCGAATTCGGCCTGAAGGCCATGGGCCGTGGCCGCCTGACGGCTCGTCAGATCGAGTCGGCACGTCGTGCGATGACCCGCCACATCAAGCGTGGTGGCCGCATCTGGATCCGGATCTTCCCGGACAAGCCGATCTCGAAGAAGCCTGCCGAAGTCCGTATGGGTAACGGCAAGGGCAATCCGGAGTACTACGTGGCTGAAATCCAGCCGGGCAAGATGCTGTACGAAATGGATGGTGTAAGCGAAGACCTGGCCCGTGAGGCGTTCCGCCTCGCGGCTGCCAAGCTGCCGATCGCCACCAATTTCGTGGTGCGCCAGGTCGGGACGTAAGGAGAGCAGGAATGAAAGCATCCGAACTTCGCGGCAAGGACGCCGCAGGCCTGAACCAGGAGCTCTCCGAGCTGCTGAAGGCCCAATTTAGCCTGCGCATGCAAAAGGCAACCCAACAGCTGCAGAACACCAGCCAGCTGAAGAAGGTTCGCAAGGACATCGCGCGCGTGCAAACCGTGCTGACTGAAAAGGCGAACGCGAAATGACTGAAGCTGCACAAACGGAAAAGTCGCTTCGCCGCACCCTGGTCGGCCGTGTCGTGAGCGACAAGATGGACAAGACCGTTACGGTCTTGGTGGAAAACCGCGTCAAGCATCCCCTGTACGGCAAGTACGTGCTGCGTTCGAAGAAGTACCACGCACACGACGAAGCCAACCAGTACAAGGAAGGCGACAAGGTCGAAATCCAGGAAGGCCGTCCGCTGTCGCGGACCAAGTCCTGGGTGGTTTCCCGGCTGGTAGAGGCTGCACGCGTCATCTAAGAACAACACGTTCTTAGCTTGACTTGCAAGTCCAGGATTATGTAGCTATAATCCTGGACTTCCGCTTTATTGCGTTCGCCTTAGCTGTACCACCCGGGCGGGCCTGTTGAGCGAGCCAGGGCCAGGCGGCTCCGATGTTTTCAGTCGGAAATTGCCGGGCTCCTACCGACTTCAAAGTTGATCAACCCATACGGTGCTGGCGCAAGGCCGGAACCGACGGGACCAAGACTGACCGACGGGCGCTATCGCACCTGGCGGATTAAGTTGGGAAGACAAACACCATGATTCAGACAGAAAGCCGGCTCGAAGTGGCCGATAACACTGGTGCGCGCGAAGTGCTGTGCATCAAGGTGCTGGGTGGCTCCAAGCGCCGCTACGCAAGCGTTGGCGACATCATCAAGGTGACCGTCAAGGACGCAGCGCCGCGCGGTCGCGTGAAGAAGGGCGACATCTACAACGCCGTCGTCGTGCGTACCGCCAAGGGCGTGCGCCGCGCTGACGGTTCGCTGATCAAGTTCGACGGCAATGCCGCCGTCCTGCTGAACAACAAGCTCGAGCCGATCGGCACCCGTATCTTCGGGCCGGTGACTCGTGAACTCCGTACCGAGCGCTTCATGAAGATCGTGTCGCTCGCTCCGGAAGTGCTGTAAGGAGCCGCCATGAACAAGATTCGCAAAGGCGACGAAGTCATCGTGCTGACCGGCAAGGACAAGGGCAAGCGCGGTACCGTGCAAGCCGTCCTCGGCGACAAGGTCGCGGTGCAAGGCGTGAACATTGCCAAGAAGCATGCCCGCCCGAACCCGATGCTGGGCACTACCGGTGGTGTGGTCGACAAGGTCATGCCGCTGCATATTTCCAACGTTGCGCTCGTGGATGCCAATGGCAAGCCGTCGCGCGTCGGCATCAAGGTGGAAGACGGCAAGCGCGTGCGCGTGCTGAAGACTACCGGCGCCGTCGTGGCAGCTTGATTCTGGGCACGTTTAGGAGTTGAGCATGGCAGCACGTCTGCAAGAGTTTTACAAAGAACAGGTTGTGCCGAAGCTGATCGAGCAGTTCGGCTACAAGTCGGTCATGGAAGTGCCGCGCATCACCAAGATCACCCTGAACATGGGCCTTGGCGAAGCCATCAATGACAAGAAGATCATTGAAAACGCCGTCGGCGACCTGACCAAGATCGCTGGTCAGAAGCCGGTCGTGACGAAGGCCAAGAAGGCCATCGCCGGCTTCAAGATCCGCCAGGGCTACCCCATCGGTGCGATGGTGACCCTGCGCGGCGAGCGCATGTTCGAATTCCTCGATCGTTTCGTCACCGTGGCCCTGCCGCGCGTGCGTGACTTCCGTGGTGTGTCGGGCCGTTCGTTCGACGGTCGTGGCAACTACAACATCGGTGTGAAAGAGCAGATCATTTTCCCCGAAATCGAGTACGACAAGATCGACGCACTGCGTGGTCTGAACATCAGCATCACGACGACGGCAAAGAACGACGAGGAAGCCAAGGCACTCCTCGGTGCGTTCAAGTTCCCGTTCCGCAATTAAGGGGTAACCGTGGCTAAACTGGCTCTGATTGAACGTGAGAAGAAGCGCGCCAAGCTGGTGGCGAAGTACGCCGCCAAGCGCGCCAACCTCAAGGCCATTATCGACGACCAAGAGAAGTCGGAAGAAGAGCGTTACAGCGCGCGTCTCGAGCTGCAACAGCTCCCGCGCAACGCGAACCCGACCCGCCAGCGCAACCGCTGCGCGATCACCGGTCGTCCCCGCGGTACCTTCCGCAAGTTTGGCCTGGCGCGTAACAAGATCCGCGAAATCGCCTTCAAGGGCGAAATCCCGGGTCTGACGAAAGCCAGCTGGTAATTACGCACAGGCTACAGGAGAAACAGTATGAGCATGAGCGATCCTATCGCCGATATGCTGACGCGCATCCGCAACGCCCAGGGCGTGCAGAAAGCGTCGGTTGTCATGCCGTCGTCGAAGCTGAAAGTGGCAATCGCCAAGGTCCTGAAGGACGAAGGCTACATCGACGACTACGCCGTCCAGGAAGATGGCGGCAAGGCACAACTGAGCATCGGTCTCAAGTATTACGCCGGCCGTCCGGTGATCGAGCGCATCGAGCGCGTCTCGAAGCCCGGCCTGCGCGTGTACAAGGGCCGCAGCGACATTCCGCAAGTGATGAACGGCCTCGGTGTGGCGATCATCTCGACCCCGCAGGGTCTGATGACCGACCGCAAGGCTCGCGCCACCGGCGTGGGCGGCGAAGTTCTCTGCTACGTCGCTTAAGGAGAGAACCATGTCCCGTGTAGGTAAGGCTCCCATCGCGCTCCCCAAGGGCGCGGAAGTGAACGTGGCAGCTGGCGTGCTCTCCGTGAAGGGCCCGCTGGGTACGCTGTCCCAGCCGATTCACAGCCTGGTCAAGGTCAATGTCGAGAACGACACGCTGACCTTCGCGCCGGCTGACGAGTCGCGTGAAGCAAACGCCCTGCAAGGCACCATGCGCGCCCTGGCGGCGAACATGGTCAAGGGCGTGACCACCGGTTTCGAGCGCAAGCTGAACCTCGTCGGCGTGGGCTACCGTGCCCAGCTGCAAGGCACTGCGCTGAAGCTCCAGCTTGGTTTCTCGCACGACGTGATCCATGAGATGCCGGAAGGCGTGAAGGCCGAAACGCCGACGCAGACCGAAATCCTGATCAAGGGTGCGGACAAGCAGAAAGTCGGTCAGGTTGCCGCGGAAGTCCGCGCGTACCGTCCGCCCGAGCCCTACAAGGGCAAGGGTGTGCGTTACAGCGACGAGCGCGTCATCCTGAAGGAAACCAAGAAGAAGTAAGGGGTGCAATGATGAACAAGAAAGACGCTCGTTTGCGCCGTGCACGTCAGACCCGCGCCAAGATCGCGGAGATGAAAGTCAATCGTCTGACCGTGTTCCGTACGAATTCGAACATTTACGCCCAGGTCTTCTCCGAGTGCGGCACCAAGGTGCTGGCTTCGGCTTCGACCGTCGAGGCAGAAGTGCGCAAGGAACTGGAAGGCAAGGGCGCTACCGCCGCTGCCGCTACCATCGTGGGCAAGCGCATCGCCGAGAAGGCGAAGGCTGCCGGCGTGGAAACCGTCGCGTTCGATCGCGCCGGCTTCCGTTTCCATGGCCGCGTGAAGGCCCTGGCAGACGCCGCCCGCGAAGCCGGCCTGAAGTTCTAAGCGCATAGAGAGAGATACGTCATGGCAAAGATGCAAGCAAAAGTCCAACAGGACGAACGCGACGACGGCCTCCGCGAGAAGATGATCTCGGTCAACCGTGTCACCAAGGTGGTGAAGGGTGGCCGGATTCTCGGTTTCGCTGCGCTGACCGTGGTTGGTGACGGCGATGGCCGCATCGGCATGGGCAAGGGCAAGGCCAAGGAAGTGCCGGTCGCCGTTCAGAAGGCAATGGACGAAGCCCGTCGCAAGATGGTCAAGGTCTCGCTGAAGAACGGCACGCTGCAACACGAAGTCGTTGGCAAGCACGGCGCCGCCAAGGTGCTGATGATGCCCGCCAAGGAAGGTACCGGCGTGATCGCCGGCGGCCCGATGCGCGCGATCTTCGAAGTGATGGGTGTCACCAACGTGGTGACCAAGTCGCACGGCTCCACCAACCCGTACAACATGGTTCGCGCCACGCTGGACGGCCTTCAGAAGATGAGCACGCCGGGCGAAATCGCCGCCAAGCGTGGCAAGTCGGTCGAAGACATCCTGGGTTAAGGTGAACGCAATGTCGCAGAAAACCGTAAAAGTGCAACTCGTGCGCAGCCTGATCGGCACGCGCGAGGATCATCGCGCCACCGTTCGTGGCCTGGGCCTGCGCCGCATCAACTCGGTGTCGGAGCTGCAGGACACGCCCGCCGTGCGCGGCATGATCAACAAGGTCTCGTACCTGGTCAAGGTTCTGGCCTGATCGGGACTTGGAGAGCAAGATGCAACTGAACAACCTGAAACCGGCTGCCGGTTCGAAGCACGCCAAGCGTCGCGTCGGCCGCGGTATCGGCTCCGGCCTGGGCAAGACCGCCGGTCGCGGTCACAAGGGTCAGAAGTCGCGTTCGGGCGGCTTCCACAAGGTGGGCTTCGAAGGCGGCCAGATGCCGCTGTACCGTCGCCTGCCGAAGCGCGGCTTCACCTCGCTGACCAAGGCGTTCACCGCCGAAGTCACGCTGCGTGACATCGAGCGCCTGGAAGCGGCCGAAGTCGACCTGCTGGTCCTGAAGCAGGCTGGCCTGGTCGGCGACCTGGTCAAGAGCGCCAAGGTCATCAAGGCCGGCGAGCTGACCCGCAAGGTGACGATCAAGGGTCTGGGCGCCACCGCTGGCGCCAAGGCCGCGATCGAAGCCGCCGGCGGCCAGATCGCAGCCTGATACCGGCAGCATTTATCGCAGCATAGGCAGTCATAGTCGGAGCATCGTTTGGCCACGGCGAAACCCAATGCAAGCGCGCAAGCCAGGAACACGGCGAAGTACGGCGACCTCAAGCGCCGGCTGATGTTCCTGGTGCTGGCCCTGATCGTGTACCGCATCGGCGCTCATATTCCGGTGCCCGGTATCGATCCGGAGCAGCTTGCGAAGCTTTTCCAGAGTCAGTCGGGTGGCATCCTCGGGATGTTCAACCTGTTCTCGGGCGGGGCGCTGTCGCGCTTTACCGTCTTCGCGCTCGGCATCATGCCGTACATCTCGGCGTCGATCATCATGCAGTTGCTGACGATCGTGCTGCCGCAGCTGGAGTCGCTGAAGAAGGAAGGGCAGGCAGGTCAGCGCAAGATCACGCAGTACACGCGCTACGGCACCGTGGTTCTCGCCACGTTCCAGGCGCTGTCGATCGCGGTCGCGCTGGAGTCGCAGCCAGGGCTGGTGCTGGATCCGGGCCTGATGTTCCGGGCCACGGCAGTGATCACGCTGGTGACCGGCACGATGTTCCTGATGTGGCTGGGTGAGCAGATCACCGAGCGCGGTCTGGGCAACGGCATCTCGATCATCATCTTCGGCGGTATCGCGGCGGGCCTGCCCAACGCGATCGGCGGACTGTTCGAACTGGTCCGCACGGGTTCCATGAGCATCATCGCAGCGATCTTCATCGTGGCGATCGTGATCGGTGTGACCTTCGCCGTGGTGTTCGTCGAGCGCGGTCAGCGCAAGATCCTGGTGAACTATGCCAAGCGTCAGGTCGGCAACAAGGTGTACGGCGGCCAGTCGTCGCACCTGCCGCTGAAGCTGAACATGGCAGGGGTGATTCCGCCGATCTTCGCATCGTCGATCATCCTGTTCCCGGCGACGATCGCGGGCTGGTTCACGTCTGATTCGACGGGCATGGTCGGCCGGTTCATCAAGGACCTGGCTGCCACGCTGTCGCCGGGCCAGCCGGTCTACATCCTGCTGTACGCTGCTGCGATTGTATTTTTCTGCTTCTTCTATACGGCCCTGGTGTACAACAGCCGTGAAGTGGCAGACAACCTGAAGAAAAGCGGTGCCTTCATTCCGGGCATTCGTCCGGGCGAGCAGACGACGCGCTATATCGACAAGATCCTGGTGCGTCTGACGCTGGCTGGTGCGATCTACATCACACTGGTCTGCCTGTTGCCGGAATTCCTGGTGCTGCGCTGGAACGTTCCGTTCTATTTCGGCGGAACCTCCCTGCTGATCATCGTGGTCGTCACGATGGACTTCATGGCCCAGGTTCAGTCCTATGTCATGTCGCAGCAGTATGAGTCGCTGCTGAAGAAGGCGAATTTCAAGGGCAATCTGACCTTGCGCTGACTTCGGATCGGTACAGGCTAGGTATGGCTAAAGACGACGTCATCCAGATGCAGGGCGAGGTCCTGGAAAACCTGCCCAATGCGACGTTCCGAGTCAAGCTGGAGAATGGCCATGTAGTGCTGGGCCATATCTCCGGCAAGATGAGAATGAACTACATCCGGATTCTTCCGGGTGACAAGGTGACGGTCGAGCTGACCCCATATGATCTGTCGCGCGCACGAATCGTCTTCCGGACGAAGTGAGCGAACAGGAATTGAAGGAAGAGGAAAATTATGAAAGTGCTGGCTTCTGTTAAGCGCATTTGCCGCAACTGCAAAATCATCAAGCGCAACGGTGTCGTGCGCGTGATCTGCTCGTCGGATCCCCGCCACAAGCAACGCCAAGGCTAATCGGAAAGAGGATTGACGAATGGCACGTATCGCAGGGGTTAACATCCCGAACCACAAGCATACCGAAATCGGCCTGACGGCTATTTACGGTATCGGCCGCTCGCGCGCCCGCAAGATTTGCGAGGCCACCGGTGTACCGTTTGACAAGAAGGTCAAGGATCTGACCGACGCCGACCTGGAAAAGCTTCGTGACGAAGTGGGCAAGGTCACGGTCGAGGGTGACCTGCGTCGTGAAACCACGATGAACATCAAGCGTCTGATGGACCTTGGTTGCTATCGTGGCATGCGTCACCGCAAGGGCCTGCCGATGCGCGGCCAGCGTACGCGCACCAATGCCCGTACCCGCAAGGGTCCGCGCAAGGCCGGCGTGGCTCTGAAGAAGTAAAGCCGAAGGCAGAGGAAGAAACTAATGGCAAAAGGTCCGAATAACGCCGCTCGCGCGCGTAAAAAGGTCAAGAAGAACGTTGCCGACGGCATTGCGCACGTCCACGCTTCGTTCAACAACACCATCATCACGATCACCGATCGCCAGGGCAACGCCCTGTCGTGGGCGACCGCCGGTGGCCAGGGCTTCAAGGGTTCGCGCAAGTCGACCCCGTTCGCTGCCCAGGTTGCTGCCGAGAACGCCGGCCGCGTGGCGCAAGACCAGGGCATCAAGAACCTGGAAGTGCGCATCAAGGGCCCCGGCCCTGGCCGTGAGTCGGCTGTCCGTGCACTGAACGCGCTGGGCATCAAGATCGCGATCATCGAAGACGTCACGCCGATTCCGCACAACGGCTGCCGTCCGCCGAAGCGCCGCCGCATCTGATGCGTTGGCGTGTCCGGAGCCGGCGGGTTTACCTGCCGGATTCGGATATGGTAGTATCGCGCGTTGACCTGCTGCATTTTAATGCGGCAGGTTTTCGTTTTGCGCTGAAGCAGTGTCTTTCAAAGCACATTGCGGCATCGGCGTATTGGTAAATGCTTGCAGCGATGCCTCCGGCAACGGAGCGCGCTTAATAAGCCCACCGTCCGTCACGGTCTGGCGCGTGCCCCCGAGGCACAGCGGCAGCACAGCGTTGGCGGACTCACGGCGCGTCCTGAAGGCGCCGTGATCGATCAAAGGAAGACAACGTGGCACGTTATACCGGCCCGAAGGCCAAACTTTCCCGCCGTGAAGGCACCGACCTGTTCCTGAAGAGCTCGCGCCGCTCGCTGGCTGACAAGTGCAAGCTGGACAGCAAGCCGGGCCAGCATGGCCGCACCTCGGGTGCCCGCACCTCCGACTACGGCAACCAGCTGCGCGAAAAGCAGAAGGTCAAGCGCATCTACGGCGTGCTCGAGCGCCAGTTCCGCCGCTACTTCGCCGAAGCCGACCGCCGCAAGGGCAACACCGGCGAAAACCTGCTGCAACTGCTGGAATCGCGCCTGGACAACGTGGTGTACCGCATGGGCTTCGGCTCGACCCGCGCTGAAGCGCGCCAGCTGGTGTCGCACAAGGCGATCCTGGTGAACGGCCAGACCCTGAACGTGCCGTCGGCCCAGATCAAGTCGGGCGACGTCATCACCATCCGCGAGCAGTCGAAGAAGCAGGTCCGTATCGCCGAAGCGCTGTCGCTGGCCGAGCAGTCGGGCTTCCCGACCTGGGTCGCGGTGGATGCCAAGAAGTTCGAAGGCACCTTCAAGCAAGTCCCGGATCGCGCCGATATCTCGGGCGACATCAACGAAAGCCTGATCGTCGAACTGTACTCGCGTTAATCCGCGAGCATCCGGTCCAGAGCTTGCGTTCGTCGCAAAGCTTCTCCTTCAGCCCGACGCGCTTCGCGCGCGTCGGGCTTCGCCCATCGTTACGATGGGATTTCCAGGTTCCAAACGTCAGCCTTATCGGTGTAACGAGCCGAGGGTATTGAAAAGGACAACCTAATGCAAACAGCACTCCTCAAGCCAAAAATCATCGCCGTCGAGCCTCTGGGCGACCATCACGCCAAAGTCGTGATGGAGCCGTTCGAGCGCGGCTACGGCCATACGCTCGGTAACGCCCTGCGTCGCGTGCTGCTGTCGTCGATGGTCGGTTATGCCCCGACCGAAGTCACGATCGCTGGGGTGGTCCACGAGTATTCCACCATCGACGGCGTGCAGGAAGACGTCGTCAACCTGCTGCTCAACCTGAAGGGCGTGGTGTTCAAGCTGCACAACCGCGACGAAGTCACGGTGTCGCTGCGCAAGGATGGCGAAGGCGTGGTCACGGCCGCCGATATCGAGCTGCCGCACGACGTGGAGATCATCAACCCGAACCACGTGATCGCCCACCTGTCGGCCGGCGGCAAGCTGGACATGCAGATCAAGGTCGAGCAGGGTCGCGGCTACGTGCCGGGCAACGTGCGCAAGTTCGGCGACGAATCCGGCAAGGTCATCGGCCGCATCGTGCTGGACGCCTCGTTCTCGCCGGTGCGCCGCGTGTCGTACGCGGTTGAATCCGCCCGTGTCGAGCAGCGTACCGACCTCGACAAGCTGGTGATGAACATCGAAACCGACGGCGTGATCTCGCCCGAGGAAGCGATCCGCCAGTCGGCCCGCATCCTGGTCGATCAGCTGTCCGTGTTCGCCGCGCTGGAAGGCACCGAGTCGGCAGCCGAGGCTGCTTCGAGCCGCACGCCGCAGATCGATCCGATCCTGCTGCGTCCGGTCGACGACCTCGAGCTGACGGTGCGTTCGGCCAACTGCCTGAAGGCCGAGAACATCTACTACATCGGCGACCTGATCCAGCGTACCGAGAACGAGCTGCTGAAGACCCCGAACCTGGGTCGCAAGTCGCTCAACGAGATCAAGGAAGTCCTCGCCTCGCGTGGCCTGACCCTCGGCATGAAGCTCGAGAACTGGCCGCCCGCAGGTCTGGAAAAGTAATTGTGGCGCGGGGCATCCGTCCCGCTTCGCAGCAACCGCCCTGGTTTCGGCCGGGGCATGTATGACTACCGGCCCGCGTCCAGTCGTATCGGACGATAGAAGAGCTGGTCAAACACTTAACTGAAAGGAATCATCATGCGTCACCGTCATGGTCTGCGGAAACTGAACCGCACCTCGTCGCACCGTCTTGCGATGCTGCGCAACATGTCCAACTCGCTGTTCCAGCACGAGCTGATCAAGACCACCGTGCCCAAGGCCAAGGAACTGCGCAAGGTCGTCGAGCCGCTGATCACGCTGGCAAAGAAGGACACCGTTGCCAACCGCCGCCTGGCCTTTGCCCGCCTGCGCGACCGCGACATGGTCACCAAGCTGTTCACCGAACTGGGCCCGCGCTACGCCACCCGTCCGGGCGGCTACACCCGCATCCTGAAGTTCGGCTTCCGTCAGGGCGACAACGCGCCGATGGCGCTGGTCGAGCTGGTGGATCGTCCGGAAATCACCGAAGCCCCGGCTGAAGAAGCCGCGGAATAAGTGCGTTTCCCGCCCGCTGCCGTCGTGCGACGGTCGCGGGCACACCGCTTACAATCGAGCCAGGCAATCGCCTGGCTCTTTTGTTTTGTGCGGTACGGCGTGGCCGGCCGCGGGGGAGTGTCGATGCAATGCCATATTGACCAGGGCGCCGGTCCGGACGAAGTGCTGGTCGTCATCACCAATGCACCCGATGCGGATACCGCGGCGCGCTTGTCGCGCGCCGTGCTGCAGGCGCGCGCCGCCGCTTGCGTGAACCGCCTGGCGCCGGTCGAATCCGAGTACTGGTGGCAGGGCAAGCTCGAGCAGGCGCGCGAATGGCCGCTGCTGATCAAGACCACGCGCGCCAGCTACGCTGCGCTCGAGGCCGTGATCCGGCAACATCACCCTTATGACGTGCCTGAGCTGCTTGCTTGGCCCGTGTCTGCGGGCTACGCGCCTTACCTGGAATGGGTGCATGGCGAGACCGCCGGCGCGCAGGCGCGGGCAGGAACGGCAGCATCCCGGGATCAAGACAAAGAGGAATCGGCTTCATGAACATCGGTTTGGCACGTCGGGCGGGCTCGCCCGGGCAGATGTGGGCGCGGCATATTGCCGCAGCGCTGCTGGCGGCGCTGGCCTGGCTGTGCCTGGCAGGCAGCCTCCACGCCGCCACCGAGGACGACTTCCTGCCGCCCGAGCAGGCCTTTCGCTTTGCCGCCAGCCAGCCTGACGACAAGACCGTCGAAGTGCGCTTCGACGTCGCGCCGGGCTACTACATGTATCGCGAACGCTTCGCCTTTGCCGCGCAGCCGGCCGATGTAAAGCTGGGCGCGCCGGCCTATCCGCAGGGCAAGGTCAAGTTCGACGAGACCTTTGGCAAGGAGATGGAGACCTATCGCGACACCGTGGTCATCCGAGTGCCGGTCGAGGCGGCGCCGGCCGACGGCAAATGGACGCTGACGGTGACTTCGCAGGGTTGCGCCGACAAGGGCCTGTGCTATCCGCCGATGGAGAGCGTCCACAAGGTGGGCGGCAGCGCGCTGGCCGACCTGTTCGGCAAGCGCGGCCGCAGCGACGCGCCGGCGGCCGAGCCGGCACCGGCACCGGCGCGGCAGGCCGCGCCCGCGGCGCTGCGCGCAGACGACAGCGACCGCATCGCCGGCGCGCTGGCCAGCCGCAATCTCGGCCTGATCGGCGCACTGTTCTTCGGACTTGGCCTGCTGCTGACCTTTACGCCGTGCGTGCTGCCGATGGTGCCGATCCTGTCGTCGATCGTGGTGGGCGAGCACGTCACGCGTGGCCGTGCGCTGCTGGTCTCGCTGGCCTACGTGCTGGGCATGGCGGTGGTGTACACCGCGGTCGGCGTGGCCGCCGGGCTGCTGGGCGAGGGCTTGTCGGCCGCCTTGCAGACCCCTTGGGTGCTGGGCGCGTTCGCGGGGCTGATGGTGGCGCTGGCGCTGTCGATGTTTGGCCTGTACGAGCTGCAGCTGCCGCAGCGCTGGCAGACCCGCCTGACGGAATCGTCCAACCGGCGCCAGGGCGGCCAGGTGGTCGGGGCCGCGGCGATGGGCGCGATTTCCGCGCTGATCGTCGGTCCCTGCGTGACGGCGCCGCTGGCCGGCGCGCTGGCCTATATCGCGCAGAGCCGCGATGCCGTGGTCGGCGGCGCGGCGCTGTTCGCGATGGCGCTGGGCATGGGCGTGCCGCTGGTGCTGGTGGGCGTGGGCGCGGGCAACCTGCTGCCGCGCGCCGGGCGCTGGATGGAGGTGACCAAGCGCTTCTTCGGCTTCCTGCTGCTGGGCGTGGCGCTGTGGATGCTGGGGCCGGTGCTGCCGGCGTGGACCACGATGCTGTTGCTGGCGGCGCTGTTGCTCGTGGCGGCGGTGTTCCTCGGTGCCTTCGACGGGCTGGGGCCGGATCCGCGCAACCTGGTGCGGGTGGGCAAGGGCGTGGGCGTGCTGTTTGCCATCGCCGCGGCAATCGTGCTGATCGGCGTGGCCTCCGGTGGACGCGATGCGCTGCAGCCGCTGTCGCACCTGAGCGTGGCGCGCAGTGGCGGCGAAAGCGCCGGTAGCGCCCAGACGCTACGTTTCGAGCGCGTGCGCAGCGTGGCCGAGCTCGACGCCCGCGTGGCGCAGGCCGCCGCCGCGGGCAAGCCGGTGCTGCTGGATTTCTATGCCGACTGGTGCGTCAGCTGCAAGGAAATGGAGCGCCTGACCTTCGTCGATCCGCGCGTGCGCGCGCGAATGTCGGAGATCGTGCTGCTGCAGGCCGACGTCACCGCGAACAATGCCGACGACAAGGCCCTGCTCAAGCGCTTCGGGCTGTTCGGGCCGCCCGGCATCATCCTGTTCGGGCCGGACGGGCGTGAGCGCCCGGTGCGCGTGATCGGCTACCAGTCGGCCAACCGCTTCCTGGAAAGCCTGGAGCGCGCTTTCGGTACGCGTACGCGCACCTGAACCGCACCTGAGGCGTACCGAGGCCTGCGGCTAGCGCTCGAGCTGCCGCGCCAGCGCCCACAGCGCCGCCAGTACCACCGCCACGGCGCCCATCAGGCCGATCGACCACCAGAATCCCTGCGGCTCCTGCAGCCAGGGCATGCGGTCGAAGTTCATGCCGAAGACGCCGGTGATGAGCGTCAGCGGCATGAACAGCGCGGTGATCAGCGTCAGCGCGCGCATGGTGCGGTTGGTCCGGTGCGCCACCGCCGAGAAGTGGATCTGCACCGCCGATTCGATCGAATCCTCCAGCCGCCGCGCATGCGCCAGCACCCGCTGGATATGCTCCATCACGTCGTTGATGCGCACCAGCAGCACCTCGTCGCGCCCCGGCGCATTGACGCCGCCGCCGGGTTGGTCGCTGCTGTAGCGGTTGTCGAGCAGGCTGTCGCGGAACTCCTGCAGCGCGTCGCGCTGCTCCTCGCTCAGGTGCTCCAGCTTGCGCAGCTGGATGCGCGCATCGAGCAGGCCCTCCCAGCTGGAGAAGCTGCGGCGCGAGTTCAGCAGCGCGCGCTGCCAGCGGTCGAGCTGGCGCGTCAGCGGCGCGCGCAGTTCCAGGTAGCGGTCGACCATGGCGTTGAGCAGCCGCAGCATCAGGTCTTCGGGCCGGCTCGGCGGACGGATGCCATGCAGCAGCGACTGGCCGTTGCCCCGCGCGGGCGCGGCTTGCGGGCGCGGGGCCTGGCATAGCTCGAGCAGACGCTGGCGTACCTGGTCGATGGTGCGCGACGGCCCCGAGCGCACCGTCACCAGCACGGTGTCGAACATGAAGAAGGTGACCGGCTGGGTGTCAATCTTGGCCAGCGCCGGCAGGAAGCCGGGCGCATAACGCTTCGGGCGGGCCGCCGCCTCGGCCGGCCTGGCGGTGCCGGCGGTGTCCTGCGGTTCCGCCTCGGCAATGGCGCGGCTGGTTTCGAAGGTGAGCTTGCGGAAGATCACCATGTCGTACGCATGGGTCGTATCGAAGTACGAGGGATGCGCAGGGTTGGTGGCGTCGGCCAGGTGCAGGTCTAGGATGGGCGCGCCGGCAAGCTGGCGCACCTGCTCGCGCCAGGTGTCGGGCGCCGCGCTGACCTCTTCGGTGGAGAAGTCGGCCCACACGAACAGCGACGCGGCATTGCCGCCGAGGAAGCTGGCCGCGTCGGTGAGCGAGGCGAGCGGGTGAACCTGGCTGGCGGAGAAACCGAGCAATTCCATGGGCGCGCTGTCGGTCGGCCGCTCAGGCCTGCAGCAGCCGCGCGGCGTCGCGCGCGAAGTAGGTCAGGATGCCGTCGGCGCCGGCCCGGCGGAAGGCCAGCAGCGATTCCATCATGACCTTGTCGTGGTCCAGCCAGCCGTTTTGCGCGGCGGCCTTGAGCATCGCGTACTCGCCGCTGACCTGGTACACGTAGGTCGGGAAGCGGAACTCGTCCTTGACGCGGCGCACGATGTCCAGGTACGGCATGCCGGGCTTGACCATCACCATGTCGGCGCCTTCCAGGATGTCCTGCGCCACTTCGCGCAGGGCCTCGTCGGTGTTGGCCGGGTCCATCTGGTAGGTCATCTTGTTGCCCTTGCCCAGGTTGGCGGCCGAGCCCACCGCGTCGCGGAACGGGCCGTAGAACGCCGACGCGTACTTGGCCGAGTACGCCATGATGCGGGTATGGATATGGCCGTTGTCCTCGAGCGCGGTGCGCACCGCGCCGATGCGGCCATCCATCATGTCGGACGGGGCCACGATGTCGACCCCGGACTCGGCCTGCGCCAGCGCCTGGCGCACCAGGATCTCCACCGTCGCATCGTTGATCACGTAGCCGTTGTCGTCGAGCACGCCGTCCTGGCCGTGGCTGGTGTAGGGGTCGAGCGCCACGTCGCACAGCACGCCGAGTTCGGGGAAGCGGTCTTTCAGCGCGCGCACCGCGCGCGGCACCAGGCCATCGGGGTTGGTGGCCTCGCTGCCGTCGGGCGTCTTCAGCGACGGGTCGATCACCGGGAACAGGGCCAGCACGGGGATGCCCAGCTTGACGCAGTCTTCGGCCACCGGCATCAGCAGGTCGACCGACACGCGCTCCACGCCCGGCATCGACGCCACGGCCTGGCGCTGGTTCTGGCCGTCGAGGATAAAGACCGGGTAGATCAGGTTGTCCGGAGACAGGCGATGCTCGCGCATCATGCGGCGGGAGAAATCGTCGCGGCGCATGCGGCGCGGGCGGAACTCGGGGAAGGTGGACATGGCGGCTTCTTGACGGACGAGGACGGAATGCAGGCCGGCAAGCGTGGCGCGCGCAGCGCCATGCGGCCGGCCGAAGAAAAACTAAACTTTTGTGCGTGCCCGACATCATACTCGCGGACACTTTGCGTTGCGCGCTGCGTGGCGCGGTGTCCCCCGCTACTCCTCCCTGAGCGGGTACCTGCCTCACCGGCGGGAAAGTTTGTCCCCGTTGCTTGCGACGGGGCTTTTTTTGCGCGCTCGCAGCCAGGATCACGCGGCAGGATCGGACGCGGGCGGCACTGCGTTGGCGGTAGCGGGCCCGCGTTCAGGCTTCTGCGCTTCCGGCAGGTTCAGCCAGCCGGCGATCACGCCCTGTGCCTCCTCGATGCCGCGGCGCTTGAGACTGGAGAACAGCTGGGCGCTCAGCGGCACCGGCGTTTCCAGCTGCTCGGCATAGCCTTGCAGCATCTTGCGGGCTTCGCGCAGGGCCTTGGCGTTTTCGCTGTTGGTGAGCTTGTCGGCCTTGGTCAGCAGCACGTGGATGGGCCGCCCGGTGGGAAGGAACCACTCGACCATCTGGCAGTCGAGATCCGTGAACGGCCGGCGCGCGTCCATCATCAGGATCAGGCCGGCCAGCTGCTGGCGGGTCTGCACGTAATCGCTCAGCAGGCCCTGCCAGTGGTACTTGGCCGAACCCGAGACCTCGGCATAGCCGTAGCCGGGCAGGTCGACCAGGAAGGCGAGCGGGTCGGGCGCCTTGACCGGCGCCACCGAGAAATAGTTGATGTGCTGGGTGCGGCCGGGGGTGCGCGACGAGAACGCCAGCCGCTTCTGGTTGCACAGGATGTTGATCGCCGTGGACTTGCCGGCGTTGGAGCGGCCGGCGAAGGCGACCTCGGGCACGGCCGTGGCGGGCAGGTCGCGCAGGTGGTTCACGGTGATGAAGAAGCGGGCCTGGTGAAGAAGGGACATGCGCTGGAGCGGTAGGGCGGGCCGCGGAGGCCGCGCGCTGCGCGCGCCGGGGCCGGGTCTCGCCAGGGTGGGATGGCTGCGGCCTGGGCCGCCCGCCGGGCTTGATCTGGCGCAGCCCGAAGCGGGCACGACAAGGCGCAAGGCATCAATCCGGCACATAACTTATTGTACAATACGCCGGTTTACGGTCTCCTGAGCGGGTGACGCGTGGCATCCATGCCGCGTGCCTCGGCTGCCGTCGTCCGGGCGGGAAGCCTAGTGTGTCGTTCCATCGTGGGCAAGGCCTTGCCTCGCATTGCGCGTTGCACCGGACGGTGCGGCGGCGGCGGGCGCGGGCTGGCGGGGTCTGCCGCCACGGCCAGCGTTGCGCGGATCGGTCAGCCGCTCGCGGGTCGCCACGATTCCCCAGCCTTTTGCATCGGCGCGTCCTCACCGCCGGCAAAGCGCCGGACCGGCACGCATCACGATGTCCAAAACAATTCAGAGAAGGTGTGCGAATGAACCGCATTGCGAAGATTCTGGGTGTCCTGGCTCTGGCCGTTCCTGCCGCCGCCCTTTCCGGTCTGGCATCTGCCGCAGAGCAGGCCGCCGCGAAGGCGGACCCGGCCAAGGGTGAAACGCTGTACACGCAAGGTGCCCCCGATCGCAATGTGCCCGCCTGCCTGAGCTGCCACGGTGCCGCCGGCAACAGCGCGGCCGCCGCCAACCCCAAGCTGGCCGCGCAGCATCCCGAGTACGTCCACAAGCAGCTGGCCGACTTCAAGGCCAAGGCCCGCAACAACGCGATCATGGTGCCGATGGCGTCGGTGCTGACCGACGAGGAAATGCGCAACGTCGGCGCCTACCTGGCCAAGCAGTCGCTCAAGCCGGCCACCGCCAAGAACAAGGACAGCATCGAAACCGGCCAGAAGATCTACCGCGCCGGCATCGCCGCCAAGGGCGTGCCGGCCTGCGCCGCCTGCCATGGCCCCGCCGGCGCAGGCATTCCGGCGCAGTATCCGCGCATCGGCGGCCAGTGGGCCGACTATACCGAGGCACAACTGGTGGCATTCCGCCAGGGCACCCGCAAGAACAACCCGGTCATGACGACCATCGCCGCCAAGATGTCGGATGCCGAAATCAAGGCGGTGGCGGACTACGTCGCCGGGGTTCGCTGACGATCCGGGATTCCGCGACGCTGGCGCCTGTGCGCGCCGGCGCATCGGTTGAGCGGCCGCCGCCGGATGGCGCGGCCAGCCATGCAACCGAACGCGCTTGTCACAATCGAAAAGGGTGGCCTGCTTGCCAAAGCATGTCCACCCTTTATTCATTTCCAGGCCGTACGCTGTTTTAGGTTTCACTGCACATGTCGACCGCTTCCACTTCAGGGCTGCACCTGAAGACCTCTCACCGCGTGCTGCGCGACGCGGTCGAATTGTTGTCCTCGATGCGCTTTGCGATCGCGCTGCTGACGGTGATCTCCATCGCCAGCGTGATCGGCACCGTGCTCAAGCAGAACGAGCCGTATCCCAACTACGTCAACCAGTTCGGCCCGTTCTGGGCCGATGTGTTCCACACGCTGTCGCTGCAGAAGGTTTACGGGTCGTGGTGGTTCCTGCTGATCCTGGCCTTCCTGGTGGTGTCCACCAGCCTGTGCCTGGTGCGCAACGCGCCCAAGATGATCGCGGACATGCGCTCATGGAAGGATCATGTGCGCGAGCGCAGCCTGCGCGCCTTCCACCATCGCGGCGAGTTCGACGGCGCGCGTCCGCGCGCCGAGGCCGTCGGCCGCCTGTCGGCGTTGCTGCGCAACCGCGGCTACCGCATCAAGGCGGTCGAGCATGACGGCGCCACGCTGCTGGCCGCCAAGGCCGGCGCCGCCAACAAGGTCGGCTATATCCTGGCGCACACCGCCATCGTGGTGATCTGCGTCGGCGGCCTGCTCGACGGCGACCTGCTGATCCGCGCGCAGATGTGGCTGGGCGACAAGACCCCGATCCGCGGCAACGCGGTGATCAGCGAGATCCCGCCGCAGCACCGGCTGTCGGCGAACAACCCCGGCTTCCGCGGCAACGCCTATGTGCCCGAGGGCTCGACCGTCTCCACTGCCATCCTCAACATTGCCGACGGCGCACTGGTGCAGGACCTGCCGTTCGCGATCACGCTGAAGAAGTTCAAGGTCGACTTCTACGAGACCGGCATGCCCAAGCTGTTCGCTTCGGACGTGGTCGTGACCGACCGTGCCACCGGCAAGCGCACCGAGGCCACCATCAAGGTGAACGAGCCGCTGATCGTCGACGGCATCGCCATCTACCAGTCCAGCTTCGAGGACGGCGGCTCGCGCCTGAAGTTCGTCGGCTATCCGATGCAGGGCAGCGGCCATGCCACCTTCACCATCGACGGCGCGGTGGGCGGCAACAAGCCGCTGGCCGGCACCGGCACCAGCGCGGACCGGGACGGCCTGACGGTGGAGTTCAGCGACTTCCGGCTGATGAATATCGAGAACGTCACCGACGCCTCGGGCAAGCCCGATGCGCGCGGCGTGGCGCGCAAGTCCTTCAACGAAACGCTGGATAAGCATCTCGGCGCCGCCGCCAGCACCGACCGCGCCAAGACCCTGCGCAATGTCGGCCCGTCGGTGCAGTACAAGCTGCGCGACCGCACCGGGCAGGCGCGCGAGTACAACAACTACATGGTGCCGGTTCAGATGGACGGCCAGTCGGTGTTCCTGGCCGGCATGCGCGAGTCGCCCAGCGAGCCGTTCCGCTACCTTCGCATTCCCGCCGATGACCAGGGCAGCGTTGCCGACTGGATGCGGCTGCGCGCCGCGCTGCAGGACCGCGCGCTGCGCGGCGAGGCCGCGCGCCGCTTTGCGCTGGCGTCGATGCCGGGCGACGACAAGGCCGAGCTGCGCCGGCAACTGGCCGAAAGCGCGCTGCGCGCGCTCGACCTGTTCGCCGGCGCGACACGCCCCGCGCCGGATTCGCCGCCGGGCGGCTTCACTGCCATCGCCGCCTTCCTGGAAAAGTCCGTCCCGCCGGCCGAGCAGCAGAAGGCCGCCGACGTGCTGCTGAAGATCCTGAACGGTTCGATGTGGGAGCTGTGGCAGCTTGCGCGCGCTCAGGACCAGTTGCCGGTGGTGGCCAACAGTGCCCAGAGCGGCGCCTTCCTGCAGCAGGCGATCAACGCCTTGTCGGATAGTTTCTTCTACGGCGCTCCGGTATTCCTGCAGCTCGACGACTTCCAGGAAATCAAGGCCAGCGTGTTCCAGCTGACCCGTGCGCCGGGCAAGAACATCGTGTATCTTGGTTGTCTGCTGCTGGTGCTGGGCGTGTTCGCGATGTTCTATATCCGCGAACGCCGGGTCTGGGTCTGGGTGAAAGACCAGTCCGCCACCGGCGCCACCGATGCCGGCAGCCAGGTGCTGATGGCGATGTCGACCCAGCGCCGCACCATGGATTTCGAAAAGGAATTCACCGCGCTGCGTGACGACATCGGCCGCGCCTCCGGAGGCCACAGCGCCGCCCACGAGCCGGCCGGCACTCCCCACTGAATCGAGCAGGTACGCTATGTCCTCAAATGTGAACCAGGCCGGTCCCGCCATGCGCGGCACCCCGCGCGCCGACAGCGGTGCCGACGAGGCCTACCTCGAACCTTCCTTCCTGCGCCGCCTGAGCTGGGTGGACTGGCTGTTCGCGCTGGCGCTCGCGGTTGGCGCCGGCGTGGCGCTGGCGCAATACGGGCAATGGATGGACGGCTACGACAAGGCCGTGCTGATCGGCGCCGTGCCCACCTTCGCGCTGCTTGGCTGGCACTGGAAGCCGGTGCGGCCGCTGATGGTGGCACTGGCGGTGCTGTCGCTGTTCGCGATCCAGCTCTACCAGGGCCAGCTCGCGCGCGCCGACCAGGCCTTCTTCCTCAAGTACTTCCTGTCGAGCCAGTCGGCCATCCTGTGGATGAGCGCGCTGGTGTTCCTGTCGACGCTGTTCTACTGGGTCGGCCTGGCGACGCGCTCGGGCACCGGCTACAGCCTCGGCAGCAAGCTGTGCTGGGGCGCGGTGGTGCTTGGCTTTACCGGCATGCTGGTGCGCTGGTACGAGTCCTACCTGCTTGGCACCGACATCGGCCATATCCCGATCTCGAACCTGTACGAAGTCTTCGTGCTGTTCACGCTGATCACCTCGCTGTTCTACCTGTACTACGAAGGCCGTTACGCCACGCGCGCGCTGGGCCCGTTCGTGATGCTGGTGGTGTCGGCCGCGGTGGGCTTCCTGCTCTGGTACACGGTCAGCCGCAATGCGCAGGAGATCCAGCCGCTGGTGCCCGCGCTGCAGAGCTGGTGGATGAAGATCCATGTGCCGGCCAACTTTATCGGCTACGGCACCTTTGCGCTGGCGGCGATGGTCGCGGTGGCCTACCTGCTCAGGCAGCGAGGCATCCTGGCCGAGCGCCTGCCGTCGCTGGAACTGCTCGACGACGTGATGTACAAGGCGATCGCGGTCGGCTTTGCCTTCTTCACCATCGCCACCATCCTCGGCGCGCTGTGGGCGGCCGAGGCCTGGGGCGGCTACTGGAGCTGGGACCCGAAGGAAACCTGGGCGCTGATCGTCTGGCTCAACTACGCGGCCTGGCTGCATATGCGGCTGATGAAGGGGCTGCGTGGCACGGTGGCGGCCTGGTGGGCGCTGGTCGGCCTGCTGGTGACGACCTTTGCCTTCCTTGGCGTGAACATGTTCCTGTCGGGCCTGCACAGCTACGGCGAACTCTGACGCGCGCATGCTGCGACGCAAAAAACCTGCCTTCGGGCAGGTTTTTTTTCGATTTTTTTCAATTTTTTTGGCCGCTGTGGGAATAAAGAGATCACATCCAGTGTTTACTGGAGGGACGGTGCCGGCTGGCGGCACCGGTTTGCATGGAGAACAAGATCATGGCAAGTCTGCGTCGTAACGCTGCTGCATTCCTGGTTCGTCCCGGCGCGCTCGCGCTCGGCTGCGCGGCCGTCCTGCTCGCCGGTTGTTCCGGCATGGGCATGGGCGGTGGCAGCGCCGGCAATCTGCCGCCCACGGTGAAGGTGTCCAATGGCGTGCTGACCGATCCGCAGGGTCTGACGCTGTACACCTTTGACCGCGACACCGCCGGCAGCGGCAAGAGCGCCTGCAACGGCCCCTGCGCCACCAACTGGCCGCCGCTGATGGCGGCCCCGGGCACTAGCGGTTCGGGCCAGTACACCATCATCACGCGCGATGACGGCGGCAAGCAGTGGGCCTACCGCGGCCAGCCGCTGTACCGCTTTGCCAAGGACGCCAAGCCGGGCGACCGCACCGGCGACAACGTCAACAACGTCTGGCACGTGGCCAAGCCCTGACGCGGCGCAGCCACTCTGGCGCCACCACGACCACGACAGCTACCCCGGCATGGATGGGTTTGACGGCCAGCTCGTTGCGCTGGCGCCGCGGCTGCGGCGCCATGCGCGCGGCCTCACCGGCGACGCGGCGCTGGCCGACGACCTGGTGCAGGACACGCTCGAGCGCGCGCTGCGCTATCGCTGGCGCTTCCGCCTGCGCCCCGGTGCCTGGTGGGGCGACGGCGCCGATGGCCTGCTGCCGTGGCTGCTGACGCTGATGCACCGCCTGCGCCTGAACGCCTTGCGCCGCAAGGATCTGGTGGTGCCCACCGATACCCTGCCCGAGGTCAGCGGCCCCGCCGAAGACCCGGGCCTGCGCCGCGACCTGTCGCAGGCACTGGCGCGGCTGCCCGAACCGCAGCGCGCGGTGCTGTTGCTGGTCAGCCTGGAACAATTGACCTACGCCGAGGCCGCGCGCGTGCTCGATATCCCGCAGGGCACGGTGATGTCGCGGCTGGCGCGGGCGCGCGAACAGATGCGGCGGCTGCTTGACGGCGCGGCGCCGAATCGAACTGCCACGGCCGCCAATGCGCTGCAACGGGTGAAATGATGGCCGGCATCCAGGAAGCCGATCTCCACGCCTATGCCGACGGTCAGCTGGCCGGCGCCCGCCGCGCCGCCGTCGAGGCGTACCTGGCGCAGCACCCGGATGCGGCGGCACAAGTGGCCGCCTGGCGCCGGCAGGCCGAGGCGCTGCACCGCGCGCTCGACCCCGTACTCAATGAACCGGTGCCGCTGGCGGCCTTGCCGCCGGGTTTGCACGCCGACCAGGGGCGCAATCGCGGCCGCGACGGCCGGCACGATGGCGCCAGGCCGTGGCCGCGCTGGACCATGGCCCTGGCGGCAACTTGCGCGTCGGTCGCGCTGCTGGCCGTGGGCGGTACGCTGGGCTGGCTGGCGCACGGCCGCCTTGGCGGCGCCACGCTGGTGCTCGCGCCCGGCGAGCGTTTTGCGCGCGAGGCGCTCGCCACGCACGCGGTCTACGCTCCGGAGATGCGCCACCCCGTGGAAGTCGCCGCCACCGAAGAGGCCCACCTGGTCGCCTGGCTGTCGCGGCGCCTGGGCACGGCGCTGCAGGTGCCGGACCTGCGCGCGCAGGGCTTCCACCTGATCGGCGGCCGGCTGGGCGTGGCCGAGGGTGGCCCGTCGGCCATCCTTATGTATGAAGCCGATGACGGCACGCGCCTGTCGCTGCAGCTGCGGCGCATGGCGCAGGGTACGCCCGATACCGGCTTTCGCGTCGAGCGCATGACGGGCGAGGGCGCGCGCCGACGGGCGCCGGGCCGCGATCCGATGATGGCGTTCTACTGGATCGACCGCGACCTGGGCTTTGCGCTGGCGGGGCCGCTGGAACGCGCCCGGCTGCTGACGCTGGCGCAGGTGGTGTACCAGCAATACCAGGGCGGATAACGTACCCGCGCCGCGCTTGCCGCGCATGGGACGCCGGCGCATGCTGGCCCGCGGCCTGCCGCCCCATCAAAAAAACTGTCAGGACTGGGCCGCACTCCACGACCAAGCCCGGAGTCCAATCCTGCAAGCACGCGGCGCCGCCGGCGCCGGCAACGAACAGGCAATCGAGGAAAACCATGCTGATTCCCTCCCCCAAATGGCTGCGCGGCGGCGACATTGCCACCAGCGAGATCACGCCGCGCCATGTCTTCGAAGCGCGCCGACGCATGCTGGCGCTCGCGGCCGCCGGTGCTGCCGGCAGCACGCTGGCGCCGTGGTTCGCGCGCCGGGCCTTCGCGCAAGGCCAGCATGGCGCCCGGCTGCCGGCTACGGCCAACAACGCCTACGTGATCACCGAAAAGCGCACGCCGTACGAAGAGGTGACCACCTACAACAACTTCTACGAGTTCGGCACCGACAAGTCCGATCCGGCGCGCCACGCCGGCACGCTGCGTCCGCGTCCGTGGCAGGTGGCGGTCGAAGGGCTGGTGAAGAAGCCGAAGGTCTATGACCTGGACGAGCTGACCAAGCTGGCGCCGATGGAGGAGCGCGTCTACCGGCTGCGCTGCGTCGAGGGCTGGTCGATGGTGATCCCGTGGATCGGCTATCCGCTGGCCGAGCTGATCCGCCGGGTCGAGCCGCAGCCGGGGGCAAAGTACGTGCAGTTCATCACGCTGGCCGACAAGAAGCAGATGCCCGGCCTCGGCAGCGGCGTGCTCGACTGGCCCTACAGCGAGGGCCTGCGCATGGACGAGGCCATGCATCCGCTGGCACTGCTGACCTTCGGCCTGTACGGCGAGGTGCTGCCCAACCAGAACGGCGCGCCGGTGCGCATGGTGGTGCCGTGGAAATATGGCTTCAAGAGCGCCAAGTCGATCGTCAGGATCCGCTTTGTCGACAAGCAGCCGCCGACCAGCTGGAACCTGGCCGCGCCGCAGGAATACGGCTTCTACTCCAACGTGAACCCGGATGTCGACCATCCGCGCTGGAGCCAGGCCACCGAGCGCCGCATCGGCGAAGAGCGCGGCAGCGGCTTCGGCGCGCTGTTCGCGCCCAAGCGCAAGACATTGCCGTTCAATGGCTATGGCCAGCAGGTGGCAGCGCTGTACCAGGGCATGGACCTGAAGAAGTTCTTCTGATGCAAGGCGAGCGCATGGCTACCTCATCTCCCACCACCGCGGCCGCCGCCGCGCGCAAGCCGGCGGGCCTGGCCACGCTGGCGCCGCAGCGGGTGCGCGCGCTCAAGCTGGCGATCTGGGTGCTGGCGCTGCTGCCGTTCATGCGGCTGCTGTACCTGGGCGCCACCGGGCAGTTCGGCGCCAATCCGCTTGAATTCGTCACGCGCTCGACCGGCACCTGGACCCTGGTGATGCTGTGCCTGACGCTGGCGATCACGCCGCTGCGCCGCCTCACCGGCTGGAACTGGCTGATCCGGCTGCGGCGCATGCTGGGCCTGTTTGCGTTCTTCTACGGCCTGCAGCACTTCCTGCTGTGGATCGGCGTGGATCGCGGCTTCGACCTGGCCTACATGATCAAGGACGTGTACAAGCGGCCCTTCATCACGGTCGGTTTCACCGCCTTCGTGCTGATGGTGCCGCTGGCGCTGACCTCGACCAACGGCATGGTGCGCCGCCTCGGCGGCAAGCGCTGGCAGGCGCTGCACCGGCTGGTCTATGCCATCGCCGTGCTGGCCATCCTGCACTACTGGTGGCACAAGGCGGGCAAGAACGACTTCGGCGAGGTCTCGATCTACGCCGCGGTGGTGTTCGTGCTGCTGGGGATGCGGGTGTGGTGGCGGCTGCGCAAGCCAGCCGGAGGGACGCGCCAGCCCGCCGCGTAAGACGCGGCGGGCCGGGCCTGCGGGAACTCAGTCCTGCAGCAGGCGCTCGTCGCGGAACAGGTCTTCGACCAGCTCGCGCTCGCGCACCAGATGCACCTTGCTGCCGTCGACCATCACTTCGGCGGCGCGCGGGCGGGTGTTGTAGTTGGAGCTCATGGTGAAGCCGTAGGCGCCGGCCGACATCACCGCCAGCAGGTCGCCGGGCTGCACCGCCAGCGCGCGGTCGCGGCCGAGCCAGTCACCCGATTCGCACACCGGGCCGACGATGTCGTAGGTCACGGCCGCGCCATCGCGCAATGCCACCGGCTCGATGCGGTGGTAGGCCTCGTACATGGCCGGGCGCGCCAGGTCGTTCATGGCGGCGTCGACGATGCAGAAGTTCTTGGACGCGCCCGGCTTGAGGAACTCCACCTGGGTCAACAGCACGCCGGCATTGCCGACCAGCGAGCGGCCCGGCTCGAACAGCACCTCGCGGTGGCCATGGCCGCGCGCGGCAACGCGCTCCAGCAGCGTGGTGGCGAAGCCGGTGATGTCCGGCGGGGCCTCGTCGGTGTAGGTAATGCCCAGGCCGCCGCCCACGTCGATGTGCTCCAGGCTGATGCCTTCGCGCTCGAGCGCCTCGACCACGTCCAGCACCTTGTCCAGCGCTTCCAGGTAGGGCTCGACCTCGGTGATCTGCGAACCGATATGGCAGTCGATGCCGGTCACGGCCAGGTGCGGCAGCGCGGCGGCGGCGCGGTAAGTCGGCAGCACGTCTTCGAAGGCGATGCCGAACTTGTTGCCCTTCAGGCCGGTCGAGATATAAGGATGGGTCTTGGCATCGACGTCCGGGTTGATGCGCAGCGACACGCGCGCACGTTTGCCGACGCGGCCAGCCACTTCGTTCAGGCGGTCCAGTTCGGGGATCGATTCGACGTTGAAGCAGCGCACGTCCTGGGCCAGCGCCAGCTCCATTTCGGCCGCGCTCTTGCCCACGCCCGAGAACACCACCTTGCGCGGATCGCCGCCGGCGGCCAGCACGCGCTTGAGCTCGCCGCCCGAGACGATGTCGAAGCCCGCGCCCAGGCGGGCGAACACCTGCAGCACCGCCAGGTTGGAATTCGCCTTCATCGCGTACTGGACCTGTGCCTTGCGCCCCGCGCAGGCGGCGGCGTAGGCCTGGTATGCGGCGGTCAGCGCCGCGCGCGAATAGACGTAGGTCGGCGTGCCGAACTCGGCGGCGATGCGCGCCAGCGGTACCTGCTCGACGGCAAGCGCGCCGTCCTGGCGGTGGAAGAATGCGGTCATGGTTATCGGGTGGTGGGGGCGGCGGGGGACGATGCCGGTGCCGGCACGGCATCGGCGCGGCCCAGACCCGGATCCGGCACGGTCGGCGGCGCCGGCTCGGGCGGCACCTTGGGCAGGGTCAGCGGCCCGCGGATACCGCATCCGCCCAGCAGGGGCATCGCAAGGGCGGCGGCAAACGCCGATACAATCGCAACACGACGCAGCATCGGGTCGTCCTTTTGGCTTGTTGGCAAGGCGTTGGATGGCCCGGCGCGATGGCCAGTCATCCGGAGGATTCTCAACAAAAAAAGCCGTTCGCGCCACGTACGCCCGGTCCGGGCAGCGGCGGCAACGGCGGTCTCGGAGTTTAGCATGCCCCCCTTGAGCGAAAGCGAGTTCCTGGCCCTGGCCACGCGGGAACTGGACCGCATCGAAGCCGCGGTCGAGGCGGCCGCCGACGCGGCCGACGCCGACATTGAAATCAGCCGCACTGGCAATGTGATGGAACTGGAATTCGAGAACGGTTCCAAGATCATCATCAACAGCCAGGCGCCGATGCAGGAACTGTGGGTGGCCGCGCGCGCGGGCGGTTTCCACTTCCGCCGCGAGGGCGAGCGCTGGGTCGATACGCGCAACGGCGGCGAACTGTACAAGGCGCTGTCGGGCTATGTCAGCGAGCAGGCGGGCGCCAGCCTCAGCCTGCACTGACGCCGGCATCCCGGGGCGGGTCCCCGGAGCGCAAAAAAGAAAAGCCGGCCTCGCGGCCGGCTTTCTGCTGTCTGGCGAGCGCGCTCAGGCGCCGCCGAACATCTCCAGGATCTTGCGTTTCTCGGTCTCGGTATCGACCGACGGGGTCGAGGATTCTTCCGGCTTGCCCGGCCACGGATCGCCCAGGCCCACCGACGCCACGCCGGCACCGCCGGCGTTCTCTTCGAAGGTCCAGTCGCCGCCCACCATCAGCACGCCTTCGGGCGCGGGCCGTTCCGGAGACTCGGGCACGCCCTTCAACGCCTTGCTCATGTAGCCGACCCAGATCGGCAGCGCCAGGCCGCCACCGGTCTCGCGCACGCCCAGGCTCTTGGGCTGGTCGTAGCCCATCCAGGCGATTGCCACCAGGTTGGGGGTGTAGCCGGCGAACCAGGCGTCGACCGCGTCGTTGGTGGTGCCGGTCTTGCCGGCCAGGTCATTGCGGCCCAGGCGCTGCTTGGCGCTGTTGGCGGTGCCGTAGCGCACCACGTCGCGCAGCATGGTGTCGGCGATAAAGGCGGTGCGGGCATCGAGCACGCGCACCGCGTCGGTGCCGGCGCGCTGCGGATGGGTTTCGGAGATCACGTTGCCACGCGCATCGACCACCTTCTGGATCAGGTACGGATTGACGCGGTAGCCGCCGTTGGCGAACACCGAGTAGGCGCCGGCCATCTGCAGCGGCGTCACGGCGCCGGAGCCCAGTGCCATCGGCAGATAGGCGGGGTGCTTGTCGGCCTCGAAGCCGAAGCGGGTGATGTAGTCCTGTGCGTACTGCGTGCCGATCGCGCGCAGGATCCGCACCGAGACCAGGTTCTTGGACTTGGCCAGCGCGCGGCGCATGGTCATCGGGCCCTCGAAGCGGCCGTCGTAGTTCTTCGGTTCCCACACCTGGCCGCCGGTATCGGGACCGATCGTCAGCGGCGCATCGTTGATCACGGTGGCCGGCGAGAAGCCCTTTTCCAGCGCCGCCGAGTAGATGAACGGCTTGAAGCTGGAGCCGGGCTGGCGCCAGGCCTGGGTTACGTGGTTGAACTTGTTGCGGTTGAAGTCGAAGCCGCCCACCATCGAGCGGATCTCGCCATCCTGCGGGTTGATCGACACGAACGCCGCGGCCACTTCCGGCAGCTGCGTCACCGACCAGTTGTTTTTCTCGTCCTGCGTCACGCGGATCACCGCGCCGGGGCGCATCTTCATCTTGGGCTGCGCGTTGGCCGACAGCGACGGCGAGATAAAGCGCAGCGCCGCGCCTTCGATGGTTGCGACTTCGCCGGACAGCAGCGTCGCCTTGACCTGCTTGGGCGACACGCTGGTGACCACCGCCGAGCGCAGGTCGCCGCTGCCCGGGTGCTCGACCAGCGCATCGTCGATGGCCTGCTCGCGCTCGGCCGGGTCGGAGGGCAGGTCGATGAAGGCCTCGGGGCCGCGGTAGCCGTGCTTGCGCTCGTAGTTCATGATGCCGGAGCGCACGGCTTCATAGGCGGCGTCCTGGTCGGTCTTGATCAGCGTGGTATAGACCGTCAGGCCGCGCGTGTAGGTTTCCTCGCGGTACTGCGCGTACATCAGCTGGCGCACGATCTCGGCCACGTATTCGGCGTGCGTGGAGAACTCGTTGCCCTCGGTGCGCACCTTCAGCTCGGCCTGCACGGCCTCGTCGTACTGCTCGGGCGTGAGGTAGCGCAGGTCGCGCATGCGCTGCAGGATGTACTCCTGGCGCACCTTGGCGCGGCGCGGGTTGACCACCGGGTTGTACGCCGACGGCGCCTTTGGCAGCCCGGCCAGCATCGCCGCCTCGGCCGGCGTCACCTCGCGCACCGACTTGCCGAAGTACACGCGCGCGGCGCTGTCGAAGCCGTAGGCGCGCTGGCCCAGGTAGATCTGGTTCATGTACAGCTCGAGGATCTGGTCCTTGCTCAGGTTGGCCTCGATCTTGTACGCCAGCAGCATCTCGTAGATCTTGCGGGTGTAAGTCTTCTCGCTGGACAGGAAGAAGTTGCGCGCCACCTGCATGGTGATGGTGGAGGCGCCCTGCGACAGCCCGCCGCGCAGGTTGGCCAGGCCGGCGCGCATCACGCCGACGAAGTCGACGCCGCCGTGCTCGTAGAAGCGGTCGTCCTCGATCGCCAGCACTGCCTTTTTCATCACGTCCGGAATTTCGGCGATGGGCACGAAGTTGCGCCGCTCCTCGCCGAATTCGCCGATCAGCACATTGTCCGCGGTGTAGATCCGCAGCGGAATCTTGGGCCGGTAGTCGGTGATGGTGTCCAGCGACGGCAGGTTGGGCGCGGCCACCAGCAGCGCGTAGCCAAGCAGCAGCGCAAGCACGACGGCACCGGCGACAACCAGTCCCACCGCCCAGAACATGAGCCGCGTCCAGATCGAACGGTGGGCAGGGTGGGGCGGCTTGTGTTGTGCTGTGGCCATAAGGGAAATACCTAGTCAGGGGTGCCCGCGATTATATCTTCCGGCATCCGCCCGCCCGGGCGCACAGTGGCGGGGGCGCCGCTATCGCGCTGTTACAAGATGTAAGGCCGCCGAAGCCGGCGTGCAGGGCGACGTTGGCGGCGACTACGGGCGAAGCGCGCGGCACAGGCAGGCATGGAAGGGAACCCGACGACCGTGGGGTTTTGGCAACGGATTGATGAGGGCCTTCTCAAAAACAAATTTGGCCGAGTTCGGCACGTTGCCACCGATGCTGGATTTTGTGAGAATCGGCCAACATAAAAAGCACACGTTTCATTCAAGAAACTAGGCTCGCCCGATTAGAGCGTTCAAGCCAGGGGCGAGTTCAAAAGTCAGGGGGTCACCTTGCGTCGGGGCATTTTGTCGGGGCTTCTGCGCCGGACTACGGTCGGCGTGGATATCGGATCGTCCAGTGTCAAGGTAGTCGAGCTCTCCGTGGGGGGCAGCAGGCAAGACTACCGGCTGGAGAAATGCGCCAGCGAACTGCTGGACCGCAATGCCGTTGCCGACGGCAACGTCATCAACATCGAGGCGGTCGGGATCGCGCTCAGGCGCGCGCTCGGCAAGGCCGGCATCCGCGCCAAGGACGTGGTACTGGGCGTTCCCTCCATGCTGACCGAATCGCAGACGGTCAGCCTGCCGGACAACCTGTCCGAAGACGAGCTCTATTCCCAGGTCGAATCCGAGGCGCACCGGCTCTATCCGCCGTCGCAGGCGGTCAATTTCGATTTCGCCGTGATCGGCCCAAGCGAGACCGAGGGCGGCATCGGCGTGCGCGTCACCGCCGCCAACAGCGATCGCGTGCAGGAGCGCGTGACCGCGGCCGAAATGGCCGGCCTCAAGCCGCAGGTGATGGACGTCGAGGAATACGCGGTGCAACGCTCGATCGTGCAGATGCTGGGCGTACCGCAGGAGATGTCCGAGGCCGACGCGCGCGCGCTGCCGGTGGTGGCGGTGGTCCACCTGGGCGGCAGCCGCTCCAAGGCCATCTTCTACCAGGGCTGGAAAGAACTCTACGAGCAGCCGCTGAACAGCTACGGCGACCAGCTCACGCAAAGCGCGGCGCGCATGTTCACGCTCGACGCGCTCAAGGCCGAGATCAAGAAGCGCAAGAACACGCTGCCCGAGGCCTGGCGCGCCCAGCTGCTCAAGCCATCGCTCGATGCCCTCGCCATGGAGGTGCAGTCCGCGATCGGCAACTTCATCGCCAGTTCCAGCCTCGGCCGGGTCGACGAGATCCTGCTGTCGGGCGGACATGCCTCGCTGTTCGGCGTGCAGGCGGCAATCCAGCACCAGACCAGGATCACCACCACGCTGGCGAATCCGTTCGCCAACATGGCGACCAACGCCAAGGTCAATGAGCGCTACCTGCAGCGCGACCTGCCGGCGTATATCGTCAGTGCCGGCCTGGCCCTGCGCGGCCTGCAATAACGCACCGGAGGCACGAGATGTCAACGAACACACTGCCTTCGGTCAACCTGCTGCCCTACCATGAAGCCCGCAAGGCAGCGAGGCGCAAGAAGGTCTACACCATGCTGGTCGCAGCGGCCGCCGCCGGCGCGGCCGTGGTGCTGCTGGGCGGCGTCTATATCGACGGGCGCATCGCTTCCGTGGTGGCGCTCAACCAGGTGCTGAGCGCGGAAAACGCCAGGCTCGACGGCCAGATCCGCGAAGTCAACACGCTCAAGAAAGATATCGACGCGCTGCTGCAGCGCCAGAAGGCGGTGGAAGGCCTGCAGACCGAGCGCAACCGCCCGGTGCAGCTGCTCGAGGAACTGGTGCGGCAGGTGCCCGAAGGCGTCTACCTGACCAGCCTGAAGCAGGCCGGCGAGGCCTTCACCATCGCCGGCGTGGCGCAGTCCAATGAACGCATCTCCGAGCTGCTGCGCAACCTTGGCGGAGTGGCCTGGCTCGACAAGGCCGAGCTGGTCGAGTCCAAGGCGGTCACCATGACCAACAACCTGCGCGAGCAGCGCCGGCTGTTCGATTTTTCGATGCGCTTCGCGTACCGCGCCCCGGAGGTCCCGGCCGATGGCAAGAAGGCAGCGCCGGGCGCTTCGGCCCCATCCGCCGCACCTGTTCCCGCACCCGCTCCCGCGGCCGGAAAGGCCTGACCATGGCGCTCAATACCGAAATCAACCTGGCTGACCTGACCAGCCAGTTCCGCGGGCTCAACCTGAACGAGCCGGAGACCTGGCCGGCCGCGCCGCGCGTGCTGTTCGCGATCCTGGCCGCGGCGGTGGTGCTGCTGCTGGGCTGGCAGTTCTACTGGAGCGGAAAGTTCGACGAGCTCGAGCGCCAGCGCCAGGAGCAGGAAAGCCTGAAGCAGGCGTACCAGTCCAAGGTGGCGCAGGTGGCCAACCTCGAGGCGCTGCGCGAGCAGAAAAAGCAGGTCGAGCAGCGTGTGGCGCTGCTGGAGCGACAGCTGCCCAACAAGACGGAAATGGATGCGCTGCTGGCCGACGTCAACCATGCCGGCGTCGCGCGCGGGCTGCAGTTCGAGCTGTTCAAGCCGCAGGCGGCGGTGATCAAGCCCTACTTTGCCGAGATCCCGGTGAACCTGCGCGTGACCGGGCGCTATCACGAGGTGGCGCAGTTCAACGCCGACGTCGCGGCGCTGTCGCGGATCGTGTCGATGCAGAACCTGCAGCTGGCCAATACCAAGGATGGCGGGCTGTCGATGGAGGCGGTCGCGATGGCCTACCGCGCGCTCGACGCCGAAGAGCAGGCGGCGCAACGCAAGGCTGCCGCGGCCGCGGCAGCCGCCAAGGCAGGAGGCGCGAAATGAGCCGCATCGTTCGAATCCGCGCCCTGCCATGGATCGCGTCGCGGCGCACGGTGGCGGCGGCGCTGGCGCTCGGCCTGCTGGGCGCCTGTGGCGCCAGCGACGAGGACGCGCTGCGCCAGTGGATGGAAGCCACCCGCAGCGCGCGTACCAAGCCGCCCGAGCCCGTGCCCGACGCCCGTCCCTACGTGCCGCGCGAATATGCCGCGGCCAGTGCGCCCGAGCCGTTCGCACAGGCAAAGATCGGCGAACTGAACAAGACCCTGGCGGATTCGCCCGAAGCCGGCCGGCGCCGCGAGCCGCTGGAGGACTATCCGCTCGAAAACTTCAAGATGCTCGGAATGATGAAGAAGCAGGGGGAAATCTTCGGCATCGTCCGGGTTGATAACAAGATCCACCATGTGAAGGTGGGTCAGTATCTCGGCCAGAGCTATGGCCGGGTGGTCCGCATCACCGATCAGGAGATCGTGCTGCGCGAATTGGTCCGGGAGGGGGTATCCGAGTGGAAAGAGAAAATGACCAGCCTGAAGCTGGACGCGGCGGCATGACCCCCGCGCGCTGGTATCGAGCGCGCGCGGGCGCCGTGATGAGGACCATGGCCACGGCGCTGGCGCTCTGGCTTGCGCTTGCCGCACCGGAGGCGCTGGCGCAAGGCAACCGGATCAAGTCGGTGGACGTCAGCACGACCGGGGAGCAGACCGTGCTGGTGGTCGAACTGGAACGGCCGCTGGCGCAGAAGCCGGCGGACTTCACCACGCAGAACCCGGCACGGCTCGCGATCGATTTCTTCGATACCGGCTTTGCCGAGCGGCGCGCCCAATATGAATACGGCGGCAAGCTGGTCAAGGCAGCCAACGTGATGCAGATCGGTGACCGCACGCGCGTGATCCTCGACCTGACGCGCAACGCCACCTATCGCACCGACCAGCGCGGCAATGTCTTCGTGGTGTCGCTGGATAACGTGGCGCCGGCAGCCAAGAGCGCCGCGCCGACCTTCGCCCCGGCCGCGACGGCGCCTGGCGCTGCCGCGGGGCGCCCGTCGGTGCGCGCCATCGACTTCCGCCGGGGCGCCGACGGTGCCGGGCGCGTGGTGGTGGACCTGTCCTCGCGCGAGTCGGGCATCAATATCGCGCAACAGGGCAAGAACGTGGTCGTCGATTTCCTCGGCACCACGCTGCCGGAGAACCTGCGGCGCCACTTCGACGTCAGCGACTATGGCTCGCCGGTGCAGGGCATGCGCGCCTCCGACGCCAACGGCAATGCGCGCCTGACCATCGAGCCGCGCGGCAACTGGGAATACAGCTCGTACCAGACCGATACCCAGTTCGTGGTCGAGGTCCGTCCCGTCAAGGAAGACCCGACCAAGCTGATCAGCGGCCCCGGCTACCGCGGCGAGCGCCTGTCGCTGAACTTCCAGAACATCGACATCCGCTCGCTGCTGCAGGTGTTCGCCGACTTCACCAACCTGAACATCATCACCAGCGAAAGCGTGCAGGGCAACCTGACCCTGCGGCTCAAGGACGTGCCGTGGGACCAGGCGCTGCAGATCGTGATGGATGCGAAGGGACTGGCCTCCCGCCGCAACGGCAATGTGCTGTGGGTGGCGCCCAAGGCCGAGCTGCAGACCAAGGAGAAGCTGGAGCTCGAGTCGCAGCAGCAGATCAACGACCTCGAGCCGATCCGCAGCCAGGTATTCCAGCTCAATTACCAGCGCGCCGAGGACGTGCGACGGATGCTGCTGGGCATGGGCGCCGGCGGCGGCGCAGCCGCCCCCATCGGCAGCGCGGGGGCAGCGGGCGCCAGCACGCGCATGCTGTCCAAGCGCGGTTCGCTGACGGCCGATGCGCGTACCAACCAGCTCTTTGTGTCGGATATCGCCTCCAAGCTGGAAGAGGTGCAGAGCTTTATCGGCAAGATCGACATCCCGGTGCGCCAGGTCATCATCGAGGCGCGCATCGTCGAGGCCACCGATACCTTCAGCCGCAACCTGGGCGTGAAACTGGGCTTTGCCGGGCAGTACAACAATGCCCGCGTCGGCAACACCTACAACAACGTGCTGCCGGGCGCGACCTCGGACAACGGCCCGTTCCTGAGCCTGCCGGCCGGTTCCATCAACGGCACCAACCCGGCCAATATCGCGGTGAGCCTGTTCAACAGCGCCGCCACGCGCTTCCTGGCGCTGGAGCTGTCGGCGCTGGAAGCGGACGGCAAGGGCAAGATCATCTCCAGCCCGCGCGTGGTCACCGCCAACAACATCAAGGCGCTGATCGAGCAGGGCACCGAACTGCCTTACCAGGCAGCCACTTCCAGCGGCGCCACCTCGGTGCAGTTCCGCAAGGCCAACCTGAAGCTCGAGGTGACGCCGCAGATCACGCCCGAAGGCAATGTGCTGCTTGACGTCGACGTGAACAAGGACAGCGTGGGCATCCAGACCACCTCGGGCTTTGCCATCGACACCAAGCACGTGCAGACCCAGGTGCTGGTCGAGAACGGCGGCACCGTGGTGATCGGCGGCATCTACACCCAGACGGAGTCCACCGATGTCGACAAGGTACCCCTGCTGGGCGATATCCCGGTGCTGGGCTACCTGTTCAAGAGCAACGCCAAGGTCCGCAACCGGACCGAGCTGCTGGTGTTCCTGACCCCACGCATTCTTAACGAAAGCGTGTCGCTCAGGTAGGGCCGGGGCGTCGGATACAGTAGACTGGCAGGCCGCATCGACAGATGCGGCCTTTTTTTTTGCTGCGCGCCGCAACGCCGGGCCCGTCCGGCAGGGACGCGCAACGGCGAGAAATGCGGCCAATGCCGCATTCGGCACTTGCCGGCCGCGCCACAACATAAGAAGATGATGCAGTTCCCAACCGGGGAGGACGGCCCCCATGCCGCGCTCCCGAACCACAGTCCCGTGACAGCCTCAGCGACAGGGCCGGCGGCGCAGTGCCAGGCGCTGGATCGGCGCGAAGCCGAACGATCCGGTGCCGAGCGCCCGGAATCCGATCGACCCAACCTCTTTTTCGTCGGCCTGATGGGCGCCGGCAAGACCACCGTGGGCCGCACGGTGGCGCGGCGCCTGCACTATCCGTTTTTCGATTCGGACCATGAGCTGGAGGCGCACTGCGGCGTGCGCATCCCGGTGATCTTCGAGCTCGAGGGCGAGGCCGGCTTCCGCGACCGCGAGGCCGCGATGATCCGCGAACTGGCACAGCGCCAGGGCATCGTGCTGGCCACCGGCGGGGGCGCGGTGCTGCGCGCCGAGAACCGCGAGGTGCTGAAGGCCCGCGGCACGGTGGTGTACCTGCGCGCCAGCCCGCACGACCTGTGGCTGCGCACCCGGCACGACCGCAACCGGCCGCTGCTGCAGACCGAGGACCCCAAGGGCAAGCTCGAGGCGCTGTACGCCGAGCGCGATCCGCTGTACCGCGAAGTCGCCGACTTCATCATTGAAACCGGCAAGCCCTCGGTGGCGCAGCTTGCTAATATGGTGTTGATGCAACTTGAAATGGCCGGTTTCCGGATCGATCCCCCGCAGCCGGCGTCCCCGTCCGCGGGCGATGCCGGGCCGCCGGCGCAGGACCCCAATCCATGATTACCCTTGAAGTCGACCTGGGCGAGCGCAGCTACCCCATCCATATCGGCACCGGCCTGCTCGACAACGCCGAGCTGCTGCGCCCGCACGTGCGCGGCCAGCACGCCGTCATCGTCACCAATGAAACCGTCGGGCCGCTCTATGCGGCGCGTGTCGAGCAGGCGCTGGCGACGCTCGGCAAGACCGTGCGCACCGTCACGCTGCCGGACGGCGAGGCCTTCAAGCACTGGGAAACACTGAACCGCATCTTCGATGCCCTGCTGCAGGCCGGCGCCGACCGCAAGACCACACTGGTGGCGCTGGGCGGCGGCGTGGTTGGCGACATGACCGGCTTTGCCGCCGCCTGCTACATGCGCGGCGTGCCTTTCATCCAGATGCCGACCACGCTGCTGGCGCAGGTCGATTCGTCCGTGGGCGGCAAGACCGGCATCAACCACCCGCTCGGCAAGAACATGATCGGCGCATTCCACCAGCCCAACGCGGTGATCGCCGATATCGACACGCTGCGCACGCTGCCGCCGCGCGAACTTGCCGCCGGCATGGCCGAGGTGATCAAGCACGGCGCCATTGCCGACGCCGATTACTTCGCCTGGATCGAGCGCAACATCCAGGCGCTGAACGCCTGCGATCCGGAGCTGATGGCGGTTGCCGTGCAGCGCTCGTGCGAGATCAAGGCGGGCGTGGTGGCGCAGGACGAGCGCGAGGGCGGGCTGCGTGCCATCCTCAATTTTGGCCATACCTTCGGCCACGCCATCGAGGCCGGCATGGGCTATGGCGCCTGGCTGCACGGCGAAGCCGTCGGCTGCGGCATGGTGATGGCGGCGGACCTGTCGCACCGGCTGGGCTTTATCGATATCGAGACCCTGGCGCGCGTGCGCACCCTCACGCAGGCGGCGATGCTGCCGGTGGTGGCCCCGGAACTGGGCGCCGACCGCTATATCGAACTGATGAAGGTCGACAAGAAGGCCGAGGCCGGCAGCATCAAGTTCATCCTGCTGAAAAAGCTCGGCGAGGCGTTCATCACCACCGTGCCGGACGCGGATCTGCGCGCGACGCTGGCGCACGCCGTCCTGAAACCTCCCACCGAGGCGCCGGTCGCCTGACCGATCGGTTATGCCTCGCCATCCCGACCCAGCCACCGGACGCGCCGCATGACCGACTTTGAAAGCCACCTCGCCCCTTACGCCGCCCGCTCCGCGCAGACGCGCGGGCGGGTGCACGCCGAGCCCGCGTCGCTGTCGCGCAGCGAGTTCCAGCGCGACCGCGACCGCGTGATCCACAGCACGGCGTTCCGGCGGCTCGAGTACAAGACCCAGGTCTTCGTCAACCACGAGGGTGACCTGTTCCGCACGCGGTTGACCCACAGCCTCGAGGTGGCGCAGATCGCTCGCTCGATCGCGCGCAACCTGCGCCTGAACGAGGACCTGGTCGAGGCGATCTCGCTGGCCCACGACCTGGGCCACACGCCGTTCGGCCACGCCGGGCAGGACGCGCTGAACCAGTGCATGAAGAACCACGGCGGCTTCGAGCACAACCTGCAGAGCCTGCTGGTGGTGGACGAACTGGAAGAGCGCTACGGCGGCTTCAACGGGTTGAACCTGACCTTCGAGACGCGCGAGGGCATCCTCAAGCATTGCTCGCGCGTCAATGCCTCGGCGCTGGGCGAGCTGGGTCGGCGCTTCCTCGAAGGCACGCAGCCGTCGCTGGAGGCCCAGCTGGCCAACCTGGCCGACGAGATCGCGTACAACAACCACGATATCGACGATGGCCTGCGGTCCGGGCTGCTGACGCTGGAGCAGCTCGACGAGGTGCCGATGTGGGGCCGCCACCGGGCCGAGGTGGCCGCGGCCTTCCCGGGCATCAATGGCCGCCGCGCTATCAACGAAACGGTCCGGCGCATGATCAACACGCTGATCGTTGACCTGATCGAAACCACCAGCCGCAATATCGCTGACGCCAACCCGCGCAATATCGACGCGGTGCGTGCCGCCGGCCCGCTGGTCGGCTTCAGTGCGCCGCTCCACGAGGAAGCCGCCGCGCTCAAGCGCTTCCTGTTCCGTCACCTGTACCGGCATTACCTGGTGATGCGGATGTCGGCCAAGGCCCAGCGCATCATCGGCGACCTGTTCCAGGCCTTCATGTCCGATCCGCGCCTGCTGCCGCCGCAGTACCAGGCCAGCCATGGCGGCGACCAGCCACGGCTGATCGCGCATTACATTGCCGGCATGACCGACCGCTACGCCATCCGCGAGCATCGCCGCATCTTCGCCGTCAGCGAGGGGACTGCCCCCTGAGAAATAGGGACGGATCAGGCTATGATGCGGGACATCCCAGCCCGCACCACCTGTCATGGCCCGCCTTCCCCGTCTTTCTCCCACCGGACTGCCTGCGCTGGTGTTGCAACGTGGCAACAACCGCCAGCCCGTGTTCCTGGGCGCGGACGACTACCTGCATTACCTCGACTGCCTGCGCATGGCCGCCCGCGAGCACGACCTGGCCGTTCATGCCTATGCACTGCGGCCCAATCATGTGCACCTCGTGGCGACGCCAAAAAGTGAGGACGCGCTTAGCCTGACCATGCAGGCGGTCGGACGCCGCTACGCGCGGTACTTCAACCGCGTGGCAGGACGCACCGGCACGCTGTGGGAGGGGCGCTTCCGCTCCGCCGTGTTCGAACCGGCCCAATGGATGCTGCCGGCCATGCTCTACGTCGAGGGCAACGCTGCGCGCGCCGGGGAGATCGGCACCCCGGAGGCGGACCGCTGGAGCAGCTACCGCCATCACGCCGGCATCGAGGCCAGCCCGTTTGTCAGCGACCACGCAGCCTACTGGGAACTGGGCAATACCCCGTTCGAGCGGCAGTCGAACTACCGCATGCTGAGCGCCGAAGGCCTGTCCGGCAAGACCCTGGACACCTTGCGCGCACATGCGCATAGCGGCTGGCCGCTGGGAGGCGACGCGTTTCTCGCGCAGCTGGAGAGGCACGGCTCGCGGCGCGTCCAGCCACTGCCGAAAGGTCGCCCCAAAAAGGTGCAAAACCGAGAGGAAAATGCGGATAAAGCTTCATAAATTATATGTGTCCCCATTTAATCCATTCACCGAAAGGGTGCGTGTTTTAATATATTCTGACCCTATTTAATTTTTTTGCGAGGCGCAGGCGATTCCCATATAGTTGCTCCACCCACAGTCATTGTGCGGCGCGTCACGCTCGTGTACGCCGCTGCGGCCCGCAGACAGCTTCGTCCCCATTTCCCTTCCCGCCGGTCCACCGGTTTGGGTGGATTTAAAGAAAGCGCGCGGTCCCCGTTCCGGCAGTCCAGCAGTTCGCGCAGCCTTCACCGGAATTCAGCCCGTGGACCAAATGAAGAACCTTTCGGCCCAAGCGCAGACCAGCGAGCAAATCAGCGAGTCTTCCTCCGCCCTCGACCTGCGTCCGCAGGCCCAAGGCATGTACGACCCGACCAACGAGCATGACGCCTGCGGCGTCGGCATGGTCGCGCACATCAAGGGCAGGAAGTCGCACGAGATCATTTCCCAGGGCCTGAAGATCCTGGAGAACCTGGACCACCGCGGCGCGGTCGGCGCGGACGCGCTGATGGGCGACGGTGCCGGCATCCTGATCCAGATTCCGGACCAGTTCTACCGCGAAGAAATGGCCGCGCAGGGCGTGAGCCTGCCGCCCGCCGGCGAATACGGCGTCGGCATGATCTTCCTGCCGAAGGAACACGCCTCGCGCCTCGCGTGCGAGCAGGAGCTCGAGCGCACGGTCCGCCTGGAAGGTCAGGTCGTGCTGGGCTGGCGCGACGTGCCGGTGGACTGCAACATGCCGATGTCCCCCACGGTGCGCAAGACCGAGCCGGTGATCCGCCAGATCTTCATCGGTCGCGGCCGCGACATCATGACCACGGACGCGCTGGAACGTAAGCTCTACGTCATCCGCAAGACCGCCAGCCACGCCATCCAGGCGCTCAAGCTCAAGCACGGCAAGGAATACTTCGTGCCGTCGATGTCGGCCCGTACCGTGGTGTACAAGGGCCTGCTGCTGGCCAACCAGGTCGGCGAGTACTACCTGGACCTGCAGGACCAGCGCGCCGTGTCGGCCCTGGCCCTGGTGCACCAGCGCTTCTCGACCAACACCTTCCCGGCCTGGGAACTGGCCCACCCGTACCGCATGGTCGCCCACAACGGCGAAATCAACACGGTCAAGGGTAACGTCAACTGGATCAACGCACGTACCGGCGCGATCTCGTCGCCGGTGCTGGGCGACGACCTGCCCAAGCTGTGGCCGCTGATCTACCCGGGCCAGTCCGATACGGCATCGTTCGACAACTGCCTCGAACTGCTGACGATGGCCGGCTACCCGCTCGTCCACGCGATGATGATGATGATCCCGGAAGCCTGGGAGCAGCACACGCTGATGGACGACAACCGTCGCGCCTTCTACGAGTACCACGCCGCCATGATGGAGCCGTGGGACGGCCCCGCCGCGATCTGCTTCACCGATGGCCGCCAGATCGGCGCCACGCTGGACCGCAACGGCCTGCGCCCGGCACGTTTCTACGTGACCGAGGACGACGTCGTGGTGCTGGCGTCCGAAGCCGGCGTGCTGCCGTTCCCCGAGTCGCGCATCGTCGAGAAGTGGCGCCTGCAGCCGGGCAAGATGTTCCTGATCGACATGGAGCAGGGCCGCATCATCGACGACAAGGAGCTCAAGGACAACCTGGCCAACGCCAAGCCGTACAAGAGCTGGATCGACGCCGTCCGCATCAAGCTGGACGAGATCGACGCCAAGCCCGAAGACGTCGCCGCCGAGAAGAAGCCGGTGGCCAAGCTGCTGGATCGCCAGCAAGCCTTCGGCTACACCCAGGAAGACGTCAAGTTCCTGATGGCGCCGATGGCGCTGGCCGGCGAAGAAGCCACTGGCTCGATGGGCAACGACTCGCCGCTGGCGATCCTGTCGTCCAAGAACAAGACGCTGTACCACTACTTCAAGCAGCTGTTCGCCCAGGTCACCAACCCGCCGATCGACCCGATCCGCGAGAACATGGTGATGTCGCTGGTGTCGTTCATCGGCCCGAAGCCGAACCTGCTGGAGCTGAACAACATCAACCCGCCGATGCGCCTCGAAGTGTCCCAGCCGGTGCTGGACTTCAAGGACATCGCCAAGATCCGCAACATCGAGCACTACACCGGCGGCAAGTTCCGTTCATACGAACTGAACATCTGCTACCCGACCGCGTGGGGCAAGGAAGGCATCGAGGCGCGCCTGGCCTCGCTGTGCGCCGAAGCCGTGGATGCGGTGCGTTCTGGCTACAACATCCTGATCGTGACCGACCGCCCGGTCGATGCCGACCACGTCGCCATCCCCGCGCTGCTGGCCACCTCCGCCATCCACCACCACCTGGTGGAGAAGGGCCTGCGCACGTCCACCGGCATGGTGGTCGAGACCGGCACCGCGCGTGAAGTGCACCACTTCGCGCTGCTGGCCGGCTACGGCGCGGAAGCCGTGCACCCGTACCTGGCGATGGAAACCCTGGCCGACATGGCCAGCGGCCTGTCGGGCGACCTGTCGCCCGAGAAGGCGGTCAAGAACTTCGTCAAGGCGGTCGGCAAGGGCCTGTTCAAGGTGATGTCCAAGATGGGCATCTCGACCTACATGTCGTACACCGGCGCGCAGATCTTCGAGGCCATCGGCCTGTCGCGCGAACTGGTGCAGAAGTACTTCCACGGCACGCCGTCGAATGTCGAGGGCATTGGCATCTTCGAGGTCGCCGAGGAGGCCCTGCGCCTGCACAAGGACGCCTTCGGCAACAACCCGGTGCTGGAGAACATGCTGGACGCCGGCGGCGAGTACGCCTTCCGCATCCGCGGCGAGGAGCACATGTGGACGCCGGACTCGATCGCCAAGCTGCAGCACTCGGTGCGCGCCGAGGACGCCAAGGGTTCGTACCAGACGTACAAGGAATACGCCAACATCATCAACGACCAGAGCAAGCGCCACATGACGCTGCGCGGCCTGTTCGAGTTCAAGGTCGATCCGGCCAAGGCGATTCCGCTGGAAGAAGTCGAGCCCGCCAAGGAGATCGTGCGGCGCTTTGCCACCGGCGCGATGTCGCTCGGCTCGATCTCCACCGAAGCCCATGCCACGCTGGCCGTGGCGATGAACCGCATCGGCGGCAAGTCGAACACCGGCGAAGGCGGTGAGGACGAGAAGCGCTATCGCAATGAACTGCGCGGCATCCCCATCAAGCAGGGCGACAGCCTGAAGAGCCTGCTCGGCGACGTGGTCGAGGCCGACCTGCCGCTTCAGGATGGCGACTCGCTGCGCTCGAAGATCAAGCAGGTGGCGTCGGGCCGCTTCGGCGTGACCGCCGAGTACCTGGCTTCCGCCGACCAGATCCAGATCAAGATGGCGCAGGGCGCCAAGCCGGGCGAAGGCGGCCAGCTGCCGGGCCACAAGGTCTCGGACTACATCGGCAAGCTGCGTTACTCGGTGCCGGGCGTGGGCCTGATCTCGCCGCCGCCGCACCATGACATCTACTCGATCGAGGATCTGGCGCAGCTGATCCACGACCTGAAGAACGTCAACCCGTCGTCGGATATCTCGGTCAAGCTGGTGTCCGAAGTGGGCGTCGGCACGGTGGCTGCCGGTGTGTCGAAGGCCAAGGCCGACCATGTCGTGATCGCCGGTCACGACGGCGGCACCGGCGCTTCGCCGTGGTCGTCGATCAAGCATGCCGGCACGCCGTGGGAACTGGGCCTGGCCGAGACGCAGCAGACACTGCTGCTCAACGGCCTGCGCAACCGCATCCGCGTGCAGGCCGACGGCCAGATGAAGACCGGCCGCGACGTCGTCATCGGCGCGCTGCTGGGCGCCGACGAGTTCGGCTTCGCCACGGCGCCGCTGGTTGCCGAGGGCTGCATCATGATGCGCAAGTGCCACCTCAACACCTGCCCGGTGGGCGTGGCCACGCAGGATCCGCAGCTGCGCAAGAAGTTCCAGGGCAAGCCGGAACACGTGGTCAACTTCTTCTTCTTTGTTGCCGAAGAAGCCCGCGAGATCATGGCCCAGCTGGGCATCCGCACCTTCGACGAGCTGATCGGCCGCGCCGACCTGCTCGACACCAAGGCCGGCATCGAGCACTGGAAGGCGCGCGGCCTGGACTTCAGCCGCATCTTCCACCAGGTGTCGCTGGGCGCGGACGTGCCGCTGTACCACACCGACGTGCAGGATCACGGCCTGTCGGCCGAAGCCGGCAAGGCGCTGGACCACGTGCTGATCGCCAAGGCCCGCCCGGCGATCGAGAAGGGCGAGCGCGTCTCGTTCATCCAGCCGGTCAAGAACGTCAACCGTACCGTCGGCGCGATGCTTTCGGGCGTGGTGGCCAAGCAGTACGGCCATGAAGGCCTGCCCGACGACACCATCCACATCCAGCTGCAAGGCACCGCCGGCCAGTCGTTCGGCGCATTCCTCGCGCACGGCATCACGCTGGACCTTGTGGGCGACGGCAACGACTACGTCGGCAAGGGCCTGTCGGGCGGCCGCGTGATCGTGCGTGCCCCGCATGAGTTCCGCGGCGATCCGACCCGCAACATCATCGTCGGCAACACGGTGCTGTACGGTGCCATCGCCGGTGAGGCGTTCTTCAACGGCGTGGCTGGCGAGCGCTTCGCGGTGCGTAACTCCGGCGCGGTGGCGGTGGTGGAAGGGACCGGCGACCACGGTTGCGAGTACATGACCGGCGGCACGGTGGTGGTGCTGGGCGGCACCGGGCGCAACTTCGCGGCCGGCATGTCGGGCGGCGTGGCCTACGTCTATGACGAGGATGGCCTGTTCGACAAGCGCTGCAACACCTCGATGGTGGCGCTGGAAGCGGTGCTGGCCTCGGCCGACCAGGAGAAGGGCCAGCCCCAGGCTTCGTGGCACAAGGTCGACGGCAAGCGCGTGCTGGATGAAGTCATCCTGCGCAACCTGATCGAGCAGCACTTCCGCTACACCGGTTCCGAGCGCGCCAAGGCGCTGCTGGCTGACTGGACCACGGCACGCCGCAAGTTCGTCAAGGTCTTCCCGACCGAGTACAAGCGCGCGCTGGGCGAGATGTACGCCAAGGAACAGGCAGCCCGCGACAGCGACCGCGAAGCCATCGCGGCCTGAGCAGCGCGCAACCAAGCAGCGATGGGCCGCGGCAAGCGCAGCGGCCCTGACAAGATACTGACCCCACCGCAGGGCCGGCGAAGCCGCCGGTCCCGCGCAGCATGACCAAGGACGCAACATGGGTAAGGCGACTGGCTTTCTCGAATTTCCGCGCCAGAATGAGGGCTACGAACCGGTAGTCAAGCGCGTGAAGCACTACAAGGAATTCGTGTTCGCGCTGTCCGACAGCGAAGCGAAGCTCCAGGGTGCGCGCTGCATGGACTGCGGCATCCCGTTCTGCAACAACGGCTGCCCGGTCAACAACATCATCCCCGACTTCAACGACCTGGTGTACCGCCAGGACTGGAAGTCGGCGATCGAGGTGCTGCACCAGACCAACAACTTCCCCGAGTTCACCGGCCGCATCTGCCCGGCGCCGTGCGAGGCTGCCTGCACGCTGGGCATCAACGAACTGCCCGTGGGCATCAAGTCGATCGAGCACGCCATCATCGACAAGGCCTGGGAAGAGGGCTGGGTTGCCCCCCAGCTGCCGCGCCACAAGACCGGCAAGACCGTCGCCGTGGTCGGCTCCGGCCCCGCCGGCATGGCCGCCGCGCAGCAGCTGGCACGCGCCGGCCATGACGTGACCGTGTTCGAGAAGAACGACCGCATCGGCGGCCTGCTGCGCTACGGCATCCCCGACTTCAAGATGGAGAAGTCGCTGATCGACCGCCGCATGGAACAGATGCAGGCCGAAGGCGTGACCTTCCGCGCCGGCGTCATGGTGACCGATGGCGAGCTGCCGGCCGGCATCAAGAACTACGCGCGTGAAACGATCTCGGCGCAGGCCTTGATGGAACAGTTCGACGCCGTGGTGCTGGCGGGCGGGTCGGAAGTGCCGCGCGACCTGCCGGTGCCGGGCCGCGACCTGGCCGGGATCCACTTCGCGCTGGAATTCCTGATTCCGCAGAACAAGGAAGTGGCCGGCGACGGCGCCAACGAGATCCGCGCCGAGGGCAAGAACGTGATCGTGATCGGCGGCGGCGATACCGGCTCCGATTGCGTCGGCACGTCCAACCGCCACGGCGCCACCTCGGTGACCCAGTTCGAACTGCTGCCCCAGCCGCCGGAAGAAGAGAACAAGCCGCTGGTGTGGCCGTACTGGCCGATCAAGCTGCGCACCTCGTCGTCGCACGACGAAGGCTGCGAGCGCGACTGGTCGGTCGCCACCAAGGAATTCATCGGCGAGAACGGCAAGGTCACCGCGCTGAAGGCCTGCCGCGTCGAATGGAAGGATGGCCGCATGCAGGAAGTGGAAGGCAGCGAGTTCATCCTGCCGGCCGACCTGGTGCTGCTGGCGATGGGCTTTACCAACCCGGTGGGTTCGATGCTGGAAGCGTTCGGCGTCGACACCGACGCGCGCAAGAACGCCAAGGCCTCGACCGAAGGCGAGCGTGCCTACCACACCAACGTGCCCAAGGTGTTCGCCGCCGGCGACGTGCGCCGTGGCCAGTCGCTGGTGGTATGGGCGATCCGCGAAGGCCGCCAGGCCGCGCGTTCGGTCGACGCGTTCCTGATGGGGCATAGCGACCTGCCGCGCTGATCCGGCCTCGGCGCCGCAACAAGAAGCCCGCCTGGCGCAAGCCGGCGGGTTTTTTTTCTGGGCGATGGCGGCGTTCAGCCGGCCAGCGTTCGCTCCATCAGCACCGCGCTGGCGCCGTATGCCGCCAGTTTGCCGGCATGCCGCGCGGCCATTTGCGCCGGCAGCGGGGCGTAGCCGAGCCTGCGCCACCACGACGCCGCGGATTGCACCGCGATCAGCCGCGAGCGGCGCAGCCCGGCGCCGTGCGCCGCCGCCTGCGCCGCCGCGTACAGGCGCGGCGCCAGCCCTGCGCCGCGGCCGGCCGGGGCCACGGCCATGTCGTGCACGAACCAGGTCAGGGTGTCCGGGGCGGCGTGCTGGCGCCAGCCATCGTCGAGCAGGCCGTCCAGCGGCGGCAGGCTGTCTTCGGGCCAGGCGTGGGCGAACAGGTAGGCGGCAAGTGTGCCGCGCTGCGCGGGCTCGTGCGCGACCCAGCAGGTGGCCGGCGACAGCGCCAGCCGGCTGGCCAGGGCCGCCTGGCTTTCCAGCAGGCCCTCGGGATAGCAGCTGGCCTGCACCGCCAGCACGGCCGGCAGGTCGGACCAGACCATGGGCCGCACGGTGAATTTCGTCATCGGCGGATTATAGCCGCGGGCCCCGCCCGGGCCTTCCGCGAGGGCGCATTTGGCAAGGCCCAGCAAGGCTTTCAGGGTTCTCCCGGCTATGGTTTACGTGCCTGTGGCGGCCCGGGCATTGTCCTTACAATTTTCAAAAACAATTAACGGAAACTGCCTCGTCAATCCTTTTTCCCCAGAACCAGTTTGCCGCCTCCTCAGGAGACGGGTCGGAGGAAATCGATGTCCGAAGTGCGCAAGTTGTCGCGGCTTTGGCGAGGTAAAGCGAAGTTCGCGCCGCGCCTGCCCGCGGTCGCCGCCGCCCGGCGCTGGCTCCCGCCCGTGCTGTGCCTGTACGCGCTGGGCTGCGCCACGCTGGCGTTCGCCGTGCCGGCCAGGCCCGCGCATGCCGGCAGCCAGCCGCTGGCGCGCAGCATGACGTTCCCTGACCGCCCGATGCGGTTGATCGTGCCGTTCCCTGCCGGCGGTGTCGCCGACGCCGTGGCGCGGATGCTGGCCGAGCGCCTGTCGGCCAGGCTCGGCGTGCCGGTCGAGGTCGACAACCGTCCTGGCAGCGCCGGCACCATCGCTGGCGATGTCGTCGCCAAGGCCAGCTCCGACGGCCATACGCTGCTGTTCCACCAGGCCAACATGCTGATCCAGCCGGGGCTGGAGCCGGTGCCCTACGACGTCGTGCGCGATTTGACGCCGGTGGCGCGTGTCGCCACCACGCCGCTGTTCCTGGTAATCGATGCCCGGCTGCCGATGCGCACCCCGGAGCAATGGATGACCGCGGTCAGGTCGAGTCCCGGTTCCTACAGCTACGGCTACGGCCAGCCCGGCAGCCCTTCGCACCTGTACGCCGAATACGCGGTGCGCGGCCTGCGCGGCGGCGTGCCGCTGGTCACCGGCAAGGGCGAGGCCGCGGTGGTGCAGGAGATGCTGGCCGGCCGGATCAGCGCCTGCTTCTGTTCGTTCGCGGCGGTCCAGAGCCAGGTCAAGAGCGGCGGACTGCGGCTGGTCGGCGTGACCGGCGTGGCGCGGTCGCAACTGGCACCGCTGGTGCCGACGCTGCAGGAATCCGGGCAGGACGGCTACGCCGCGGCGGCCTGGTTTGGCGTGATGGCGCCCGCCAGGACGCCGCGCGCGATCGTGGCGCGACTGGCCGGGGAACTGGACGACGTGATGTCGGAGCGCGAGGTGCGCTCGCGCCTGCAGGCCGCCGGCCTGACGCCGCTGCGCGACTCGCCAGAGGCGTTTGCCACCGCAATCCGCTCGGAATCGATCCAGTGGCAGGTCATCCTGAAGGACGTGCCGATCGCGCAGGAGCCCTGAGCCGCACTGCGGCCGGGTGGGAGATTACTGGCCTTCCAGCGGAAATCGGCCAGATAGCCGGACGTCCAGGAGAATTCTGAGGCGCAACAGGATCGTTTCATGTGGCGCGAGGCACACGGTGCCAGCAGGGCTAGGTAGTACACCTTATAATGCGCCCCTGTCCTGACCGGTGCCCACGTGACCGATTCTCCTCAAAACCTTGTCGAACTGACTGCGGTGGATTTCGCCTACGCGGACCACGGCAAGCCGATCCTGTCCGGCCTGACCATGCAATTCCCGCGCGGGAAGGTGATCGCGGTGATGGGCGGTTCGGGTTGCGGCAAGACCACGGTGCTGCGGCTGATCGGCGGCCAGGTGCGGCCGCAGTCGGGCGCGGTGCGCTTTGCCGGCACGGACATCCACCGGCTCGACGGCGCCGGCCTGTACGCCGTGCGCCGGCAGATGGGCATGCTGTTCCAGTTCGGCGCGCTGTTTACCGACCTGTCGGTGTTCGACAACGTGGCCTTCCCGCTGCGCGAGCACACCGACCTGCCCGAGTCGATGATCCGCGACCTGGTGCTGATGAAGCTCAACGCGGTCGGGCTGCGCGGCGCGCGCGACCTGATGCCGTCGCAGATCTCCGGCGGCATGGCGCGGCGCGTGGCGCTGGCGCGCGCGATCGCGCTGGATCCGGCGCTGCTGATGTATGACGAGCCTTTCGCCGGCCTGGATCCGATCTCGCTGGGCCTGACCGCGCGGCTGATCCGCAGCCTCAACGACGCGCTCGGCGCCACCACCATCATCGTCTCGCACGACGTGCACGAGACCTTCCAGATCGCCGACTACGTCTATTTCATTGCCGACGGGCGCATCGCCGCCGAAGGCACGCCCGAGGCCCTGCGCGCCTCCACCGATCCGTTCGTGCATCAGTTCGTCCACGCCGAGGCTGACGGCCCGGTGCCGTTCCACTATGCCGGACCGTCGCTGACCGAGGATTTCGTCGGAGAGGGGCGATGACCGGCTTCCTGACGGACTTCTTCAGCGCCATCGGCGCGGCCGTGCGCCGCAGCATTTCCGGGCTGGGCCACGCCACGCGCATGTTCCTGGCCGTGCTGGCACTGTCGCCGGCACTGCTGCGCCGCTTCCGGCTGGTGACCGACCAGGTCTTCTTCGTCGGCAACCTGTCGCTGGTGATCATCGCGGTGTCGGGCCTGTTCGTCGGCTTCGTGCTGGGCCTGCAGGGCTACTACACGCTCAACCGCTACGGCTCCGAGCAGGCGCTGGGGCTGCTGGTGGCGCTGTCACTGGTGCGCGAGCTGGGCCCGGTGGTGACCGCGCTGCTGTTCGCCGGCCGCGCCGGCACTTCGCTGACCGCCGAGATCGGCCTGATGAAAGCGGGCGAGCAGCTTACCGCCATGGAAATGATGGCGGTGAACCCGCTGCAGCGCGTGGTGGCGCCGCGCTTCTGGGCGGGCGTGATCGCCATGCCGGTACTGGCCGCGATCTTCAGCGCGGTGGGCATCCTGGGCGGCTACGTGGTCGGGGTGCAACTGATCGGCGTCGACGCCGGCGCCTTCTGGTCGCAGATGCAGGGTGGCGTCGATGTGCGCGCCGACGTGCTCAATGGCGTCATCAAGAGCTTTATCTTTGGCATCGCGGTGACGTTCATTGCGCTGTACCAGGGGTTCGAGGCCAAGCCCACGCCGGAAGGCGTCTCGCGCGCGACCACCCGCACCGTGGTGATCGCGTCGCTGGCGGTGCTGGGGCTGGATTTCCTGCTGACGGCGCTGATGTTCAGCAACTGAGGCGGCCCCCGTGACGACCATGCAGGAAGTACGACAACACGCAGCGCCAACTAGGCAGCGACAGACACTACGGGGTTGAAGAAAGAGATTCCAATGAAAAAGAACACACTCGATTTCTGGGTGGGGCTGTTTGTGGTGGCAGGCTTCGTCGCCTTGCTCTTCCTGGCCCTCAAGGCGGGAAACATGAGCGCCTTCAGCTTCCAGGACACCTATAGCGTGCAGGCCCGCTTCGACAACATCGGCGGGCTCAAGCCGCGCGCGCCGGTCAAGAGCGCGGGCGTGGTGGTCGGGCGGGTCGCGGCGATTCGCTTCGACGACAAGACCTACCAGGCCACCGTGGAGATGAGCCTGGAGACGCGCTATCAGTTTCCGAAGGACACCTCGGCCAAGATCCTGACCTCGGGCCTGCTGGGCGAGCAGTACATCGGCCTGGAAGCCGGCGGCGACACCGCCATGCTGGCCAACGGCGCGCGCATCACCATGACGCAGTCTGCCGTGGTGCTCGAAAACCTGATCGGGCAGTTCCTGTACAACAAGGCCGCCGATGCCGGCGGCGGCTCGTCCACCGGTGCCAGTGCGCCGGCCCCGGCTGGAGATCTCAAGTGAGCCCCGCCCGCCCGCTCCGGTCCATCCTGGCCACGGCCGCCGCCGCGGCGGCGCTTGCCGGTTGCGCCACCGGGCCGACTGCCAACCCGAAAGACCCGCTGGAGCCGTTCAATCGCGAAGTCTCCAAGATCAACGAGGACTTCGACAAGGGCATCCTGCGCCCGGTGGCCGAGCTCTATGCCGACTACACGCCCACGCCGGTGCAGCGCGCGGTGGAGAACTTCTTCTCCAATGTCAGCGATGTCTATTCGGCGGTGAACAACCTGCTGCAGGGCAAGCCGACGCGCGCGGCCGAAGACACCATGCGCGTGGCCATGAACACCGTGCTGGGCATCGGCGGCCTGATTGACATCGCAACCCCGGCCGGCCTGCCCAAGTACAAGGAAGACTTTGGCCAGACTCTCGGCGTGTGGGGCGTGCCGGCCGGTCCGTACCTGGTGCTGCCGCTGTTCGGGCCGAGCACCTTCCGCGACACCGCCGGCATGCTGGTCGACCGCCAGGCTGATCCGTCGGCGTACTTCTACCCGGTTTCGCTGCGCAATTCGCTGGTCGGGGTGCGCATCGTCGCCGGCCGCGCCCAGCTGCTGGGGGCCAGCAACCTGCTGGAGCAGGCGGCGCTGGACAAGTACTCGTTCCTGCGTGATTCCTACCTGCAGCGGCGCCAGTACCTGATCTACGACGGCAATCCGCCGGGGGGCGACGACGAAGCCGAGGCCGAAGGCGCGGCGCCGGCAGCAGCCGACGCCGGTGCGGCACCGACGCCGGCACCGGCACCGGCACCGGCACCGGCTCCGTCGGCAGCACCGGCTCCGTCGCCAGCACCGGCTCCGTCGGCGGATGGCGCTTCAGCCCCTGCCGCCGAGCCGCCCAAGCCCGGCGCCGCGGGCGAGACCCAGCCGGAGGGGCAGAGCATGCCGGTGCCGCCGGGCCTGCCGGGCGGCCTGCCAGGGGTACGCTTCCGCTGAGGCGATGAACACGTCACCGGCGCTGTGAATGCGCTGTGACCGCTGAAACAAATTGTTTGTAGGTGGTGTACGGTGCGCTTTGGATGGAACGCATACGACACCGCTATGTTCCAATCTGCAAGGACCCGTGCTTGCGAGGTGCGTATCGAGCGCCGGCGCATGGGTCCCGACCTCTTTGATAAAGAAGGAAATCTCACATGCTCAAGCGACTGTTGCTCCCCCTCCTGACGGCGGTTGCCTTCGCGGGGACCGCGCAGGCCCAGGTATCGGCCCAGGTATCGGCCCAGGACGCGGCTACCCCGGACGGGCTGGTCAAGGCCGTGGTCAATGACGTGATGTCGACCGTGAAGGCCGACAAGGACATGCAGGCCGGCAATATCGGCAAGATTACCGCGCTGGTCGAACAGAAGATCATCCCCAACGCCAATTTCCAGAAGACCACGCAGATCGCCATGGGCCGCAACTGGTCCAAGGCCACGCCCGAGCAGCAGAAGCAGATCACCGACGAATTCAAGACCCTGCTGATCCGGACCTACGCCGGCGCCATCGCGCAGATCCGCGACCAGACCGTGCAATACCGTCCGTACCGCGGCACCGCCGACGATACCGATGCCACCATCCGCACCCAGGTGATCAACAAGGGCGAGCCGATCCAGATGGACTACCGCCTGGAAAAGACCGCGCAGGGCTGGAAGGTCTATGACATCAACGTGCTGGGCGCATGGCTGACCGAGGCCTACAAGGGCAGCTTCAACACCATCGTCGGCCAGCAGGGCGTCGACGGCGTGATCAAGACGCTGCAGGACCGCAACCGCCAGCTCGCGAACGCCAAGAGCTGAGCGGCGCGCTTGCCGTGCGCCCGCTGCAATGCAGCACGGCGCGCCAGAGTTGCACTACAATGGCCGTTCGTGACACAGGCTCCCGTGCCACGCGGGAGCCTTCGTTTCAAGTCCCTTTTTCTTTCCTACGCATCCAGGCCGCTGACGCCATGCTTTCACCGGGCAACTCGCTGACCAACCAGAACGCCGCCACTGTGCTGCGAGACGGACTGGCGCGCGTTGCGCAGGGCGACGTCGAGGTGGACTGCACCGGCCTGGCGCAGGTGGACTCTGCTGCCGTTGCCGTGCTGCTGGCGTGGCAACGGGCCGCCGTGGCGCGCGGCCAGGCGCTGGTGCTGCGCGGCGTGCCGCCGCAACTGGCGCAACTCGCCGGCCTGTACGGCGTGGACAGCCTGCTCGGCCTGGCCAGCGCGGCCGCGCTGGCCGCCACCGCATCGCGACACCATCACCGACATTGATCCGGCATCGCCGGTCGCCAGCCTGGCGGCCGCACGCGATGCCGCGGCGACCGCTGGCGCGGCCGCCGAGCCCCCGGGGCGAAACCGGCGGGGATCAAGCGGGACCGACCCCGCATCCCCTATAATTCCGGGTTGTTCGCCCATCGCCCCGCCTGTTGCCGGCCCGATCCATGCCGGACCAGGATATCCGGGCACGCAGTTGCTCCCCATTTCCTGGCGGCCGGCCCCGAAAGAGCCGGACCCGCCACAAACAATCGGCCATGAAAGCCATTGAAATCCACGACGTTCGCAAGCGCTACCGCAACCTGCAGGCGCTCAAGGGCGTCAGCTTCACCGTCGAACGCGGCGAATTCTTCGGCCTGCTCGGGCCTAACGGCGCCGGCAAGACTACGCTGATCTCGATCCTCGCCGGCCTGAATCGCGCCGATTCCGGCCGCGTCAGTGTGCTGGGGCACGATGTCGTCGCCGATTACCGCATGGCGCGGCGTATGCTGGGCGTGGTGCCGCAGGAGCTGGTGTTCGATCCGTTCTTCACGGTGCGCGAGACGCTGCGGCTGCAGTCCGGCTATTTCGGCCTGACCCGCAACGACGACTGGATCGACGAAATCATGGCCAACCTGGACCTGACCGGGAAAGCCGATGCCAATATGCGCCAGCTGTCCGGCGGCATGAAGCGGCGCGTCCTGGTAGCTCAGGCGCTGGTGCACCGCCCGCCGGTGATCGTGCTCGACGAGCCCACCGCCGGCGTCGATGTCGAGTTGCGGCAAACGCTGTGGAAGTTCATCTCGCGCCTGAACCGCGAAGGGCACACCATCATCCTGACCACGCATTACCTCGAAGAGGCCGAGGCCCTGTGCGACCGCATCGCCATGCTCAAGTTCGGCGAAGTGGTGGCGCTGGACCGCACCAGCAACCTGCTGACGCAGTTTGCCGGGTTGCAGCTGGTGCTGACCTTCGCGCGCGGCGCCCTGCCGGCGGCGCTGGAGCCGCTGCGCATGCCGGCCAACCCCGGCGAGCGCGCGGTGCGGCTGCGGCTGTCGGGCTACCAGGCGGTGGAACCGATCCTGGCCGCCTGCCGCGAAGCGGGCTGTGATATCGAAGACATGGAAATCAACAAGGCCGACCTCGAAGACGTATTCGTGCAGATCATGCGCCGCGAGGGGCATATGCCCGGCGCGCTGCCCGATCCGGCGCTGGAGGCCGCGGCATGAAGCAGCCTGGCGAGATCGAAATCCTGGAAGACACCCGCCTCGGCCCGATGGCCGTGGGTGGCCTGGTGGGCTTCCGCACGCTGCTGTACAAGGAAGTGCTGCGCTTCTGGAAGGTGAGCTTCCAGACCGTGGCCGCGCCGGTGCTGACCGCGGTGCTGTACCTGCTGATCTTCGGCCATGTGCTGGAAGACCGGGTCAAGGTCTATGACCAGATCAGCTACACCGCCTTCCTGGTGCCTGGCCTGGTGATGATGAGCGTGCTGCAGAATGCGTTTGCCAACAGTTCCTCGTCGCTGATCCAGTCGAAGATCACCGGCAACCTGGTGTTCGTGCTGCTGCCGCCGCTGTCGCACTGGGAGATGTTCGGCGCCTACGTGGTGGCGTCGGTGATCCGCGGCCTGACGGTCGGCCTGGGCGTGCTGCTGGTGACGGCGTGGTTCGCCAACCTGCATTTCGCCAACGTCGGCTGGATCCTGGTGTTTGCGCTGCTGGGGGCGGGCATCCTGGGCACGCTCGGCCTGATCGCCGGCATCTGGGCCGAGAAGTTCGACCAGCTGGCCGCGTTCCAGAATTTCCTGATCATGCCGGCGACCTTCCTGTCCGGCGTGTTCTATTCGATCCATTCGCTGCCGGCCTTCTGGCAGGCGGTGTCCCATGCCAATCCGTTCTTCTACATGATCGACGGCTTCCGCTATGGCTTCTTCGGCGTCTCGGACGTGTCGCCGCTGTTCAGCCTGGCGGTGGTCGGATCGGCATTCGTGGTGCTGGCCGCGCTCGCGCTGCGCCTGTTGAAGTCCGGATACAAGCTGCGCCACTGAGCGGCGGCCGGCCCTGTTGAATCAAGCTGAATCACGCTGAAGAGAACCCCATGCTGCCTACACCGGAACAAGTCAGGGACTACATTGCCCAAGGACTGCCCTGCGAACATCTGCAAGTCGAGGGCGATGGCCAGCATTTCTTTGCCACCATCGTCAGCAACGAATTCGAAGGCAAGCGGCTGATCCAGCGCCACCAGCGTGTCTACGCGGCGCTTGGCGACCGCATGCGCGCCGAGATCCATGCGCTGTCGATGAAGACCCTGACCCCTGCGGAGTGGCAGGCGGACGCAGGCAAGTAACGCACCATGCGCCGCGCGCCGGCGCGGCCGCAGAACAATGATGCCGGGCGCATGCCCGGAACAAACCATAGAACATGGACAAATTCCAGATTCACGGCAACGGCCCGCTCAAGGGTGAAATCCGCGTCTCGGGCGCCAAGAATGCCGCCCTGCCGATCCTGTGCGCGGGCCTGCTGACGGCCGATACCGTCGCGCTGGACAACGTGCCGAACCTGCAGGACGTGCGCACCACCCTCAAGCTGCTGCGCCAGATGGGGATGCAGGCCGAGTTCGACGGCGCGCGCGTGACCCTGAACGGCGCCGACGTCAACGTGCTCGAGGCCCCGTACGAGCTGGTCAAGACCATGCGCGCCTCGATCCTGGTGCTGGGACCGCTGGTGGCGCGCTTCGGCGAGGCCCGCGTGTCGCTGCCGGGCGGCTGCGGCATCGGCGCGCGCCCGGTCGACCAGCACATCAAGGGCCTGCAGGCGATGGGCGCCGAGATCACCATCGAGCATGGCTTTATCCATGCCCGCGCCAAGCGCCTGAAGGGCGCGCGCGTGGTCACCGACATGATCACCGTGACCGGCACCGAGAACCTGCTGATGGCGGCGACCCTCGCCGAAGGCGAGACCGTGCTGGAAAACGCCGCGCGCGAGCCCGAGGTGACCGACCTGGCCCAGCTGCTGGTCAAGATGGGCGCGAAGATCGACGGCATCGGCACCGACCGCCTGGTGGTGCACGGCGTCGAGCGCCTGCACGGCGCCAGCCACAGCGTCATCGCCGACCGGATCGAGGCCGGCACCTTCCTGTGCGCGGCCGCCGCGACGCTGGGCGACCTGGTGCTGCGCGGCGTGCAGCCCGAGATCCTCGACACCGTGCTCGACAAGCTGCGCGAAGCCGGCGCGCGCCTCGAGACCGGCGCCGACTGGATCCGCCTGGCGATGCCGCACCGCGCCCGCGCGGTGAGCTTCCGCACCTCCGAATACCCGGCCTTCCCGACCGACATGCAGGCCCAGTTCATGGCCCTGAATGCGGTCGCCGAAGGCACCGCGCGCGTGACCGAGACCATCTTCGAAAACCGCTTCATGCACGTGCAGGAACTGAACCGCCTGGGCGCCGACATCACCGTCGAAGGCAACACCGCGGTGGTCAACGGCGTGCCGCGCCTGTCGGGCGCCAACGTGATGGCGACCGACCTGCGCGCCTCGGCCAGCCTGGTGATCGCCGGCCTGGTGGCCGAGGGCGAAACCGTGATCGACCGCATCTACCACCTGGACCGCGGCTACGACCGCATGGAAGACAAGCTGTCGGCAGTGGGCGCGAAGATCCGCCGCATTGCCTGAGCACCAAGGACTGAAGCACGATGAGCCCCGCTTTCAACGCATCGCCCAACCAGCTGACGCTGGCGCTGTCCAAGGGCCGCATCTTCACCGAGACGCTGCCGCTGCTGGAAGCGGCCGGCATCCGCGTCACCGAGGATCCCGAGGCCTCGCGCAGGCTGATCCTGCCGACTTCCGATCCGGCGGTGCGCGTGGTGATCGTGCGCGCCTCGGACGTGCCGACCTACGTGCAGTACGGCGCGGCCGACTTCGGCGTGGCCGGCAAGGACGTGCTGATGGAAAGCGGCATGGCCGGCCTGTATGCGCCGATCGACCTCAACATCGCGCGCTGCCGCCTGTCGGTGGCGGTGCCGGCCGGCTTTGACTACGCCAAGGCCGTGCGCCAGGGCGCGCGCCTGGCCGTGGCGACCAAGTACGTGCAGACCGCGCGCGAGCATTTTGCGAAAAAGGGCGTTCACGTCGACCTGATCAAGCTGTACGGTTCGATGGAGCTGGGCCCGCTGGTGGGCCTGTCCGATGCCATCGTCGACCTGGTCAGCACCGGCAGCACGCTGCGCGCCAACAATCTGGTGGAAGTGGAAGAGATCGTGCAGATCTCGTCGCGGCTGGTGGTGAACCAGGCCGCGCTCAAACTCAAGCGCGAGCGGCTGGCACCGATCCTCGACGCCTTCGAGCGCGCTTCGGCGGCGCTGGCCTGAGGCCGGGTCGCCGCCTGACAGGAACAGAAGTCATGAACCCAACCGAAATGGAAAGCCTGCCGATCCGCCGGCTCGATTCCAGCGAGCCGGGCTTTGCCGAGGCGCTGCGCCAGGTGCTGGCCTTCGAGGCTGGCGAGGACGAGGCCATCGATCGCGCCGCCGCGCAGATCCTGGCCGACGTGAAGGCGCGCGGCGATGCCGCGGTGCTGGAATACACGCGCCGCTTCGACCGCGTCGAAGCAGCGTCGATGGGCGCGCTCGAGGTCTCGCAGCAGCAGCTCGAAGCCGCGCTCGAAGACCTCGAGCCCAAGCGCCGCGCCGCGCTGGAGGCGGCCGCAGCGCGCGTGCGCGCCTACCACGAGAAGCAGAAGATCGAATGCGGCAGCCACAGCTGGGAATACACCGAGGCCGACGGCACCATGCTGGGCCAGAAGGTGACGCCGCTGGACCGCGTCGGCATCTACGTGCCGGGCGGCAAGGCCGCCTACCCGTCGTCGGTGCTGATGAATGCGATCCCCGCGCGCGTGGCGGGCGTGAAGGAAATCATCATGGTCGTGCCCACGCCCGGCGGCGTACGCAATGAACTGGTGCTGGCCGCGGCGCAGATCGCCGGCGTCGACCGCGTGTTCACCATCGGCGGCGCCCAGGCGGTCGGCGCGCTCGCCTACGGCACCGCGACGCTGCCGCAGGTCGACAAGATCGTCGGCCCCGGCAATGCCTATGTCGCCGCGGCCAAGCGCCGCGTGTTCGGCACCGTCGGCATCGACATGATCGCCGGCCCGTCCGAGATCCTGGTGATCTGCGATGGCGCCACCGATCCCGACTGGGTGGCGATGGACCTGTTCTCGCAGGCCGAGCATGATGAACTGGCGCAGTCGATCCTGCTGTGCCCGGATTCGGACTACATCGCGCGCGTGGAAGCCAGCATCCAGCGCCAGCTCGGCACCATGCCGCGGCGCGAGGTGATTGCCGCGTCGATGTCCGGCCGTGGGGCGCTGATCAAGGTGCGCGACATGGAAGAAGCCTGCGAGATCGCCAACGCGATCGCGCCGGAACACCTGGAGATCTCGGCCGAGAACCCGCGCCAGTGGAGCGAGAAGATCCGCCACGCCGGCGCCATCTTCATGGGCCGCTATACGAGCGAGTCGCTGGGCGACTACTGCGCCGGACCCAACCACGTGCTGCCGACCTCGCGCACCGCGCGCTTCTCGTCGCCGCTGGGCGTCTATGACTTCCAGAAACGCTCGAGCCTGATCGAGGTGAGCGAAGGGGGGGCTCAGATGCTGGGCCAGATCGCCGCCGAACTGGCCTATGGCGAAGGCCTGCAGGCCCACGCCCGCAGCGCGGAATACCGTTTCAAGCGCAGTTGATTTACTGAACCAACGCAGTCAAACCAGGAGTTCCCATGTCAGCCGTAGAGCCCTCCCTGATCGAACGCATCATCCGTGACGACGTGCGCGCCATGGGCGCCTACCACGTGCCGGATTCGCACGGTCTGGTCAAGCTCGACGCAATGGAGAACCCGTACCGCCTGCCGCCCCGGTTGCGCCAGCAACTGGCCGAGCGGCTGGGCGAGGTGGCGCTGAACCGCTACCCGGTGCCGAGCAGCGAAGCGCTGCGCGCCGCGCTCAAGCGCGTGATGCAGGTGCCGGCCGGCATGGAGGTGCTGCTCGGCAACGGCTCGGACGAACTCATCAGCATGCTGGCGCTGGCCGCGGCCAAACCGGGCGCGAAGGTGATGGCACCGGTGCCCGGCTTTGTCATGTACGCGATGTCGGCGCAGTTTGCCGGCCTGCAGTTCGTCGGCGTGCCGCTGCGCGACGATTTCACGCTGGACCGTGCCGCCATGCTGGCGGCGATGGCCGCGCAGCAGCCCGCCATCATTTACCTGGCCTATCCGAACAACCCCACCGGCAACCTGTTCGACGCCGCCGACATGGAGGCCATCATCCGCGCTGCGCAAGGCGAGGTCTGCAACAGCCTGGTGGTGGTCGACGAGGCCTACCAGCCGTTCGCCCAGCACAGCTGGATGCCGCGCCTGACGGACTTCGGCAACCTGCTGGTGATGCGCACCGTATCGAAGCTCGGCCTGGCCGGCATCCGCCTGGGCTACCTGGCCGGCGCGCCGGAATGGCTGGCGCAGCTGGACAAGGTGCGCCCGCCCTATAACGTCAACGTGCTGACCGAGGCCGCGGCGCTGTTCGCGCTCGAGCATGTGGCGGTGCTGGACGAACAGGCCGCGCAACTGCGTGCCGAGCGCACGCGCGTAGCCGACGGCATGGCGGCGCAGCCCGGGGTCACCGTGTTCCCGAGCGCCGCCAATTTCCTGCTGGCGCGCGTGCCGGATGCCGCACAGACCTTCGAGCGCCTGCTGGCGCGGAAGGTATTGATCAAGAACGTGAGTAAAATGCACCCGTTGCTGGCCAATTGTCTGCGCGTCACGGTCAGCACGCCCGAAGAAAACGCGCAGTTCCTTGAGGCATTCGCAGCGTCGCTGCAGGATTAACACCATGCGTGTTGCAGAGGTCACCCGCAATACTTCGGAAACGCAAATCCGCGTTTCCCTCAATCTCGATGGCAGCGGCCGCCAGAAGCTGGCGTCGGGCGTGCCGTTCCTCGACCACATGCTCGACCAGATCGCCCGGCATGGCATGTTCGACCTGGAGGTCGAAGCCACCGGCGACACGCATATCGATGACCACCATACGGTGGAAGACGTGGGCATCACGCTCGGCCAGGCGGTAGCCAGGGCCATCGGCGACAAGAAGGGCATCACCCGCTACGGCCACAGCTACGTGCCGCTGGACGAATGCCTGTCGCGCGTGGTGATCGACTTCTCCGGCCGCCCCGGCCTGGAGTTCCATGTTCCGTTCACGCGTGCGCGCGTGGGCAGTTTCGACGTGGACCTGACCATCGAGTTCTTCCGCGGCTTCGTCAACCATGCCGGCGTCACGCTGCATATCGACAACCTGCGCGGCATCAACGCCCATCACCAGTGCGAGACCGTGTTCAAGGCTTTTGGCCGGGCGCTGCGCATGGCGGTGGAACTGGATCCGCGCGCGGCGAATACGATCCCGTCGACCAAGGGTACGCTCTGAACACCCTGAACCCGTAGGCGTGCCGGCTGGTTGCGGCGCCCGCCCACCTCTCTAGCCAATACGGCCAGCGATGCTGGCAACCGCAACCGATGGATACGCTCAAGTCGTTTATCTCGCTGCTGGCGTTGATCAACCCGATCGGGGCGATCCCGTTCTTCATCAGCCTGACCACGCAGCAGACTGAAGCGGAAAAGCGGCATACCATCAAGATCGCATCGATCTCGGTCGCGATCGTGGTTGCGGTGTCGGCGTTGCTGGGGCAGCAGATCATCGAGTTCTTCAATATCTCGGTGGCCTCGCTGCAGGTGGGCGGCGGACTCATCATGATCATGATGGCCATGAACATGCTGAATGCGCAAACCAGCCGCACCAAGGCCACGCCCGAGGAAGAGGATGAGGCCGAAGCGCGCTCGAGCATCGCGGTGGTGCCGCTGGCATTGCCGCTGCTGACCGGGCCCGGCTCGATCAGCACGGTAATCGTCTATGCCGGCAAGACCCAGCACTGGTACCAGCTGCTGATCCTGGTCGGCATCGGCGTGCTGCTGGGTTCGGTGGTGTACCTGGTGTTCCGCGCGGCGGACCCGATCGCCCGGGTGATCGGGCGTACCGGCATCAATATCGGCACGCGCCTGATGGGCTTGATCCTGTCGGCGCTGGCCGTGGAATTCATCGTGGACGGGCTGAAGACATTGTTGCCTGTTTTGAAATCATGACTACCATAGCAATTGTGGATTACGGCATGGGCAACCTGCGCTCGGTGGCGCAGGCGCTGCGCGCCGCGGCACCGGAAGCCGATGTCCGGGTGGTGGATGCGCCCGAAGGCATTCGCGCGGCGGACCGCGTGGTGCTGCCCGGGCAGGGCGCAATGCCCGACTGCATGTCGGCGCTGGGCGCGTCCGGGCTGGAGCAAGCGGTGGTCGAGGCCGCCGCGAGCAAGCCGATGCTGGGCGTGTGCGTGGGCGAGCAGATGCTGTTCGAATTCAGCACGGAAAGCCGGGCCGGCATGGATCGCACTCCGGCGCTGGCCCTGATGCCCGGCCAGGTGGTGCGGTTTGCGCTGGATGGCATGACGCAGCCCGACGGCTCGCGTTTCAAGGTGCCGCAGATGGGCTGGAACCGGGTGCGCCAGGCCAGGCCGCACCCGCTGTGGAACGGTATCCCGGATGACAGCTGGTTCTATTTCGTCCACAGCTACTATGTGCAGGCGCAGGATCCGGCCCATATTGCCGGCGAAACGGAATACGGAGTCGTGTTTACCAGCGCGGTAGCGCGCGATAATATTTTCGCCACGCAGTTCCACCCCGAGAAAAGCGCGGCCCTGGGCCTGCAGCTGTACCGGAACTTCGTCCACTGGAATCCCTGAAGCGCAGCTTGCCGATTCGCGATTCGCTTGTTTTCGCTTGTTGACCCGATCCTCGACCGCTGACCGACCCGGCACCTGACCTGTTTCCGATTGACTATCGACCCGACCTGACCGGCACGTGCCGGTCTCGCTCAATCTCACTCACTCAACCACCCTCGTCACGCATATGTTGCTCATTCCGGCCATCGACCTGAAGGACGGTCAGTGTGTACGCCTCAAACAAGGCGACATGGACCAGGCCACCGTCTTTTCCGAAGATCCCGCCGCCATGGCACGCCACTGGGTGGAGCAGGGCGCCCGCCGCCTGCACCTGGTGGACCTGAACGGCGCGTTCGTGGGCAAGCCCCGCAACGAGGCGGCCATCAAGTCCATCATCGCCGAGGTCGGCGACGAGATCCCGGTGCAACTGGGCGGCGGCATCCGCGACCTGAACACCATCGAGCGCTGGCTCGACGACGGGCTCTCGTACGTCATCATCGGCACCGCGGCGGTGAAGAACCCCGGGTTCCTGAAGGACGCTTGCTCGGCCTTCGGCGGCCATATCATCGTCGGACTCGATGCCAAGGACGGCAAGGTGGCCACCGACGGCTGGAGCAAGCTGACCGGCCACGAGGTGGCGGACCTGGCGCGCAAGTACGAAGACTACGGCGTCGAGGCCATCATCTACACCGACATCGGCCGCGACGGCATGCTGCAGGGAATCAATATCGATGCCACCGTCAAGCTGGCGCAATCGATGTCGATCCCGGTGATCGCGAGCGGCGGGCTGTCCAACCTGGCCGATATCGACAACCTGTGCGCGGTGGAGGGCGAGGGCGTGGAAGGGGTCATCTGCGGCCGCGCTATCTACTCCGGCGACCTCAACTTTGCCGACGCGCAGGCGCGCGCTGACAAGCTGCGCGACGGGCAATAAGGCAACGGCGCCGTGGGCGCGGCCGCCCGGCCGCTGCCGGCACGGCAGCGGTGGCGGACAAGGAATCTCATGCTAGCCAAACGTATCATCCCCTGCCTGGACGTGACCAACGGGCGGGTGGTCAAGGGCGTCAACTTTGTCGAGCTGCGCGACGCGGGCGATCCCGTGGAAATCGCGCGCCGCTATGACGAGCAGGGCGCCGACGAAATCACATTCCTCGACATCACCGCGACCAGCGACGGGCGTGACCTGATGCTGCATATCATCGAGGACGTCGCCTCGCAGGTGTTCATCCCGCTGACGGTCGGCGGCGGCGTGCGTACCGTCGAAGACGTGCGGCGCCTGCTCAATGCCGGCGCAGACAAGATCAGCGTCAATTCGTCGGCGATCGCCAACCCGCAGCTGGTGTCGGACGCCGCCGCACGCTATGGCTCGCAGTGCATCGTGGTGGCGATCGACGCCAAGCGCAGCTCCGCCCCCGGCGAAGCGCCGCGCTGGGAGGTCTTCACCCACGGCGGGCGCAAGGCGACCGGGCTGGATGCGGTGCAATGGGCACGCGAGATGGCCACGCGTGGCGCCGGCGAGATCTTGCTGACCAGCATGGACCGCGATGGCACCCGCAGCGGCTTCGACCTGGAGCTGACCCGCGCGGTCAGCGACGCGGTACCGGTGCCGGTGATCGCCTCGGGCGGCGTCGGCGGCCTGCAGGACCTGGCCGACGGCATCACCCGGGGCCGCGCCGACGCGGTGCTGGCCGCCAGCATCTTCCACTACGGCCAGCACACCGTGGGCGAAGCCAAGGCATTCATGGCCCGCGAGGGCATACCCGTGCGGATCTGATCATGCCGAAGAAGTGGCTCAACAAAGTGAAATGGGACGACAACGGCCTGGTGCCGGTGATCGTGCAGGAAGTCGGCTCGAACGACGTGCTGATGTTCGCGTTCATGAACCGCGAGGCGCTGCTGCGCACCGTGGAGCTGGGCGAGGCCGTGTTCTGGTCGCGCTCGCGCAAGCGCCTGTGGCACAAGGGCGAGGAATCGGGCCACGTGCAGAAGGTGCACGAGATCCGTCTGGATTGCGATGAAGACGTGGTGCTGCTGAAGGTGACGCAAATCGACAGCATCGCCTGCCATACCGGGCGCCATTCCTGCTTCTTCCAGAAATTCGAGGGCGATGCGGACGCCGGCGACTGGCAGACGGTCGAGCCGGTGCTGAAGGACCCTGCCCAGATCTACACCAAGCCATGAGCGACAACGCACTCAGCAGCAACGATGTCCTGGCGCGCCTGGCCGAGGTGCTGGAATCGCGCAAGCCCGCCAACGGCGGCGACCCGGACAAGTCTTACGTGGCGCGCCTGTTCAGCAAGGGCGACGACGCCATCCTGAAGAAGATCGGCGAGGAAGCCACCGAGACCGTGATGGCCGCCAAGGACGCGCGCGCCGCCGGCGAAAGCGGCCCCGCGGCCGGCAAGGTAGTCTACGAAGTGGCCGACCTGTGGTTCCATAGCATGGTGCTGCTGGCAAACTTCGGCCTGACGCCGGCTGACGTGGTCAACGAGCTGGCGCGGCGCGAGGGGCTGTCCGGCCTGGAAGAAAAGGCCCGGCGCAAGGACTAGCCGGCGCGGGTGCCGGCCGGTTTCCCGCTTGCCGCAAGGCAGGCTTCCAACCGAGGGCGATGATGGCGAACGACTACACCGGGCAGGTCACCACTCCCAGCGGCGAACAGCTGGGCGGCCTGCGCAAGCTGCTGCACATCCTTTACGCGCTGTATGCGATCTTCTGGCTCACCGGCGGCATCACCGCGCTGATCGCCATCGTGATTGACTATGTCAAGCGCGACGACGCCCGCGGATCGCTGTATGCCTCGCACTTCGCCTGGCAGATCCGCTCGTTCTGGTGGTCGGTGGCCTGGGGCGTGCTGGGCGGGGTGCTGTTCGCGACAGTCGTACTGATGCCGCTGGCCTTTGCCGTGTGGGGCGTGCTGTCGCTGTGGATGCTGTATCGTATCGTCAAGGGCTGGCTGTATCTGAACGACAGCAAGCCGATGTACCCGGACCAGCAATTCTGATGTCGGGCCGGCCGATGCCTCAGGCGGTCACCGCGGCCGCGGCCGTCGCAATGAAATTTTCATGAACGCTCAGGATAATTGCATCTTCTGCAAGATCGTGGCCGGCCAGCTGCCGTCGAACAAAGTCTATGAAGACGACGACATGCTGGCTTTCCACGATATCCATCCTAAGGCCCCGGTACACTTGCTGGTCATTCCCAAGGCACATGTCGACTCGCTGGCCGATTGCGGCGCCGGCGAAGGAGAGCTGCTTGCTAGAATGATGCTGAAGGTGCCTGAACTGGCGCGCGCGGCCGGCTGTTCCAACGGCTTCCGGACGGTGATCAACACCGGTCCGGACGGCGGACAGGAGGTCTACCACCTGCACCTGCATGTGCTCGGTGGTCCGCGCCACGCCTGGAAGGGACCGCTGCCCTGACCGGGCGGCCTTGGCAGGGAGTGTCCGCGGCGGCAACGCCCGGGCAGAAGCTGTGCCGGCAACCGTCGCCCGGCGCGGCCATCACGGGACGGAACAACGGGTCCGGGCATCAATGATTGCGCCCGCGGCTGCATCAGGAGCAAGAGATGGGTTCGTTTAGCATTTGGCACTGGCTGATCGTGCTGGTGATCGTCATGCTGGTGTTCGGCACCAAGAAGCTGCGCAATATCGGCCAGGACCTGGGCGGCGCGGTCAAGGGCTTCAAGGACGGCATGAAGGACGGCGAAGACAAGGGCGCCCAGCCGGGTGCGTCCAAGGAACTGCGCGATTCCACCACCATCGACGTCGACGCCAAGGAAAAATCCCGCCAGCAATAAGCCGGCGGTGTGCCTTCCCTTCCACGCAATCCTCGCTGCGCGTGTCGTTGCGCGCCCGCGCTATTCCGCATTTTGTCCGCATGATGTGTCCGCATGATTGATCTCGGCATTTCCAAGCTGGCGCTGATCGGCGCCGTGGCACTGATCGTGATCGGTCCCGAACGGCTGCCCAAGGTCGCGCGCACGGTGGGCGCACTGGTCGGCCGTGCGCAGCGCTACATCAACGACGTCAAGGCCGAAGTCAGCCGCGAGGTCGAACTGGAAGAACTGCGCAAGATGCGCACGGAATTCGAGGACGCCGCGCGCGATGTCGAGCGCACTATCCACAAGGAAGTCAGCGAGCAGACCCAGGCGCTCAACGAAGCGCTCGGCGGCGCCGAGGCCAGCGGCGGCACCAGCGGCCTCAGCGGCAGCGATGCCGGCGCCGGTTTCGTGCCCAGCTGGGACGCGGCGCACAAGGCGCACAACGGGCGCAAGAGCTGGCGCGTCAAGCAGGGCGCGCGTCCGCTGTGGTTCAAGCGCCAGCACAATGTCCGCGTCTGGGTGCAGTCAGGCGCGGCGCGCGTCAAGCGCCACCGGCCGGCAAGCCGGCCCTCCCGTTCCTTCTTCGAATAAGCATGGCGCGCGGCGAACTCCTGCCGGCCGTCGTGGCCGCTGTCGTTGTGTCCGCCTTCCCACGCCGCCACGTTGCGGTTTCATCGATCCACTTGCCAGCCCTCGCGGCTGAGCGGTTCACGCCATGAGCGACACCCGGTCCTCCGATCCCCAAGACCCGCAAGACGAGTCGCAGCAGGAAACCTTCATCTCACACCTGGTCGAGTTGCGCCAGCGACTAGTCAAGGCCGTGGCCGGCATCATCCTGGTGTTTGTCTCGCTGGTCTACTGGGCGCCGGTCATCTTCAATCTGTTTTCCGCGCCGCTGATGGAATCGCTGCCCAAGGGCGGCAAGATGATCGTCACCGACGTGACGGGCTCGTTCTTCGTGCCGATGAAGGTCACCTTGCTGGTGGCGTTCCTGATCGCGCTGCCATGGGTGCTCTACCAGGTCTGGCAGTTTGTCGCCCCGGGCCTGTACCAGCATGAGAAGCGCCTGATCCTGCCGCTGGTATCGAGCAGTTATTTCCTGTTCCTGTGCGGCGTGGCCTTTGCGTATTTTCTGGTGTTTCCCACGGTGTTCCATTTCATGGCGCACTACAACGCGCCCCTGGGGGCGGAGATGTCCACCGACATCGACAAATACCTCAGCTTCGCCATGACCACCTTCCTCGCCTTCGGCATTACCTTCGAAGTGCCGGTGGTGGTGATCGTGCTGGTGCGGTTTGGCGTGGTGGAACTGGAAAAGCTCAAGCAGATCCGCCCCTATGTGATCGTCGGGGCCTTCATCATTGCCGCCATCGTCACGCCGCCGGACGTGCTGTCGCAACTGCTGCTCGCCGTCCCACTCGTAGCCCTTTACGAACTTGGCCTGATCCTGGCCCGCTTTGTCGGGCGCCCGGTAGCCGAACAGGCCACTTCCGCAGAAACGCAGCCCGACGAATCGCACTGAGGCAGCTTTTTTCGCAACCCGCAGCGCTGTTTGCACCAAATTGGGGATTTTTGTCGGCATTCCTGTTGCTCCCCGACAACAAAAACCGCCGGTAAGCATGGTTTACGCCGAAAAAGCCTTCTGAGGGCCGGGGGGGCTGGCACATAATACGCAGCAGACGTGAATGTAAATGCGTCGCCCAAGCACTTGGGCAACCAAGATTTCCCAATCAGTTGACAAGGAAAGTGTCGATATGAAGATGAAACTGTTTGCTGCTGCCGTCGCCGCTCTGGCCGCTGGTGGCGCGTATGCCCAGTCGAGCGTGACCCTGTACGGCGTGGCTGACGTCGGCCTCGAATACGTCAGCAAGGCCAACGCTGCCGGCGACGATCTGTTCCGCATGTCGTCGGGTAACCAGTCCGGTTCGCGCTGGGGCCTGCGTGGCGTGGAAGACCTGGGTGGCGGTCTGAAGGGCGTGTTCGTCCTGGAAAGCGGTTTCGACCTGGATGACGGTCGTTCGGCCCAAGGTGGTCGTCTGTTCGGTCGTCAAGCCTACGTCGGTCTGCAAAGCAACTACGGTTCGCTGCTGCTGGGCCGTCAACAGACCGCCTTCTACGACTTCGGCCTGATCTATGATCCGATGGCCATCTCGTCGCGCTACGGTATCCTGGCTCAGGACGCCGCCTTCGCTTCGCGCGCTGACAACACCGTCAAGTACATCGGCAAGTTCGGTGGCCTGACCGCTTCGGCCTTCTACAGCTTCAACAGCAACGGCCAGGAAGTCGCCGGCGCCTTCCGCCGCGGCCAAGAGTACGGCGCCATGCTGAACTACGCAGCTGGCCCGTTCTCGGTTGGTGCTGCTTATGACGAAGTCCACGGCTCGACCGTCGGCCCCGTCGCTGCTCCCGTCGACGCAAGCGGTCAGCGTATCCGCCGCGCCACCGTTGGTGCCAACTACGCCTTCGGCCCGGCCAAGGTCTACGCTGGCTATCGTTGGGCCAAGGCTGCCGACGGCGCAAGCCTGCCGGGCCAGATCGCCACTGCCGAGAACCCGCTTGCCGTCAACGGTACCTCCAACCTGTACTGGCTGGGTCTGGGTTACCAGCTGACCCCGGCGTTCTCGCTGTCGGGCGCTGCGTACTACCAAGACTTCCGCAAGTCGGACGCCGATCCGTGGCAATTCGTCGTGACCGCCGACTACGCGCTGTCGAAGCGTACCGACGTGTACACCTCGCTGTCGTACGCTCTGAACGACAACGGCTCGCTGCTGGGCGTGAACGGCTTCAACACCGTGCAGTCGGGCAAGGACCAGTTCGGTGCTGTGGTTGGTCTGCGCCACAAGTTCTAATCTGACGCGGGCCTCCGCCCGCTGAAGATTGACTGGAAGAACGCCGGCATCCGCAAGGATGCCGGCGTTTTCTTTTGCGCAATCCCCTTGCGCTGCGTCCCCCTTGCAGTCAGACCGCGCAACTTTCGCTAAGGGCAGTATCCGTTGGCATTTGCCTCTTCGAGCCACGCGGACAGTGGCCGCCAGGCATGGCGCGCTGACGGATCCATTTGGAGGGGTTGCGATTGCCTGGACAACTGGCATTGCGAGGCAAGACGCTGTGGCGCTGCCGAATCAGGACGCAGGCCAACCGGTCTTGCCGCTACTCCCAGTCCCGCAATCGATGCGGGCACAAAAAAACCCGCCATCGCTGGCGGGTTTGCTGACTGCGGTACTGGGCAAGGCCCGGCTTACTCTTCCTCTTCGAACGGCAGCGAGCGGCGCGGCGGCGGGGGCCGCTTGCCGATGGTGACCGTCAGGTCCGTCGGCTTGCCGCGGCGAATCACCGTCATCTTGATGTCCACGCCGGGCTTGAGCTGGGCAATGGCATTGAGGAGCGCCGTGGTGTCCGTGATCGACAAGCCATCCACCTTGGTCAGCACATCGCCGGGCCGCACCCCCGCCTTGTCGGCCGGACCGCCCTGGACCACGGCGGCGATCAGCGCGCCTTCCTTGGCATCGAGCCCGAACGACTCGGCAATCTCCGGCGTCATGTCCTGCGGCTCGACGCCGATCCAGCCGCGCGTCACGCTGCCGGTCGAGATGATCGACTCCATCACCTGCTTGGCCGTCGATACCGGAATGGCGAAGCCGATGCCCAGCGAGCCGCCCGAGCGCGAATAGATCGCCGTATTGATGCCGAGCAGGTTGCCCTGCGCATCCACCAGCGCGCCGCCCGAGTTGCCGGGGTTGATCGCGGCATCGGTCTGGATGAAGTTCTCGAAGGTGTTGATGCCCAGGTGGCTGCGGCCGAGCGCGGACACGATGCCCATCGTTACGGTCTGGCCCACGCCGAAGGGGTTGCCGATGGCCAGCACCACATCGCCCACCTTCACGTTCTCGAGCCGGCCGAGCGTGATTGCCGGCAGGTCCTTGAGCGTCACCTTCAGCACGGCCAGGTCGGTTTCCGGGTCGGAGCCTACCACCTTGGCATTGGCCTTGCGGCCGTCGGTCAGCGCGATCTCGATCTCGTCGGCGCCGTCGACCACGTGGTGGTTGGTTAGAATGTAACCCTCGGCGCTGACGATGACGCCCGACCCCAGGCTGGAGACCGGCTCCTGCCGCTCGGGCAGGCGGTCGCCGAAGAAAAAGCGGAACCACGGATCCTCGGCCTGCGGATTGGGCGAGCGCTTGTTGCCGTTCTTGCTGGTAAAGATATTGACCACCGCCGGCATGGCCAGCTGGGCGGCCTCGCTGTATGACCCTTCGGCCGCAGGACCGGACACGTTGGGCACCACCTCCTTGAGCGCCACGATGGGCGAGCCGGATTGGACCGCGACGCGCCCCCTCTGCAGCCATTCAGGCTTGAGCGTTGCCACGACGAACCAGACCGCCAGCACGACGGTGACAGCCTGGGCAAAGAACAGCCAAAAGCGCCGCAACATATTGGAGTTTTGAGCAGAAAATGAAAACAAAAGAGCTTGAATTGTACTTGAACGACCTGTTGGAAGTTTCCCGCTACAAGGACTATTGTCCCAATGGGCTGCAAGTGCAAGGTCGCTCGGAGATCACACATGTGGTGACCGGGGTGACGGCAAGCCTGGCGCTGGTCGATGCCGCGGTCGAGGCGGGCGCCGACGCCATCCTCGTGCATCACGGCTATTTCTGGAAAAACGAGGATGCGCGCGTGGTGGGGCAGAAGCATGCGCGCCTGAAGCGCCTGCTCGGGGCCGATATCAATTTGTTCGCCTACCACCTGCCCCTGGATAATCACCCGGAATTCGGCAACAACGCGCAACTTGGCCTGCAGCTAGGTTTCACTCCCACCGGCCGCTTCAGCGACGATCAGCTGTGCTGGACCGGCACGCTGCCCGCGCCGATGCCGCTTGCCGCGCTGGCTGCGCATGTCGGCGGCGTGCTCGGGCGGGAACCGCTGGCGATCGGCGCGCCGGAGCAGATGATCCGCACCGTTGGCTGGTGCACGGGCGGGGCGCAGGGGTATTTCGATGCCGCAGTGGCCGCCGGCGTCGACGCCTATCTGAGCGGCGAAGTTTCGGAGCAGACCACGCACCTGGCGCGCGAGAGCGGCGTGGCCTATCTGGCGGCGGGCCATCATGCGACCGAGCGCTATGGCATTCGGTCGCTGGGCGCGCATGTAGCCGAACGCTTTGGCCTGCGCCATACCTTTATTGATATTCCGAATCCGGTCTGATCTGACGAAAAACAAAACGGCCCCAGCGGGGCCGTTTTATCGTTCGGGACTCGAAATCAGCGGACCTTCAGGCTGTCCCGGATTTCACGCAGCAGCGCCACTTCCTCGGGCGGGGCAGCGGGAGGCGGCGCCGGTTCTTCGGCGCGCATCCGGTTGAAGGCGCGCACCATCAGAAAGATGATGAAGGCCAGGATGACGAAGTTGACGACGATGGTCAGGAAATTGCCATAGGCAAACACCGGTACGCCGGCCTTCTTCAGGGCATCGAGCGTCAGCGGTGTCCCGGGAGGGGGATCCGACAGAACAATGAACAGGCTGGAGAAATCCAGCTTGCCCACAACACGGCCCACCAACGGCATGATCAGGTCGTTGACCACCGAATCCACGATCTTGCCGAACGCCGCGCCAATGATCACACCGACAGCCAGGTCGATGACGTTGCCGCGTACGGCGAAGGTTCTGAATTCCGAGATCATGCCCATGGGGGGTTCTCCTTCTTGTGGCAATGGGTGAACGCTTTCAAGCTGGAAGCCTGCCGCATCACTCACCGGAAATCAAGCGTGCAGGCGGATTTCCGGGATGCATGTCCGATAATCGCGCGAGCTCGTGGCATTTTCTGCCTATCTAGTGCGCAGGTGTCTAAGGTACACTTTATGGTTGACGCAAAATCTAAATTGACTTCCCCTGGGGTTTGGAATGAGTGACCAGCAAGACGTGAAGAGCGTGGATAAAGGTCGCCGCAATTGGTTGATCGCGACATCCGTCGCTGGCGGCGTCGGAGGCGTGGCGGTAGCGGTTCCTTTCGTCAGTACCTTTGCACCATCGGAGAAGGCCAAGGCCGCGGGTGCCCCAGTTGAGGCGGATATCGGCGCCCTGAAGCCGGGCGAGATGATGACCGTCGAGTGGCGCGGCAAACCGGTCTGGATCATGCGGCGCACGGAGGAGCAACTGGCGTCGCTGAAGAAGACGGGCGGCGAAGTGGCCGATCCCAATTCCGATATCCCTTTCACCATGCAGACGCCCGAGTACTGCAAGAACGAAACCCGTTCGCGTCCCGAGCACAAGGACGTGCTGGTGGTAGTGGGTATTTGTTCCCATCTCGGCTGTTCCCCGTCGGGCCCCTTCGCACCCGGTGCCAATCCTCAGCTCGGCACTGATCCCGGTTTCCTCTGCCCCTGCCACGGATCGACCTTCGATCTGGCCGGGCGCGTCTTCAAGAACAAGCCGGCTCCGCAGAATCTCGATGTTCCCCCCTACCAGTTCCTGTCCGAAAGCAAGATCGTGATCGGCAAGGACGAGAAAGGAGAAGCCTGATCATGGCGGCCGAAAAACAAGTCAAGACGACCGGCCTGCTGGGCTGGATCGACGCCCGCTTTCCCGCGACGCAACTGTGGGAAGACCACCTGTCCCGCTACTACGCGCCGAAGAACTTCAACTTCTGGTATTTCTTCGGTTCGCTGGCGCTGCTGGTGCTGGTGATCCAGATCGTGACCGGCATCTTCCTGGTCATGAACTACAAGCCGGACGGCACGCTGAACGCCGCCGGCATTCCCGTGGCCTTTGCCAGCGTGGAATACATCATGCGCGAAGTCCCATGGGGCTGGCTGGTGCGCTACATGCATTCGACCGGCGCGTCGGCCTTCTTCGTCGTGGTCTACCTGCATATGTTCCGCGGGCTGCTGTACGGTTCTTACCGCAAGCCGCGCGAACTGGTCTGGATCTTCGGCTGCCTGATCTTCCTGTGCCTGATGGCCGAAGCCTTCATGGGCTACCTGCTGCCGTGGGGACAGATGTCGTACTGGGGCGCCCAGGTGATCGTGAACCTGTTCTCGGCCATTCCGGTGATCGGCCAGGACCTGTCGCTGTTCATCCGCGGTGACTACGTGGTCAGCGACGCGACGCTGAACCGATTCTTCTCGTTCCACGTCATCGCCGTGCCGCTGGTGCTGCTGGGCCTGGTGATCGCGCACATCATCGCGCTGCACGAAGTGGGCTCGAACAACCCGGACGGCGTCGAGATCAAGGCCAAGAAGGACGAGAACGGCATTCCGCTCGACGGCATCCCGTTCCACCCGTACTACTCGGTGCATGATCTGCTCGGCGTGGGCGGCTTCCTGATCCTGTTCTCGGCCGTGATCTTCTTCTTCCCCGAAGTGGGTGGTTATTTCCTGGAAGCCAACAACTTCTTCCCGGCCGATCCGCTGAAGACTCCGCCGCATATCGCGCCGGTCTGGTACTTCACGCCGTTCTACTCGATGCTGCGTGCCACCACGTCGAACTTCCTGCCGATCCTGTGGGTATTCTTCGCGCTGCTGCTCGGCATGGTGTTCCTGCGCAGCAAGGATGCGCGCGTGAAGATCGGTGCCATCGCCATCGCGGTGATCCTGGCCGTGGGCTTCTATTTCATCGACGCCAAGTTCTGGGGCGTGCTGGTGATGGGCGGCTCGGTGGTGATCCTGTTCTTCCTGCCGTGGCTCGACTGCTCGCCGGTCAAGTCCATCCGCTATCGTCCCGCCTTCCACAAGACCATCCTGATCGTCTTCGTGGTGGTGTTCCTGGTGCTCGGCTATCTCGGCGTGCAACCGCCGTCGCCGGTCGGTGAGAAGGTGTCGCAACTGGGTACGTTGCTGTACTTCGCCTTCTTCCTGACCATGCCGCTGTGGAGCCGTGTCGGCGAGTTCAAGCCGGTCCCGGAGCGTGTCACGTTCCACCCGCACTGAGCGAAGCGAACCCCGCCAAGAGCACAAGGACACAAGATGAAAAAGCTGCTTTCGATTCTCGCGCTGGCCGGCGCCTGCATTGCCGGCGCGCCCGCCATGGCATCCGAGGGGGGCTTCCCCCTCGAGCCGGCACCGGTGAACACCGCCGACATGTCGTCGCTGCAGCGCGGCGCCAAGGTGTTCGTCAATTACTGCCTGAACTGCCACGGCGCATCGATGATGCGCTACAACCGGCTCAAGGACATCGGCCTGACCGACGACCAGATCCGCGAGAGCCTGCTGTTCAGCGCGGACAAGGTGGGCGAGACCATGAACATCGCCATGCAGCCGAAGGAAGCCAAGGCCTTCTTCGGCGCGCAGCCGCCGGACCTGTCGGTGATCGCGCGCGCCCGTGGCGACGACTGGCTCTACACCTACCTGCGCACCTTCTACCGCGACGATAGCCGCGCGACCGGCTGGAACAACCTGGTGTTCCCAAGCGTCGGCATGCCGCACGTGCTATGGGAACTGCAGGGCCAGCGCGCCGCCAAGTTCACCGAAGTGGAAGAGCACGGCGAGAAGGTGCACAAGTTTGCCGGCTTCGAGCAACTGAGCCCGGGCAAGCTGAACAAGGTCGAGTACGACCAGATGACTGCCGACCTCGTCAGCTTCCTCGACTGGATGGCCGAGCCCGCGCAGAACCACCGCAAGCGCCTGGGCGTCTGGGTACTGCTGTTCCTGGGCGTGTTCACCGTGTTCGCCTGGCGCCTGAACTCGGCGTACTGGAAAGATGTGAAGTAAATCGTGACAGGGCCTGGGCGGGTCCTGATCCGACAAGGCCAGGGGCGGTCGCTGCCAAAAAGGCAGCACCGCCCCTGGCTTTTTTACGCGCAAGGCCAAGAAAGAGCCTCATTTGCCACTTATTTGCTTTTCGGTAGTCGACTTTGGCAGAATGGCAGACCTTATTGTCCGACCCAGCTCCGGCTAAGCCCAAGGAATCCAACCATGATGGTGTTGTATTCGGGTACGACTTGCCCGTTTTCCCAACGTTGCCGCCTTGTCCTGTTCGAAAAGGGCATGGATTTTGAAATCCGCGACGTCGACCTGTTCAACAAGCCCGAAGATATTTCGGTGATGAATCCGTACGGCCAGGTACCCATCCTGGTCGAACGCGACCTCATCCTGTATGAGTCGAACATCATCAACGAATACATCGACGAGCGCTTCCCGCACCCGCAGCTGATGCCTGCCGATCCGGTGCAGCGCGCCCGCGCCCGCCTGTTCCTGTTCAACTTCGAAAAGGAACTGTTCACCCACGTCTACACGCTGGAGAACGAGAAGGGCAAGGCCGCGGAAAAGAACCACGAACGCGCCCGCGCCGCGATCCGCGACCGGCTGACGCAGCTGGCGCCGATCTTCGTCAAGAACAAGTACATGCTGGGCGAAGAGTTCTCGATGCTCGACGTCGCCATCGCGCCGCTGCTGTGGCGCCTGGACCACTACGGCATCGAGCTGTCGAAGAACGCCGCGCCGCTGCTGAAGTATGCTGAACGCATTTTCAGCCGTCCCGCGTACATCGAAGCGCTGACCCCGTCCGAAAAGGTGATGCGCCGCTAACCGGCACCGGCCCGTCGGCAATCACCCTCGGGCCATCGCGGCGCCATTGGAAGCACAATGCCTGAAACCTCCACCAAGCCCTACCTGATCCGCGCCATCTACGAATGGTGCACGGACAACGGCTTCACGCCGTACATCGCCGTCTTCGTCGACGCCAGCACCAACGTCCCGCGCGAGTTCGTCAAGAACAACGAGATCGTGCTGAACGTCAGTTTCGACGCCACCAGCGGCCTGGACATGGGCAACGAGTGGATCACCTTCAGCGCGCGCTTCGGCGGTGTCTCGCGCAAGATCGACGTGCCCGTCGAGAACGTGCTGGCGATCTACGCGCGCGAGAACGGACAGGGCATGGCCTTCCCGGTCGAACGCAGCCTGCCGGAAACGCAGGCCGCCACCGAGCGTGAAAACAACCCGCCGCCCAAGCTCGCCCCGGTCGAAGCCGAAACCCCGGCAACCACCAGCGACACCGGCCCCGGCGACGACGACACGCCGCCCCCGGTGCCCCGCATCGGCGGCAAGAAGCCAGCCCTGAAAGTGGTGAAGTAAGCCATCCCAAAGCCGACCGCAATGCAGTAGAATCGCGGTCTGCATCCATATGCCGGCTTAGCTCATCAGGTAGAGCAGTTGATTTGTAATCATCAGGTGGCGGGTTCGAGTCCTGCAGCCGGCACCAGAATTGAAGAACGGGCTACGCGTTTGCGTAGCCCGTTTTGCTTGGCGTTGTCGCAGGCGCAGCCTGGCTACGGTATCGCGGAGCTTCTCCCACTGCCGTGACGTTGCGCCATGCGCGGGTGCTAATTGCCGGCAACCCCGGACATCGACGCCTGTTTTCCGTCGTCTCACGCCGCCATCTTGTCGATTGCCGGCACTCGCATGTCTGCCTCCCGGGCATGGTGGTAACCTGCACAAATTGCCGCCCAACCACCGCCCGTGCCTTTCCCAAACTCCCGCCTCTGGCGCTCCGCCCCCGAGCAACGCGCCTATGAAGAAGCACGCCACCGTGCGCGCGCGTTGCGCTTCTTCTACTTGCACGCCATGGTCTACATAGTGGTGAACGCTATGCTGCTCGGCTTTCATCTGACGGGGTCGCCGCATCGCCCCTGGGCGGGTGGGCCGTTGATGGGCTGGGGGATCGGCCTGGCGGTGCACGGCATCATGACCTGGGGCCGGGTGGGTTTGCTTGGGCGGCGCTGGGAAGAGCGCAAGATTGCCGAGTACATGGCGCAGGAACAGGTGCGGACGCTGTCGACCGAAAAGCAGCTGGTCGAGGCGCGCATGAAGCTGCTGCAGGCCCAGATCGAGCCGCACTTCCTGTTCAACACGCTGGCCAACGTGGTCAGCCTGATCGAGCCCGCGCCGCAGAAGGCCACAATGATGCTGGAGCATTTCATTGCCTATCTGCGTGCATCGCTGGCAGCCAGCCGCGCGACGCAAGGCACGGTGGCGCAGGAAGCGAAACTGCTGCGCGATTATCTGGCGCTGATCCGCATCCGCATGGGGGAGCGGCTGCATTACATGGTCGATGTCGACCCGGAGCTCGAAACGATGCCGCTGGCGCCGATGCTGCTGCAGCCGGTGGTCGAGAATGCGATCAAGCATGGTCTCGAGCCGAAGATCGAAGGCGGGCGGCTGCTGGTCCGGCTGGAGCGGCGCGGCGCGCGCATGCTGGCGACGATCGAGGACGACGGCATGGGCTTTCGGCCGTCGGCCGGCGCGGGGGTGGGGCTGTCGAACCTGCGCGAACGGCTGGCCGTGCTGTATGACGGCGATGCCCACGTCAGGATAGAAGAACGCTCGCCCGGTACCGCGGTGCTGATCGATCTCCCGCTGCCGCGTCCATCCTGAACCGGAGACCCCCCATGACGCCCACCGCCCTGATTGCCGACGATGAAGAGCATCTGCGTGCGTACCTGCGCGGCAAGCTGCAGCGTCTGTGGCCGGAGCTGCAGATCGTTGCCGAAGCGACCAATGGCATCGAGGCCGCCGATGCCATCGCACGGTTGTCGCCGAGCGTTGCCTTCCTCGATATCAAGATGCCCGGCCTTTCCGGCCTGGAAGTGGCGCAGGGGATGGAAACCGATACGCGGCTGGTATTCATCACGGCCTATGACGAATTTGCGCTTGATGCCTTCGAGCGCGCGGCGGTGGACTACCTGGTCAAGCCGGTCAGCGAGGAACGGCTCGGCCGCACCATCGAGCGCTTGCGCAAGGCTCTGCAGGAGGCCGCGCCGCTGCCCGAACTGGCGCAGCTGCTGAACCAGCTGACACGCGCCCAGCCGCGCACGGAAGGGGGCGGCCAGCTGCGGTGGGTGCGTGCCAGCCGCGGCAACACCACCAGCCACGTGCCGATCCAGGAGGTGATGTACTTCCAGAGCGACGACAAGTACGTGGTGGTGCATACCGGAGACGGCGAGCACCTGATCCGCACGCCGCTGGCGGAACTGATCGCCGGGCTGGATCCCGAGGTGTTCTGGCAGATCCACCGCTCATCCATCGTCAACATGGAATACGTCGCCGGCACGCGGCGCGACAAGGCGGGACGGCTCTTTGTCAGGATGCGCGGCAGCGATGCCGAACTGCCGGTATCGCGCGCCTACATGCATCGGTTCCGGCAGATGTAAGCCGGTCGGTGCGGTGCGCCGCCGGCGGGGGAATCAGTGACGGTCCATGAATTCCTGGATCTTGCGCTGTTCCCAGTCCCGCCCGCGGCGCGACAGTCGCATCCAGACCAGCAATCCGTGCACGGTCAGTCCCAGGCCCCAGGCCAGGGTGGTGGTCAGCGGCCACGGCCAGCCCGTGGTGGCGTAATGCGACCAGGGCGTGGAGGGGAAGTAGAAGAAGCGGAACCACAGCCACGCATTGACCACGGCATAGACCAGCAGGTGGATATACCAGCCACGCAAGGCGCGCACCATGCGGCGCGCGCGCCAGTAGGCCATGGCGTTGGGATCGTTGGGCGGGAAGGCATGGTGCATGGGAGACCTCGGCATGAAGAATGGTTGGCTTGCGTCAGGTATAGGCCAGCACCAGGCGCCGCTCCAGGCCCATGGGCCGAATCGACGGATTTCGTTCGCCATTGTGCGCGCGGACTGCGCCAATGCCGGCCGCTTCGGGAGGGTGTTTTAGTGCCACCTTGCCCTGGATAAGGCGGTTCGCGTCCGCCGCCGGGAATACCCGCATAGGAAAAGTCGGCTCGTTGACCATAATCATGATAATTATGATCATAAATAGAGAGCGATGGACCTGAAGCCGACGCCGCAGATAGAAGGCAGCAAGCGCGTGAAACGCTCCGATCAAGTGGTCAGCGACATCAAGCGCTGGATCGTGCAGACGCACCAGAAGGTCGGAGACAAGCTGCCGCAGGAGGCGGCCCTGATCGAACAGATGGGCGTCGCCCGCGGCACGGTGCGCGAGGCGCTGGCCTCGTTGCAGGCGCAGGGCCTGGTCAGGGTCAGTACCGGACCGAACGGCGGCGCCACGCTGACGCAGCCGCCGTATGAGCGATGCCTGGAAGCGGTCTCCAACTTCCTGTACTTCCAGTCGGTCGACATTGTCACGCTGTACGCGTTGCGCCGCGCCGTGGAACCGGAACTGGCGGCCAACGCCGCGTCGCGCCTGAGCGATGCCGACATCGCCGAGCTCGAAGCGCTGGTAGGACTGAGCCACCCGGAGCATGGCGGCAGCGCCGACTGGAACCAGCGGCGCGAGGCCGACCTGCTGTTCCACGACCGCCTGGCCGACGCCAGCAGCAGCCCGATGCTGGCGCTGTTCTGCCGCCTGCTCAATGACATCATCCGCCGCGTCATCGTGGTGCGGAACGCGCAAGACGATTTCGGCGAGTTCGACGAAGAGATCTTCCACAGCCACAGCGCGCTGATCGAAGCTTTCCGCTCGCGCGATCCCGAACGCGCACGCGCCCTGATGCAAGAGCACATGGCGCATGCGGAATCCCTGGCGCTGGAGGCGGAAGCCCGGGTGGACCGCGGGAGCTTGCTGATGCGCCCGGGCGACTGACCCTGCTGACGCGCTAGCGTCCTCCTTTTTCCTGCACCCCCAACCGACCGCGTCGCAGCCGACACGGCGGGTGGGATTCCTGTTGCCCGAACCCCTGGGAGTCCTGACGTGAAACCTGCTGAATTGCTCTGGCGCTGGAGCGCTGTCGATATTGCCGATGCGGTGCGGCGGCGCGAGATATCGTGCCGCGAGGTCACGGCCAGCGTGCTGTCCCGCATCGAAGTCCTTAACCCCAGCCTCAACGCCCTGCCGGAAGTGCTGGCACAAGAGGCGCTGGCCAGCGCCGATGCCGCCGACCGCCAGGTGGCCGAGGGCGCCGAGCTGGGGCCGCTCCATGGCGTGCCGGTCACGATCAAGATCAATGTCGACCAGGCCGGCCATGCCACCACCAACGGCGTGATTCCGCTGAAGCACAACATCGCGCGCGAGGATGCGCCCGTGGTGGCGCACTGGCGCAGCGCCGGGGCCATTATCGTCGGCCGCAGCAATACGGCCACCTATTCATCCCGGTGGTTTACGGAAAACGGCCTGCATGGGCGCACGCTGAATCCGTGGAATGCGGATATCACCCCCGGCGGCTCCAGCGGCGGTGCCGCGTCCGCGGTCGCGGCCGGCATGGGGGCGCTGGCGCATGGCAATGACATCGGCGGCTCGATCCGCTATCCGGCTTATGCCTGCGGTGTCGTCGGCCTGCGGCCCACTACGGGACGGGTGCCGGCGTACAACCCGTCAGCCACGGCCGAGCGAAGCATCACGCCACAGCTCATGTCAGTGCAGGGGCCGCTCGCACGCAACCTTGCCGACCTGCGGCTCGGCTACCAGGCCATGGCACGCCACGACTCGCGCGACCCCGCCTGGGTCCCGGTGCCGCTGGAACTGCCGCTGCCGGCGAGCCCGATCCGCGTGGCGCTGTTCAGCCGCTGTCCGGGCATTCCCGTCGATCCGGCGGTCAGCGCGGCGCTGGACCGTGCCGCGCAATGGCTGCAGCAGGCTGGCTACGACGTCGAGCAAGCCAGCCTGCCTGATTTCCTGGAGGCGGCTGCGCTATGGCGCACGCTTATCGTCGACGACAGCCGCCGCAACCTTATCGCGGGCGTGGACCTGCATGGCGATGAAGCGATGCGGAAAAGCCAGCGCAACCTGCTCGACGGGATGCAGGAAACCGACCGCGATGGCTTCCTGGATGCCCTGTCGCGGCGCCAGGCGATCGCACGCAACTGGTCGCTGTTCATGCAAACGTATCCGCTGGTGCTGATGCCGGTGTCGTGGCAGCGCCCCAGCGTGCAAGACGCGGATATCCGCTCGCCCGCAGAAAACCAGGCCTTGCTGGACGCGCAGAGCCCCCTGCTGGCCACCGCCATGCTGGGCATGCCGGGGCTGTCCGTGCCGACCGGCATGGCCGGCGGGGTGCCGGTCGGCGTACAGCTGATGGCATGGCGCTTCCGCGAGGACCTGCTGCTGCGCGCCGGCCAGGCCATCGAAGACGCGGCGCGCTTTATCCCTTTCAGCGACGTGCAATCCGGCATCTAGATCCAGGAGCTTCCCATGAACGAACGTCATCCTGCTGACACCTTGCGGCTTTCGCGCCGCGCCATGCTGGCCGGCACCGCCGCCGCCCTGTGCACCGGGGGGTTCCTCTCCCGCGCCGCATGGGGGCAGAGCGTGTCGCGCATCATCGTGCCGTTCCCGCCGGGCGGGCCGGCGGACTATATGGGCCGCCTGCTGTCCGAGAAGCTGAAAGCGGCCATGGGCCGTACCGTGATCGTCGACAACCGCCCCGGTGCCGGCACGCGCGTGGCGGCCGAAGTCCTGAAGAACGCGCCCGCCGACGGCAACACCGTGCTGCTGGCACCGGTCGACCCGATGTTCATCGGGCCGCTGATCTACAGCAATATGCGTTTCAACCCTGCCACCGATTTCACCGCCATCACCGATGTGACCGGCGTCCAGTTCGGCATCGCGGTCAGCGCCAGCTCACCCATCAGGACACTGGCCGACTTCGTCAAGGCTGCCAGGGCCACACCGGCCGAGTATTCGATCGGCATCAGCACGGTCGGTACACTGCTGCACTTCCTTGCCGTGGAGTTCGTCAGCCAGTCCCGCACCGGCAGCACGCTGGTGCCCTATCGCGGTGGCACGGCAATGGCGACGGAAATGATGGGCAACCAGATCGCGGCAGGCATGGACGCCATCACGACCTTCACCGAACTGCATCGCGGCGGCAAGCTGCGCGTGCTGGCCGTGGCGGGGGATAAGCGGGCCGATGCCTTGCCCGACGTGCCGACCTTCGCGGAATCCGGTTTTCCCAACCTCGTGACGTCGTCGCGCTACCTGCTTTACGTGCGCGCCAATACGCCGTCCGACATGGCGACACAGTGGTACCAGGCGGTACGCAAGGTGCTGGCGATGCCTGACGTTCGCGAAAAGCTGGCGCGCGCCGGTTATGACATCCTGCCAGGCAGCACCCCAGAGGAAGTCTCCAGGTATGCCGGCGCACTCTCGGCACGCTGGACGCCGGTGATCAAGGCGTCGGGCTTCAAGGGCGATTGACCGGCAAGCCTGCCTGAGCCAGCGGCTGGCAGCGCTGCTCGGGCGGGCCGGAAGGCGATCTACCGTTCACGCCCGCTCAGCGCATTCCATACCGCCTGCACCCCTGGCAGCGGTGCCACGGCGCCGCTGCCAGTGGTTGCCAGCGCGGCCGCCGCTCCGGCCCAGCGTGCGGCGGACACCGCGTCATCCCCCGCCACCAGCCGCGCCAGATAGGTCCCGTCGAAGCAGTCGCCGGCGCCGGTCGCATCGACCGCCTGCACCGCGAGGGGCGCCACGGCGGTTGACTGTGCGCCGTCGGATACCAGGCAGCCCTGGCTGCCCAGCTTCAAGACCACATGCGGCGCGCCCATCCGGTGACACCAGTCGACGATGGCTTCGGGATCGTCGATGCCAGCAAGCTGGCGCACGTCGTCAAGGCTGGGCAGAAACAGGTCGCACATCGGAAGGGTTGCGACGATGACCTCCCGGGCGCGCTCCAGGGGCCAGAGCGTAAGGCGCAGGTTGGGGTCGTAGGACACCCTGGTGCCGGCCTGGCGGGCGACGCGGATGGCCTCGCGCACGGTGCGGGCGGCTGATGTGCTGATGGCCTGGCTGATTCCGGAGACGTGGAGCCATGTGGCCCTTTCCAGCAATGCTACCGGCAAATCCCCGGGCTGCAACCGGCTCGCGGCGGAACCTGAACGCCGATAGGTGAAGACGTGGCCATCCCGGCCGTGATGGACGAAGTAGAGCCCGGTCGGCGCCGAGGCGTCGATCACGACGCTGCTGGTATCGACGTGCTCGCTGCGCAGCAGGCACAGGCACATGCGGCCGAATTCGTCGTCGCCGAGCCTGGTCACATAGGCGCACCGCGCGCCCTGGCGGGCGGCGGCGATGACGGCGTTGGCGGTATCGCCGCCAAAGCCCTGCACGTAAGTGCGCGAACCGCGCGGGCCGGTGTGGTTGAACTCCACCATGGCCTCGCCGAGCGCGACGATGTCGAATGGCGCGCGCATGTCATGCGTCCTCGCCCAGGTCGAGCAGCACCTTGCAGCAGGCGCGCGGGTGGCTTTCGGCGAGGTCGAAGGCGCCGGCCACGTCGCGGAAGTTGATCTGGTGCGTGACGATACGACCCGGGTCCACCAGCCCGCGCGTGATCCAGTCGATCACGGTGGGAAACATCGCGCAATTCAGGCGCGAGGCGTACAAGGTCAGTTCCTTGCTGGTCAGCGCCTGCTGCGGCAGGGCCGATGGCGTGGCGGAAAAGCCGAGCACGCCGATGCGGCCTGCCGGCGCAGCCATGGCCACGGCTTCCTCCAGGATGGCGGGATGGCAGACCGCGTCGTAGATCAGCGTCGGCCCGCCGGCCACGCCGCGCCGTTCGAGCGCGCGGGCGAGCGGCTCGCGCGTGGTGTTGATGACCTCGTCCTCCTGCGCGCCGCAGCCGCGCGCCAGGGCCAGCCGTTCATCGACATGGTCGGTGATGAACGTGCGTACGCCATACACACGCTTTAGCACCTGCAGCAGGTTGAGGCCGACCGGCCCGGCCCCATAGATCAACGCCACGTCGGATGGCAGCACGCCGGTACGGTGGGTGGCGTTGGCCGCCACCGCGAACGGCTCGATCACCGCGGCACTGGCGGTCGGCATGCCGTCGGGCACGGTGTAGGCGTTGCGTGCCGGCACGCATGCGAACTGGCTGAAGCCACCATCGCGGTGCACACCCAATACCTGGAGCCGCTGGCAGACATTGTGCCGGCCGATGCGACAGGCATGGCACTGGCCGCAACTGACCACCGGATCCACCACCACCCGCTCGCCGATGCGGTCGTTGCCGACGCCGGCGCCAACCGCATCGATATGACCGACGAACTCATGGCCGATCACGCGTGGGTACGTCGCGAACGGATTCCTGCCATGAAAGATGTGCAGGTCCGAACCACAGATGCCGGCAAGGCGGACGCGCACGCGCACCTCGCCTTCGGCAGGGGAGGGGTTGGGCCGCTCGCGCACGGCCATGTGGTGCGGTTGCTCGACGACTATGCTCAACATGCTTGCTCCTTGTTCCGGTCAACTTGCGCGGCGGTTACCAGTTCCACATCGCGCCGTCGCGCAGCCGCGCCACCGGCAGGTAGGCGCGCTCGTACGGATACCGGGCTGCCAGCGGCTCGTCGATATCGATGCCGAGGCCGGGCACGTCGTCCATCACCAGGTGGCCGTCTTCCAGCCGGTAGTTGTGCGGAAACACCTCGTCGATCAGCGGGCCATGCGGCATCAGTTCCTGGATGCCGAAGTTGGGCGCCCACAGCCCGAAGTTGACTGCCGCGGCCATGCATACTGGTGACAAGTCGGTGGCGCCGTGGAAGCCGGTGCGAACCTGGTGGATCGCGGCGAAGTCCGCGATGCGGCGCACATGCGTGATGCCGCCGGCGTGGACGATGGTGGTGCGGACGTAGTCGATCAGCTGGTGGCCGATCAGGTCCTTGCAGTCCCACAAGGAATTGAAGACCTCACCGGCCGCGAGCGGGGTGGTGGTGTGCTGGCGGATCAGCCGGAACGCTTGCTGATCCTCCGCCGGCGTTGGATCTTCCAGCCAGAACAGGCTGAAGGGCTCCAGCGCCTTGCCCAGGGCAGCCGCCTCGATCGGCGCCAGCCGGTGGTGCGCGTCGTGCAGCAGGTGGGGGCCGAAGCCGACGGCCTCGCGCACCTTGCGGAACAGTTCGGGCGTATGGCGCAGGTAGAGCGAAGTGTCCCAGGGCTCCTCCGGCGGCAGGCCTTTCTGCGCCGGCTCGTAGTGGCCCGGCTGCGTGCCCACGCCATACACCTTGGACAAGCCCGGCACGCCCGACTGCACGCGGATCGCCTTGTAGCCCTGCTCGATATGGCGGTGCACCGCGTCGATGGCCTCGGCGTGGTCGCGGCCATTGGCGTGGCCGTACACCATCAGGCCATGACGGCTGCGCCCGCCAAGCAGCTGGTACACCGGCATGCCGGCCAGCTTGCCGAGGATGTCCCACAGCGCCATGTCGATGGCGGCGATGGCGGTCATCGTCACCGGCCCGCGCCGCCAGTAAGCGCCGCGGTAGAGGTATTGCCAGATGTCCTCGAGCCAGCGCGGATCGCGGCCGATCAGGCACGGGCTCACATGCTCGTCCAGGTACGCCCGCACCGCCAGCTCGCGGCCATTGAGCGTGGCGTCGCCCAGTCCGTACACGCCGGCATCGGTGATCACCTTGACCGTCACGAAGTTGCGCCCGGGACAGGTGACGATGGTCTTTATCTGTTCGATCTTCAAAGGGTGTCTCCGGCCGGATCGTCGTTGTCGTGGCCCGATGGCGCCGCCTGGTTTGGCAGCGCCCGCATCGGTGTGGATGCGGCCAGATTACTGCGGGCCGATTGCGGCGGAGTACGGCCGATTCCGCAATCAAATGCAGCGTTTGCCGTAGTGAATGGCGAAAGCCCCGCACGTTGGACACCACGGCTGCGTGCACACTTCACCGCATCGAAGACAACGCCGGATGCACGCACGATGCCGCTGCCAACAGACCTGCCGAGGTACCGCTGATGAGGCTCACGCAACGCACCTGTTGCCGCGCCAAGGCTGAAGTGCAACAGCCTGGCTACGACCGCAGCCGCTTGTCGCGCGGCGTGCTGCATCTGGGCCTCGGCGCATTCCATCGCGCACACCAGGCGCTGTACACCGAGGCCGCGATCCGCGCCGGGGACAGCCGCTGGGGCATTGTCGGCGTCAGCCTGCGCGAGCCCCGCACACCCCGCACCCTGGCGGCGCAGGACTTCCTGTATTCGGTGACCGAGCGCGAAGGCGCGGCGGCTACGACGCGCATCGTCGGTGCCGTGGTGCAGGCGTGGTATGCCCCGCATGCGCTGGAGGAGGTGCTCGGCGCGCTGGCTGATCCCGGCATCGCCGTGGTGACCTGCACCGTGACAGAAAAGGGCTACTGCCAGCATCCGTCCAGCACCGACCTGGATACGGACCAGGTCGATATCCGACACGACCTGGCCCATCCCGATACGCCCCGGAGCACGCTCGGCGTACTGGCTGCCGGACTGCGCCGTCGGCCCGCCGGGGCGCCGCTGAGCATCGTCTGCTGCGACAACATGCCAGCCAATGGCGACACGCTGCGCAAGCTGCTGGCGCAGTACGCCGCGCTGACACACCCGGCGCTGGCCCGCCGCGTGCGCGACGAGTTGGCGTTCCCCAACACCATGGTCGACCGCATCGTCCCCGCTGCCACCCCAGCATCGCGGCGTGACGCGCAGCACCGCCTGGGTTTGCGCGACGAGGCTGCGATCGTCTGCGAAGCCTTCACGCAGTGGGTGATCGAGGACCGCTTTGCCGGACCCCGCCCGGCATGGGAAGCGGGCGGCGCGCTGATGACCGGCGATGTCCGGCCGTACCAGGCGATGAAGTTGCGGCTGCTCAACGGCACGCATTCCGCCATCGCCTATGCCGGGCGACTGTGCGGACTGCAGACCGTTGCCGAGGCCATGGACGATGCGCTGGTCGGCGCCTTCGCGCGCGGCGTGATGGCGGACCTGCGCGCCAGTGTGCAAGCACCGCCAGGGTATGACGTGGCCGCGTACAGCGAGGCCTTGCTGCAGCGCTTGCGCAATGCCGCGCTCGATCATCGGACCGCGCAGATTGCAGCCGACGGCACGCAGAAAGTGCCGGTGCGATGGCTGCCCGCCTTGCGCGCCAGCGCCGGCACCGAGCGGCCGTGGCTGGAACGCGCGCTGGCCGTCTGGCTGCATTGTCTGCGCAGCGCACGCAGCGACAGCGGCGAGCCGCTCGCGTTCGACGACCCGGGTGCGCCAGCGCTGGCAGCGTGCCTGCGCGGCGCGCCCAGCGATGCCGACGCCGTCAGCAGGGTACTCGCGCACACGCCGGTCTTTGGCAGCGAGCCGTGGCCGGCGGCACTGGCGGACCGCCTGGCCTTTCATCTGTCGGTGCTGCGCATCGGCGGCGCCGCCGCACTGCTGTCGTCCTGAACCATCCCTACCCGACAACAAGGAGACCACCGCACCATGGCCGTTCTGTTAACCCGCCGCCGCTTCGGCGCGCTTGCCGCCGGCACACTGGCAATGACACTGCCGGCAGCACATGTGCTGGCGCAGGCCGCCCCCATCCGCCTCAAGTACGGCACCGCTTTTCCCGCCGACCATCCGGGCACGTTGCGCATCCAGCAGGCGGCGCAGGCCATCCGCCAGGACACCGGCGGCAAGGTCGACCTGCAGGTCTATCCCAACAGCCAGCTAGGCAGCGAGCCCGACATGATCGCGCAGGTGCGGACCGGTGCGATGGATTTCATGTCCACGGCCGGCACCAACCTGCAGACCCTGGTGCCGACCGCCGGCATCAACGGCGTGGCCTTTGCCTTCAAGGACTACGCCACGGTCTGGGCCGCGATGGACGGCGACGTCGGCGCCTATGTGCGTGCCGCCCTGGGCAAGGTGAACCTGCATGTCTTCGATAAATGCCTGGACAACGGCTATCGCAACATCACCTCGGCAAGCCGGCCGATCAACACGCCCGCTGACCTGAAGGGATTCAAGGTGCGCGTGCCCGGCATCCCGCTGTGGATCTCGATGTTCAAGGCACTGGGCGCGTCGCCCACGGCGATCCCGTTCGGCGAACTCTATTCCGCGCTGCAGACCCGCGTCGTCGACGGCCAGGAAAACCCGCTCGCGCTGATCCGCAGCGCCAAGCTGTATGAAGTGCAGAAGTTCTGCGCGCTCACCGGACACACCTGGGATGGCCACTTCATCTTTGGCAACGCCAGGAAATTCCTGGCGCTGCCGGCGGAAGTGCAGGCCGCCATCACGACCCACTTCACCGCGGCGGCGCTGAAGCAGCGCGAGGACATCGCGCGCCTGAATACCGATGCACAGGCCGAGTTGAGCCGCCTCGGCATCGTCTTCAACCGGCCCGATCCCGCGCCATTCCGTGCCTTGCTGCAAGGCGCCGGCTTCTATGCCGAATGGAAGAAGAAGTACGGCGATGAAGCGTGGTCCCGGCTGGAGAAATACGCGGGCCGCCTCGCATGACGGCTGGCGCGAACGATAAAGACGGAGAGGAGACATCGATGGAGCACACCGCTGAAGCCATTGCGCCAGCGCCGTTGGCGCCGTCAGCCGTCGCGGCGTGCTGGCGCCGCGTGCTGGCCTGCGTGGTAGAGGTGCCGGCCGCGCTGATCGTGCTGGCAGAGATCCTGTTGCTGGGTGGCGGTGCGTTCGCGCGCTACGCCCTGCACCAGCCGGTGCCCTGGACGGATGAACTGGCCAGCATCCTGTTCCTGTGGCTGGCGATGCTTGGCGCCATCATCGCGCTGGACCGCGGCAGCCACATGCAACTGACCACCTTTATCAAGGGCTTGTCGCCGGCCCGGCGCGGCTGGATCGACGCGCTCGGCATGTGGCTGGTAGTGGCGTTCCTGTTGCTGTTGCTGCGGCCGGCGTGGGAGCATCTGAGCGAGCACCTCGAGGTGTCGACGCCGACGCTGGAGATCAGTGAAGGCTACCGCGCCGCCGCGGTGCTGGCCGGCATCGTGCTGATGCTGGTGGCGGCAATCCTGCGCCTGCTCGCGGCGCACTGGAGGCCGGTGGTTGCGACCGGCCTGATGGTGGCATCGTGCGGCGGCCTGATGTGGTTGCTGTCGCCCACCCTGATGACGTTGGGCAATGTCAACCTGGTGATCTTCTTCCTGCTGATGCTGGTCGCATGCGTCGCCATCGGCGTACCGATCGCCTTCGCGTTCGGCCTGGCCACGCTGTGCTACCTGTCGCTGTCCACGGCCACGCCGCTATCCATCATCCCGAACCGCATGCAGGAAGGCATGTCGCACCTGATCCTGCTGGCAGTGCCGCTCTTTGTCTTCCTGGGCGCGCTGATCGAGATGACCGGCCTGGCGCGCGCGATGATCCACTTCCTGGTCAGCCTGATCGGCCATCTGCGTGGCGGCTTGCAGTATGTGCTGCTGGGCGCGATGTACATCGTTTCCGGCATCTCGGGCGCCAAGGCCGCCGACATGGCCGCAGTGGCGCCAAGCCTGTTTCCCGAAATGAAGCGGCGCGGCGCGAAGGATGGCGACCTGATCGGGCTGCTGTCGGCCTCGGGCGCGATGTCCGAGACCATCCCGCCCAGCATCGTGCTGATCACGGTGGGATCGGTGACCGGCGTGTCGATCACCTCGCTGTTCATCGGTGGCCTGATGCCCGCGGCAGTAGGGTTGGTGATGATGTCGCTGGTGGTCTGGTTCCAGACCCGCAAGGAAGACATGAGCGGCGTCCCCAGGCTTTCGCCCCAGGCCATCGTGAAGGCCCTGCTGGTTGCGCTGCCGGCGCTGGCACTGCCGGTGATCATCCGCACCGCGGTGGTGGAGGGCGTGGCTACCGCGACCGAGGTGTCTACCATCGGCATCTTCTATGCGGTGGTGGCAGGCATTCTGGTGTATCGCCGCTTCGAGTGGCGTCGCGTCTATCCGATGCTGCTGGATACCGCCGCGCTGTCCGGCGCCATCCTGCTGATCGTCGGCTGTGCCACCGCCATGGCGTGGGCACTGACGCAATCCGGCTTTGCGCAGGACCTGGTAAGCATCCTGTCGGCGGTCCCCGGCGGCAAGATTGGCTTCCTGCTGGTATCGGCATTGGCGTTCGTCATTCTCGGCAGCCTGCTGGAAGGAATCCCCGCCATCGTGCTGTTCGGCCCGTTGCTGTTTCCGATTGCGAAGCTGGTGGGCGTGCATGAGGTGCACTACGCCATGGTGGTGATCTTTGCGATGGGGCTGGGGTTGTTCGCGCCGCCTTTCGGCGTGGGCTTTTATGCGGCCTGCGCGATCGGGCGGGTGTCGCCCGACGTGGCGATGCCGCGGGTGTGGCCACACATGGCGGCGCTGTTTGTCGCGCTGGTGTTGTTGACGCTGGTGCCTTGGTTTTCGATCGGGTTTTTGTGAGGCCGGCGCGAAGTAGTTCGGTTGAAGGTCCGCGGCGCGACGCAAGAGGAGGGCGGCGGGGCGGGGCGACGGCGGGAAACCGCTGTCACAACCATTGCCGGCATCCTGCCCGAGCCTCGCATGCCAGCAAATCGCCGAAATCTTAAGAGCGGATTCGAAGCGAAAACTCGTCGCGTTGAAGTGACAAGAGTCCCGGGATATTTGATCGAGATAAATATCGCGCTTCGAATCCAGATCCCGCCGTTGATTTCCCTGGGATGCAGGAGCACAAATAGCCTATTGCTATGCGCAAGGTCGCCATAGCGCGTCTGTACAACAAGGCGGTCTGACGCATTGGCAGATGGATCCTGCACGCTTCCACCAACAGCTCTTTTCCTCTACCCATCGCCTGTACGCCCTGGAAGGTGCAGGCGCGGCCGGCGAACTGGCCGTCGAAGCCTGAATCGGCCGCGAAGGCATCTCGACGCTGTTCGAATGGCGCATCGTTGCGGTCAGCGCTGACGTTGATATCGCGCTCGACAGCCTGCTCGGCCAGCGCGTCACGCTGATCACCACGCTTGCCGGCGGCGGACAATCCCGCCGCACCGGCCTGGTTCGCCAGGCCGAGAAGTTCGGCGCCGACGGCAGCCTCGCGCGCTACCGACTGACCGTGGTGCCGTGGCTATGGCTGACCACGCAGCAACGCCACAATCAGGTGTTCCAGAACCGCCGCCTGGACAGCATCATCGACGCCATCCTGCAGGGTTATGCGCCCTATGCGCACTGGTGCTATGCCGCCGGCGCCGAGGCCCGCATCGCGGCAATCGGCGAGCGTGCCTACGTCGCACAATTCCGCGAGACCGACCACCAGTTCCTGTCGCGCCTGCTGGCCGAGGCCGGGCTGGGCTACACCGTGGTGGAAGACGACGAAGCGCTCTTCGGGCATGCCGTGGTGATCTTTGCCGACAGTGCGCAATTGCCGGAGGATACCGAATCTGCGGCTGGCGGCGGCATCCGCTACCACCGCGCGCATAGCCAGGAATCGGCTGACGCCATCCAGCAGTTGATCTGTGAAACGCGTGCCGCGGTCGGTGGCGTGGCAGTGGGGGCTTGGGATCCCGAGGCCAAACGCACCCTCCGCGGCCATGCGCCGGGACGCTTCGAGGTGTTTTCGGGCCGCGCAGCCAGTCCCGATCCTTACCTGTCCGTCAGCCTGTCGCTGGCGCCGGACACGGCCAGCGCGCAGCGCGTCGCCGAGCAGGTGATGGAAGCGATCGAAGCCCGTGCGCTGGTGTTCACCGGCAGCGCTTCCGTGCGCACGCTGCGCAGCGGCACGCGACTGACCGTCACGGATTGCCCGCACCTGCCGCCACAGCAAGACGAGACAGCGGGGTATCCGCTGCTGCTCGATGCGGTGGAATACTGCGGCATCAACAACCTCGCCGTGGAAACGCGTGCCGCGCTCGCGGACCGGATCGGACCGCTGGAAGCGGCGTTGTGCTTCGAGACCCCGCCACCGGCGCCGGATACGGCAGCAATCACCGCCGGCTTGGTGAGCAGCTTCCTTGATGACGCAGCCGAGCGGCTGGTGCCAACCAAAGCCCTGCTGACGGCAGCACGGGAACACGGTGATGCGGCGCTTTTCCGAGCCTTCGATGCGCGGCGCCCATGGCGCACCCGCGTGCTTGAGGGCGATTGCCCGCGACTCTATAGCCACGCCTGCCCGCTTGGCGTCCATACCGCCATCGTGGTCGGCCCGGACGGCCAGACCCACCCGGACGGCAACGCCGAACACCACGCCAGCCCGCGCGGGCAGATCCGCGTGCGCTTCCCCTGGCAGCGCGGCGAACGCGACGACGACCGCAGCAGTCGCTGGGTACGCGTGGCGCAGCCAAGCCGGCGCTGGCATGGGCTGGCAATGGCTGCCGCGTATCGGCCAGGAAGTGCTGGTCAAGTTCGCGGACAACGATATCGACCAGCCCTTCGTTATCGGCGCGCTGTACAACGGCCAGGGCGAAGCCGGCATCGCGCCCACGCCCGGCGGCAAGTCGATGGCCGCGACCACGCTCTCCCAGCCCTATGACGCCAGCGGCCTCTATGCGATGGGGAGCGACAGCCAGCCGAGCGCACAGGGCAACCTCGCCGGCGGCAACAGCCCGGCGTGGCACGGCATGTGCGCCGACCCCGCCAGCCACCGCAACGACGCCGCGCTGACCGGCTTCAAGAGCCAGGAACACGGCGGTAAGGGCTACAACCAGCTGGTGTTCGACGACACCGACGAGCAACTGCGCACACTGCTGGCCACCACGGAACACGCCACCCAGCTAAACCTCGGCCACGTGATCCACCAGCAGGACAACCGCCGCGGCAGTTTCCGGGGGCAGGGGTTCGAGTTGCGGACCGATGGCTACGCCGCGGTGCGCGGCCAGGCCGGGCTGCTGCTGACGACCTATCGCGATGCCGTCACCGGCCGCGTGCTGCCGACTGGCGACAACGCTGCGGGCATCGCGCTGTTGCGGCAGGCGGGTGATCTGGTCAGGACGCTGAGCGATGTCGCGCGCACCCATCAAGGCCAGGCGCTGTCGACCGGCAAGGGCGATGAGCAACCACTGGCGAAGCAGGCCAGGGCCGCAGCCGGCATGGTCGATGGGCAATCGTTCGAAGCGGCCCAGGGTGATGCGGCCGGCGGCAGTACCAGCACGCCAGGCAAGGTGCCGCACGAAAGCGAGCCGATGGTCCACCTCAACGGCAGGGCTGGCATCGCGTTGGTGGCGGGACAGGACTTGCAGATTGCCAATGGGGAAAGCGTAGTGCTGGCCAGCGGGCAGGACAACAACGTCGCTGTCGCGGGGCAGGCGCGCATGCATGCCGGACAGGCGATCGGCATTGCGGCCGGGCTGTCCGCGCCCGGCGAGGGCAATGTCGGCCTGCAACTGACGGCGGGGCAAGACGACATCGATATCCAGGCGCAGCATGACTTGCTGAGGCTGGCGGCGCGGGAGGACCTGACCATTGTCTCCGCGAATATGAGTGTGGACTTTGCCGCGGCCAAGCGCATCCGCATTGCGACGGCTGGGGGGGCTGCCATCACGATCGAGGGCGGCAACATTACCTTTGAATGTCCGGGGCCGATTACCTATAAGGCGGCGCAGAGGAAGTTCGAGGGACCGGTGAACACTAATCGAGATCTTCCGCTGTTTCCTGATACGCGGCCTTCTGCCGACGACGACTATCCGTTCTCCATTTGACCGTGATGAGAGGGTGTCCAATGCTGATAAGTCCCCCTTTCCTGCCACCGCGAGCCGACAGCCAAACGGAAGAACAATGGCTGGAAGCGGCCATGGTCGGTAGTGAGGCAAATGATGGTGTTTATCCGGTGAGCCATAACCTCGAATGGCATGGGGGCATGCACTTAGTAGCGCCGGCTCGAGGAAACAGTCGGGAACCAGTTCGTGCGATTGCCGACGGGACTGTTGTTTACCGAAGGGGATCCAGCCAGGTGCCGAAGCCGCCCGCGCCAGGGGCGCCGTTAAGCTATGGAGGCAGGACAAGCGATGGCGTTGTCGTCATCCGACATGAAACCGAAATCGGTGCCTCGCGACAGGACGGCGTGCCGACTCGCGTCGTATTCTTTTCGGTGTATATGCATTTACATACGGTGCGTAACACTGTGCTCCAAGGCCGTCCTATTCGACGCAAGGACGAGTTAGGCCAGGCCGGATATATACGGGGACAGCCGAATCGGGTTCACCTGGAGATCCTTTGCGATGATACGAACCTCGGGCAGCTAATTGGGCGAAATTGCGACCACGTTTCATTGAGCAGTGATGGTCGCTCCGATGTAGTCTTCGGTGATCTGTATTTTTATCTTCCCGCCGGGACGGTGCTCCAACCGCAATGCCCGCCTCGGAATGTCTCTCTGTTACCGGCCGGCACGCCTCTTGGCGAGGAGTTATTTGTCGGCCTGCGTTACGCCAAGGGGGACGGCGGCCGCCACACAGGCGGACACGCGTATCTCACAACGTATCGTTCGACCGGCATCCCTTTGGGCGATGTCATTACCGAGCCGGACGCAGAATACGATCTATATCGTGACGCCAATGAAATCTGCAACGCATACGCCTCAAGCGCGCGGCCATGCCCAAGCGCGGTTTACGAGCTTCTCCGTTTCGGCCGGGTGTTAGGTGTCGATGCTCTGGTGCCTGCAGGTGTACCGCATTGGCGGCGGATCAGTACGCCCCACGGTACGGCCTGGGTCAATCTCAATGCTCCGGACGTTCGAAAGTTTAGCGATGCTGACTTCCCCCAATGGCGGGATGGTGTCTTATCGAGGATGCGCTTGACGGAGACTCTCGGTGCAACGCCCCTCTGATTCTGCAGGCTGTGGATGTAGGTCAAGACGGCATCGTTACTGCCGACGAAGCCCGCACAAGCCTTGCGTCTTCCAAGGTTCGAGGATTCCTGAGGCGGCTGCTTTGCAAATTTCCTACCGAATGGGACGACACTGCAATCGAGGCACGCTGGGGCTGGCTAAAGACACAAAGTCCCGCCAATCCGACGCCAAAAACGGAGAGCGAGTTCGGCAAATTTCAGGCTCATGTCGAAGCACTCGCTTTTTGGCGACAAGCCAATTTGCGAGTGCCGGTTTACGATGAGCAAGGCGCGCGGCTCACAGAGCAGGTTCTGGCTCCGAACCACTGGAGATTTGATCCGCGCGAGTTCATAAAAGCATATAGAAAATGTGGTTGGCTATGTGCGAACGAGCTTGGTCGAATCTACCCTGATAAAAAGTATCCAATCACTGCGTTGAAATTTGAGGGCAAAGGAAGAACGCCAGCATTAATCAGGGAGCGATACAGAAGGGAAATAAATCGTGTCATGCGTAAATACCTGATCATGACGCCAGTCCGGATGTGCCATTTCCTTGGGCAAGGGGCGATAGAGTCGCTGTTTTTGTGCCTTATGATAGAGGGGTCGGTGGATTTCTCGCGCAACCCTGCCCATGCCAGCTTTCAGTCGGAAGACGAAGGATTTTACATTCCAGTCAGCAAGAATGACTACCTATACTATCTCGAGGGCCGGCTTGGCAATGTTGCAGTCGGCGATGGTCCGAAATTCCGTGGGCGTGGCATGAAACAATTAACGGGTAGGGAGAATTACGCAAAATATTGGGTGTATCGAGGGTGGTTGAACCCCAACACATTTGCCAGCCGGTGGTGGAACCCCATTCGCCTGGACCGCGCGCCAAGCATTGATCACCCGCAGTTACTTTCGACTGATCCTTGGAATGCAATAGACGCAGGCGGTTGGTATTGGCTTGCCGGTGCTGCTACCAATCGCTTTGTCACGATCAACTCTACCATCACCATGGATGAGATCAATATGCAATCGGTTCGGGCGGTGGCTACAGCAATCAATGGGACCAACCGAAAAACTGGCGAGCCCAATCAATTGCGTGAGCGACTTAATGAGTCCGTCGCGATTGCCGAAGTTATACTGGATCGGGTCCAGGGGCTAAAATGATGACGTCTCGCGCAACGGCCAGCCTACTTGCCTTGCTTGCTTTTTTTTCGGTTACCGCATCAAGCGCTGGACAGCCGCTATCGCCCGAGCTGATTTCCAATATAAAGCCGCCGGCGGCATTTGCTTTCCGCCAAGCAAAAAAGCTAACGCGCCAATATCCAGGCACCACTTGCCTTGATTTCACTCTAACGAGGTCCAAGAGGAAATTCGGATACCTTTGCTCTACGCAGAGTGAGAAGTTTTTGCGAGATTTTGGTGTTTTTTCCGTCCCGCAAGTCACCTCAAATTGGGAATTTTCTCAACGCCGGGAAGTCAGCATAGCAAGCGGCATCTCCTCGTATCCGGCGGCGCGGCTTGAGCTAAAGTCGGGGGCAACGATATATGCAGCGGAGGTCGATTGTGATCTAAAGGGTGGCTCGGTTTATCGTCCCACCGGGACATGTCACGTTGCCGTCCGCTATCTTCGACATGGCGGGGTTCTTTATGGCAATTTTGTTCTTGAAGATCATGCTAGCAAAGCGAAAGTGGCAACGAAGGAAGAAATTATCGCCCTATGGGAGTCGCTGCCTAACATCGATTGATGCCTGCAGCCATGAATGCCGACTTCAACCGGATGGATCTCAATGTTTTGGAGACTTGCGGCTTCTTGCTGAAGGGGGCTGTGACGCATAGCCATTCCACGCAATTCACCCGGCCGATAGCCCGAGCCGACCCCCAAGCCCCCCTCAATCCACCAACCCCACCAACGCCTCCCGCGCCTCCCGCCTCAGCTTCTCCAGATCCAACCCCACCACCGCCCCATCGCGCACCACCTGCCGCCCCCGCACCAGCACATCCCTGACCGGAGTCGGCTCTCCAGCCGCGACCGGCGCCGTGCCGATGTCATGGAACCCATGGAAGCGCAGCCCACTGATGTCATAGATCGCCAGATCCGCCGACTGCCCGGGCGCAAGCGTGCCGATACCAGGCAGCCCAAGTACCTGCGCACCACCGGCAGTGCCCCAATGAATCACTTCCTCGACGCGCGTCTGGGCGGCACCGCCGAGCGCGCGGTGCACCAGCCAGGCGAAGTTGGCCTCATGCACCATGCTGCCCGATTCATTGGAGGCGACGCCGTCGACGCCGAGTGAAATCGGCACCCCCGCATCCGCCATGGCTCGCACCGGCGCGATGCCGCTGCCGAGACGCGCGTTGCTGACCGGGCAATGCGCCATGCCGGTGTTGGTCACGGCCAGCATGCGGATTTCTTCGGGATTCACCGTAACGAGGTGGGCGAACCAGACATCCGGGCCCAGCCAGTCGTGGTCGGCGGCGAACTGCACCGGTGTGCACTGGTATTTCTCCCGGCAGAACGTGACGTAGTTGCCGGTCTCGGACAGATGCGAATGCAGGCGCAGGTCCATGCCGCGGCCAAAGGCGGCGAGTTCGCGCAGCAGCGCCGGCGGCAGCGAAAAGGTCGGTGTCGTCGGGGCCACCACCACGCGCCGCAGGCCATCGGGGGCGGGATCGTGGTAGCGCGCTTTCAGCCGTTCGATATCGGCCAGCATTTCGTCCAGGGTTTCGGGCACCAGCGCGGTGGCGCGCATGCCGGGATGATCCGATGCCGACTGGATCGCGCCGCCGCGGCACAGCACCAGGCGCATGCCGAGCTCTTCGGCAACCTCGAACAGCACGTCGCCGGTTTCCGCGCCGTGGCCGTGGTGATACAGGTAGTGGTGATCGGCGCAGGTGGTGGTGCCGGACAGCAGCAGCTCCGCCATGCCCAGCCGCACCGCGGTGCGGAAGATCTCCGGGCTGAAGCGCGACAGGCGTGGATAGGCGACGGCCGCGAGCCATTGCTCGAGCCCGACGTTCATGCCGCTGGGCACGGCCTTCAGCAGGTTCTGGAACAGGTGGTGATGGGTATTGACCCAGCCGGGATAGACTACGCAGCCGCTGGCGTCGAGCACGGCTTCGCCGTCGTGGTATGGCAGGCCGGCGCCGATCTCGGCGATGCGGCCGTCACGGATGCGGATGTCCACGGCGCCCGCACGCGCGGCGGCGCCGGCGCGGCCGGTCATCACGGCGGCGGCGTTGCGGATCAGCAGGTCGCCGGCGGGCGCGGCGGTGGCGTTGGTGTTGTGCACCATGTTTTCAGACCCCTTGGACGTTGTCGGCACTGGCGGGCAGCTCGTCGGCTTCACGGGCTGGCAGGCCGTTGAGAATCAGGTTAAGGACCACGGAAACCACGCAGGCGATGATCACGCTGCTGTGGACGAAGGGCTGCAGGAAGCCGGGCAGCTTCTCGAGCATGCCGGGCAGCATCACCGGCATCATCGCGCAGCCCAGCGTGATGGAGACGATGGAGAGGTTGTTGGGGTTGCGCTCGTAGTCCACTTCGCCCAGCGTCTTGATGCCGGCGGCGACGACCACGCCGAACATCACCATGGTGGCGCCGCCCAGCGCCGCGGCCGGGATCGACGCGAACAACGCGCCGATCTTGGGCACCAGCGCCACCGCGCACAGCATCACCCCGCAGGTGGCGACCACCCAGCGGCTGCGCACGCCGGTGACGATCACCAGCCCCACGTTCTCCATGAAGGCGATGTACGGGAACGCCGCGAACATGCCGCCGATGGCGCTGGCCAGGCCGTTGGCGCGCAGGCCGCGGGTGGCGTCGCGCTCGGTCAGCGGCCGCTTCACGATGTCGCCGACGGCGATGAACAGGCCCATCGATTCCACCATCTGCACCACCATCACGATCACCATGGTGGTGATGGCGCCGATGTTGAAGGTCGGCATGCCGAACGCGAACGGCGTCACCAGGGTGAACCACGGCGCGCGCGTGACTTCATCGAAGCTGCCCATGCCCAGCATCCACGCCACCGCGCCCCCGACCAGCAGGCCGATCACCACCGACAGGTTGCGCACCAGCTCGCCGCCGTGCCGGTTGATCAGCAGGATCATTGCCACCACGCCGAAGGCAACCAGGAAAAAAATGGGCGCACCGAAATCCGGCGCGCCCCTTCCGCCTCCAAACCAGTGAAACGAAACCGGGAACAGCGACAGGCCCACCGCGGTGATGGTGCAGCCGCTCACCACCGGCGGGAAGAAGCGCTTGAGCTTGCCGATCACGGGCGCCAGCAACATCGCGATCACGCCCGCGGCGATGATGGCGCCGCAGACGCCGTTAAAACCCAGCGTGGGGTCTGTGCCGATGGCAATGACCGGGCCCACGGAGCTGAACGCCACGCCCTGCATCAGCGGCAGGCGCACGCCGAACTTCCAGAAGCCCACGGTCTGCAGCAGCGTGGCGATGCCGGAAGTAAACAGCGCGGTGCTGATCAGCATGGTGGTCTGGGCCGGCGTCATCTTGAGCGCGCCGGCCACGATCATCGGCACCGCGATGGCGCCGAGGTAACTGACCAGCATGTGCTGGAAGCCGAGCGACGCCATGGCGCGTGCCGGGAGGATCTGGTCGACGGGGTGAACCGCTGGTTGCATGATGTGGTCTCCTGCCGCGTACTGGGAAAAGTGCGCCATGCCGGCGGCGGCTGGCCCGGTCTGTGGTTGCCGGGCTCGGTCCGTCACGGTGCCATGCGCCGCGCATGGCGCGCGCATGCCTTGCACAGTAGTGATGCGCGGCATGCTGTCATAGCGTTATTGCGAAGGCCCTGACATCGGGCCGCAACGGGACCTGCAATATGCGTGCTTGAGGGGTCAGGGATTTCCCTTGGGTTGCGTGAGCAGGGTGGGAGCCATAGGATGGATGCGTATTGTTCGTGGCGCAGGCGCGTCGCGCACCGCGTGTTTGCTCCCCTCTCCCGCTTGAGGGAGAGGGGAGCGTGCACCGCGGCTGCTGGCATAGGTCATGCGTCTCGGCAGGCAAGCGTCTGTCTTCCCCCAACTTTCCGTTCCCATCACACATGTCACCCCCCGTCGGACGGTCTGCCGCAGCCTCCCGCTCGCCGTTCAGTCGTGGCGGGGACCTCGACCGCATCCAGTCGCTGTCCGGCCGCGTATTCGGCCCGACGCGGCTGCGCGCGGCGGAGGGCGATGCGGCGCTCGATGCGCGCATCGATACCAGCACCATCGGCCGGCTCACGCTGGTGACCATCGCCTACAACCAGGCGGTGCAGATCGAGCCGCAGCCGAACAAGGACGAGTTTGTGATCCAGACCGTGCTGGCCGGTACGTGCCGCGTGGAGACGCCGCGTGGCGCGATGCTGATGCCGCCGGGCGCGACCTTCGTGTTCTCGCCCACGGTGCCGACCACGCTGTCGCTCGATCCGGGCTGCGAGCGCTTCAGCGTGGTGATCCGGCGCCAGCTGATCGAAGAAGCGTTTCGGCAGCAGTTCAGCTTCGACGCGCCGGCGCCGATCGAATTCGACATGCAGCCGGTGGCGGACGATGGCCGTGCCGAGCGCTGGCAGGCGCTGGTCGGCTACCTTCGCGCGGAAACGCGGGTGCGGCGCGAAGGCAGCGGCGTGCCGGCGGTCGATGCCAGCATCGAGCGCATCGTGCTGTCGACGCTGCTGCTCGACCGCTTTGCCGCGGACGGCAATATGCTGCCGCGCCGGTTCGAGGCGGTGTTGCCGGACTACGTGCGCCACGCCATTGCCTACCTGCGCGCCCACCTCGACCAGCCGCTGACGCTGGAGCAGATCGCCGCGCATTGCGGGGTCTCGGCGCGCACGCTGCAGCTGGGTTTTCGCAAGAGCAAGAACACCACGCCGATGGAGTACCTGCGGCTGCTGCGCCTGCATGGCGCACGCGCCGACCTGCAGCGCGCGCGGCAGCAGCAGGGCATGGTCGGCGCGATCGCGCTGCGCCATGGCTTTACCCACCTGAGCCTGTTCTCGCGCGAGTACCGGCGCGAGTTCGGCGAGCTGCCGTCGCAGACCTTGCGCACGGCGGCGTCGCAGCGGGACTGACGGCAAGCCAGTCCCGCTGCCGCCAGCCGCGATCAGGCGGCCTGCGCCACCGGCAGGCAGACCTTCAGCAGCGTCTGCAGCCGCGGCTTGTCGAGATGGCGGCCGATGAACACGAACTTGCTTTGCGCCGGTTCCGCGCCCCACGCCTCGGCGGGGTGGAAATCCATCAGCCGGTGCACCGCCTGCAGCACGTAGCGGCGATCATCGCCCTCCACCGCGACGATGCCCTTCATGCGAAATACGTCGTCGCCCTGCGCGGCCAGCAGCGCTTTCAGGCCGTGCTCCAGGCGCTGGCGGTCGAACGGCTGGTCGAATACCAGCGACACGGAGGTGACCGACGGATCGTGGCGGTGGCCGTGCGTATCGTCATCGTGTGCGTGGTCGCAATGCTCGTCGCAGACGTGGTCGTGATCCTCATGGTCGTGCGCCTGGGCGTGACCGTGGGGGGCATCGTATGCATCGGCCTGGATCGAGCCAGGCGTAAACCCGCCGATGCCCAGGATCTTGCCCAGGTCCACTTGTGCGAAGTTGGAGCGCAGGATCTGGGCACCCTCGTTCAGGCGGTGGATGCGGGCCTCGAGCCGGTCCAGCTGCGCGGCGTCGACCAGGTCGGTCTTGTTCAGGATCACACGATCGGCGGCGACGATCTGGTCGACCGCCTGGTTGTCGAAGCCGGTCAGCTGCGGATCGTCCAGATGGCTTTCGATATGCACCGCGTCGACCAGCGTCAGGATGCCGTCGAGCGTGACCTGCCTGGCGACTTCGTGGTCCATGAAGAACGTGGCCGCGACTGGTGTGGGATCCGCCAGGCCGCTGGTCTCGACCAGGATGTGGTCGAAACGCTCCGGTCGCTCCAGCAGCTTCTGCAGGATGCGCACAAGGTCCGTGCGCACATCGACCACGCAGCAGATGCAGCCGTTGGTCATCTGGTAGATCTCTTCGTCCGAGGTCATCACCAGGTCGGAGTCGACGTCGACCTCGCCGAACTCGTTCTCGATCACGGCGATGCGGTGGCCGTGCTTCTGCGTCAGGATGTGGTTCAGCAGCGTCGTCTTGCCCGAGCCGAGAAAGCCGGTAAGGATGGTGACCGGGACGGGCGGCTGTGGTGCGACGGCAAGTGCGTTCATGTTGTCTCCTGATTAGGGTGCTGCGTTCCCCGCGAGCGCGAGGCGGTAGGTCTTTTCAAGCGGTGGCGACATTGGGGCGCAGGCCTTGCCAGCGTGTCACCAGTCCGTCGTGCGGTACGTCGAACAGATCCAGCACGCGCCCCACGGTGTGGTCGACGACGTCGTCGACCGATTGCGGATGCGCGTAGAAGGCCGGCACCGGCGGCAGCACGATGGCGCCCATTTCCGTCACCGTGGTCATGTTGCGCAGGTGCACCAGGTGGAAAGGGGTCTCGCGCGCCAGCAGCACCAGCCGGCGGCGCTCCTTGAGCATGACGTCGGCGGCGCGGGTGACGAGGTTGTCGGCCAGCCCGGTGGCGATGGCGGCCAGCGTGCGCATGGAGCAGGGCGCCACCACCATGCCGTCGCAGCGGAACGAGCCGCTGGCGATGGTGGCGCCGATATCGCGCACGTTGTGCACCACGTCGGCCATGGCCTCCAGCTGCGGGCGCTGCAGGCCCAGTTCATGGTGCGCGGTCAGCAGCCCGGACGGCGAGCAGACCAGGTGGGTCTCCCAGCCGTCCAGCGCCGCCAGCGCCTGCAGGACGCGCACGCCGTACACCGCGCCGCTGGCGCCGGTGATGGCGACGACCAGGCGTTGCTTGCGGATCATGCTTGCCGGCCCTCCCGTGCCGCCTTCTCCGCCAGCGCTTGCAGCACCTGTTCCGGCTTGATCGGGTAGTGCCGGAAGCGCACGCCGATGGCGTCGAACACCGCGTTGGCGATCGCCGGGCCGATCGCGACGATCGGGTCCTCGCCCACGCCCTTGGCGCCGAACGGGCCCCCGGGATCCGGCGCGGCTTCGAGGATCACGGTGCGGATCTCCGGCATATCCATCGCCAGCGGCATCTTGTAGTCGACGAAGTTGGCATTGAGCGAGCGGCCGGTGCGCATGTCGATCTGGTAATCCTCATACAGCGTATGTCCGATGCCTTGCTGGATGCCGCCTTCGATCTGGCCCGCGGCCGCCACCGGGTGGATCACCTTGCCGACGTCATGCACCGGTACCACCTGCAGCACGGTGATGAAGCCGGTCTCGGTATCGACCGCGACCTCGACAAAATGCGCGGCGAACGAATACGACTTGGTCGGGTGATAGGTGGCGGTGCCGACCAGCTGCGCGGCGGGAATGCCCTTGCGCGGCATCACCGCCTCGCGCACGGTCAGCGTGGGGCCGTCGCGGTCGCGTACGGCGATCACGCCGGCGGCCAGCGTCAGGTCCTCGGCCTCGCACTCCATCAGCCTGGCGGCGCGCTCGAACAGCTGGCGTTTGATCTCGCCTGCCGCCATCTGCGCGGCCTTGCCGACCATGTAGGTGGTGTGGCTGGCAAAGGCGCCGATGTCCCAGGGGACAACGTCGGTGTCGCCATGCACCACCGATACCGCTTCGAACGGCAGCGTCAGTTCTTCGGCCACGATCTGGGCGAGGGCGGTATGCGCACCGGTACCCAGCCCGGCGGCGCCGGTCAGCAGCACCACGGTGCCATCCTCGTTCATCTTGATGATGGCGTTGCCCTGTTCCTTGATGCCGGGATAGGCGCTGCTGCCGTGCATCTCGCAGCCCAGGCCCCAGCCGGTGCGGACCGGGCCGCTGGTGTCGCGCGGGCGGCGGCGCAGCGCGGGCCAGTCGAGCAGTGCCATGCCGTGCTCGATGCAGGCTTCCAGGCCGTGCCCGATCAGCGCATGGTTCGAGGGCGCGATGTCGCCTTCGCGGACGGCGTTCCTGAGCTTGAATTCGGCGGGGTCCATGCCCAGGTGCGCGCCGGCCTCGTCCATCTGCACGTCGAGCGCGTAGTAGGTCTGCACCACGCCGTAGCCGCGGAACGCGCCGGCGATGGGGCTGTTGGTATAGACACAGCGGCCCTCGAGCAGCACGTTGTCGCAGCGGTACAGCGACACCATGGCGGCGGTGCCGACATTGGTCACGCCGGGGCCATGCGAGCCGTACGCGCCGGAGTTGAACACCACCCTGGCCTGGCGCGCGGTGATGGTGCCGTCGTTGCGGAAGCCCTGCTTCAGCCAGATCTTCGCCGGATGCCGCGTGCGGCCGCCGAGGAAGGTTTCTTCGCGGGTGTATTCCATGCGCACCGGCCGGCGCGTCTCGCGCGCCAGCAGCGCGCACAGGAACTCATGCTGGAACAGGTCCTGCTTGGCACCGAAGCCGCCGCCCATGTGATCGACCAGCACGCGCACCTTGTGCAGGGGCAGACCCAGCACCTCGGCCATGATGCCGCGCACCATGAAGGCGGTCTGGGTGGAGATCCACACCGTCAGGTTGCCGTTGCCGTCCCAGCTGCACGTGAGGACGTTGGGCTCCATGTAGGCGGGAGTGGGGCGGCCGCCTTCGTAGACGCCTTCGAGGATGAAGTCGGCTTCGGCAAAGCCGGCCTCCACATCGCCACGTTTGATGAGAACAGGCGGCAGCACCAGGTTGCCGCCGGGCTCGCGATCGTGGATGCGCGGCGCGTCTGAGCGTTCGGCGTCCTCCGTGGTGAAGACCGCGGGCAGGATGTCGTATTCCACTTCGACCAGATCGAGCGCGCGCTCGGCGATCTCCTCGCTGACCGCTGCCACCGCGGCCACGCCTTCGCCCCAGTAGCGCACCTTGTTGTCCAGGATGTACTGGTCGCAGGTCACCGACGCCGAGCGCGGATGCGGCGAGCCGGCGTGCAGCACGCGCGGCACGTTCTCGTGCGTCAGCACCGCCTTGACGCCCGGCAGTGCCAGCGCGCGTGACGTGTCGATGCGGCGGATGCGGGCGTGAGCGACGTTGCTGCGCTTGATCTTGCCGTACAGCAGGCCGGGGAAGGGCATGTCGGCAACGTATCTTGCGTTGCCGGTGACCTTGTCGAGCAGGTCGGTGCGCTTGACGCTGTGTCCGATCACGGCGTGGGTCATCATGCCTCCTCGCTGGCGCCGATGCGGTCCGCGCACCCGGCGGGGTCGATGGCCTGGGCGGTCTGCTCGATGGCCTCGATGATCTTGGTGTAGCCGGTGCAGCGGCAGATATTGCCGGCAATGGCAAAGCGGATTTCGTCGCGGGTGGGATGCGGGTTCTGCTCCAGCAAGGCCTTGGCCATCACCACGAAGCCCGGGGTGCAGAAGCCGCACTGCGCGGCGCCGCAGCGCATGAACTGCTCCTGGAGCGGATGCACGGTGTCTGGCGCGGGCTGCACGCCTTCGATGGTGGTGATGTGGCAGCCGTGCGCTTCCGGTGCCAGCACCAGGCAGCTGTTCATCGGCCGGCCGTCGATGATGACGGTGCACGAGCCGCATTCGCCCACGTCGCAGCCCTTCTTGGTGCCGGTCAGGCCGGCGTCGTGGCGCAGGGCGTCGAGCAGCGTGCTGTGCGGCTCGACCGCCAGTTCGCGCGGTTCGCCGTTGATGAGGAGTTCGATCATTTTTCGCATGATGCTCCGCTCAAGGCGGCCTCCAGGGCTTGTTCGAGGGCGCGGCGGGTCAGCACGCTGACCATCTGCCGCCGGTAGGCTGCGGTGGCACGCACGTCGCTGATCGGACGGGCCTCGTCCATGGCGGCGTGCGCGGCCTGCAGGATCAGGGCGTCGGTCAGGCGCTGGCCGCGCAGCACCTGTTCGGCGCGCGCCGCGCGCACGGGCGTGGGGCCGACCGCGGCAAGCACGATGCCGGCGTCGGCGCAGTGGCCGTCCGCCACCGTCAGCGTTACCGCCACGCCAACCGTGGCCAGTTCCATATGCACGCGGCGGCCATGCTTCAGATAGACCTTGCCGGTGCCGGGTCGTGGCGCCGGCACGGTGATGCGGGTAACGATCTCGTCCGGCGCGATGGCGGTCTTGCCGACGCCGGTGACAAAATCCTCGACGCGCAGCTCGCGCGAGCCGGACATGCCATACAGGTGCACCGAGGCGCCGTCTGCGACCAGCGGTGCGATCGAATCCGCCGACGGCGACGCGCGGCAGACATTGCCGACCACGGTGGCGCGATGGCGCACCTGGATCGAGGCGAAGTCGGTCACCGCCTTGGCCAGGCCGGCGTAGTGACGCTGCACGAAGCCGGAGGTCTCGACCGCGCGCGTGGTCACCAGCGCGCCGATGCGCAGGCCGTTGACCGGGTCGAAGGTCAGCACGTCCATGCCCGGGATCTTCTTGATGTTGATGACCTGCTCGGGCTTGCGCACGGATTCCTTGATCTGCACCAGCAGATCGGTGCCGCCGGCCAGCACGCTGGCCTTGCCGCCGCACCGGTGCAGCATGGCCGAGGCTTCGGCCAGCGTCGCCGGTTCGAAATATTCAAACGCTCTCATTGCTCCTCCTGGTCTGTGCCATCGGCGGCGGCTGCCGGTCCTGCCGAGGTCCGGTGGGGTGCGCGCCGTTCAATCCATCATGGGCGGGCGCCCTTTATCGGTAAAGACCCGGAAACGGATTAATTGATCGTGTTACCCTCTGAATCAGACGCGCCGCGCAAGCCCCGGCTCTTCGCCGCAGAGCGCGCACCCCGAGATTCCGGAGGTAGACCACGTGCCCAACCTCAGCAACATGAACGTGTCGCTGCGCCAGCTGCGCGCGTTCATCGCCGTGGCGCAGGAGCGCCACTTCACCCGCGCCGCCGAAAAGCTCGACCTGTCGCAGTCGTCGGTCAGCGCGCTGATCCACGAGCTCGAAGCCAATCTCGGCCTGAAGCTGTTCGACCGCCACACGCGCCAGCTGCACATCACGCAGGCCGGCGCCGAGCTGCTGCCGCTGGTGAAGAAGGCGGTGGCCGATATCGACAGCGTGATCGAGAATTCCAGCGAGCTGCGCACGCTGGGACGCGGGCGCGTGTCGATCGCGGCCTCGTCGATCCAGGCCGCGCTGATGTTGCCGCGCGTGATCCGCGAGTTCTGCGTGAGCCATCCGGGGGTGAAGGTGGAGCTGCACGATGTGTCCGAGCACGAGGTGACCAGGATGGTCAGCTCGGGCGAGGTCGATTTCGGCATCGGCACCATCCCCGAGGGCCAGCCCGACCTCAGCGCGCACCGGCTGATGGATGATGCCTTTGTCATCGTGATGCCCGCGCACCATCCGCTGCGCCGGCGCAAGACGCTGCGCTGGGAGGACGTGGCCGGCCTGCCGGTGATCGGGCCGCACAAGGGCAACCCGATCCGCGACTGCCTGGACACCGCACTGGCCGCGCGCGGCATCACGCTGCAGCGGGTGCACGAGGTGTTCCTGCCGCTGACCATGGTCGGCATGGTCGACGCCGGGCTGGGCATCGCGGTGATGAGCGCGGCCGTGACGCGGCTGACCGGCGCGCTGGGGCTGGCCACGGTGATGCCGACCGATCCGGTGATCCACCGCGAGATCTCGCTGCTGGTGCACGCGGACCGGTCGCTGTCGCCGCCGGCGCAGGCCTTCCGCGACCTGCTGATGCGCTACCGCGCCAGGCTGGCCGAAGCCGTCTGACTGCGGCAGCTATTTCATGCCGGTTCCTTGGCCAGCCCGTGGGGCTGGGGCGCCGGCGAACGCGCGTTGAACAGCAGGTTCAGCAGCACCGCGGCCAGCGTGCCGAGCAGGATGCCGTTCTGGCAGAACTTGGCCAGCAGCTCCGGCATCTGCGCGAAGAACTTGTCCGACACCAGCGGGATCATGCCCAGCGCCACGCTGACGGCGACGATGTAGGCGTTCTTCTTGTTCTCGACAAAGTCGACATGGCCGAGGATGCGCACGCCAGTGGCCGCGACCATGCCGAACATCACCAGCGCCGCGCCGCCCAGCACATATTGCGGGATCGAGGCCGCGAAGAAGGCCAGCTTGGGCAGGCAGCCCAGCACGATCAGGATGCCGCCGGCGGTGGCGCAGACCCAGCGGCTGCGCACGCCGGTGACCTGCACCAGCCCGACGTTCTGCGCGTACGAGGTATAGGTGAAGGTGTTGAACACGGCGCCCACCAGCGCGCCGACGCCGTCCGCGCGCAGGCCGCGCGCCAGGTCTTCCGAGCCGACCGGGCGGCCGACGATCTCGCCCAGCGCCAGGAACTGCCCCACGCCTTCGATCATGATCACGATCATCACCACGCACAGCGTGACCGCGGTCATGGCGTCGAAGGTGGGCCAGCCGAAGTGGAAGGGCGTGATGAGCTCGATCCAGTGCGCGTTGTGCAGGCCGTCGAAATTGACCTTGCCCAGCGCCAGCGCGATCGCGAAGCCCACCGCAATGCCGATCAGCACCGCAACGTTGCACAGGAAGCCGCGCGCGAACGCCACCAGCGCCAGCACCGTGCACAGCACCGCGGTGGCGATGGCGATGTTCACCGGCAGGCCGAAGCTGGGATTGGGCACCGGGCCGGCCGGGGTGTTGAGGGTGGGATTGCCGCCCGCCGCCCAGTTGATCCCGACCCGCATCAGCGAGACCCCGATCACCAGCACCACGGTGCCGGTCACCACCGGCGGAAACCAGCGCACCATCTTGCCGACATAGGGCGCGGCAAAGCAGGTGAACACGCCCGCCACCATCACCGCGCCGAACACGGCCGGAAGGCCCAGCGACGGATTGGAGCCGGTGGCGATGATCGGCGCGATCGCGGTGAAGGTGACGCCCATCATCACCGGCAGGCGGATGCCGACCTTCCAGATGCCGATGCTCTGGATCATCGTCACCAGGCCGCAGCAGAACAGGTCGGCGGCGATCAGGAAGGCCACCTGGTCCTTGGGCAGCTTGAGGGCGCCGCCGATGATCATCGGCACGGCAATGGCGCCGGCATACATCACCAGCACATGCTGCAGGCCCAGGGCCAGCAGGCGCGGCGCGGGCAGGACCTCGTCGACGGGATGCACTGGGGCATGCCCTTGCGTAGGCAGGGTGGGGTTCATGCTGTCTCCTTTGGTCGGTATCACGCCGGTTGCGCATTGCGCTAACGTGTCGCCAAGGTGCCGGCGCTTCCTCTTGCGGGATGGTCTTGCCATCCTCTCGTGCGAAGCCCGCGCCTGTCCTGTCTTGTCAATCCAGCATGACAGCGGCGCAGGGAAGGTACAACGTTCGCGGCGGATTTATCGATCGGGTGAAACGATGAATCCGCCGTTTCCAGCGGGTTATCCCTGAGGCGTGCCTCACGGCACGTGGGCGGCCGCACGCTCCAGCCGCGCCAGCAGCGCGGCCGCGCGCGCCATCGCGGCGGGATCGATGCGCGCGCGAATGCCGTCGAAATTCGGCCCGCGCGTCGCATCCAGCCCCATGCGGGATGTGGTGCCGACCCCGGATGCCGACGGATCGAGCGCGCTGCCGGGCAGGCCGTCGACCACCACCACGTCGAGGTGCGGCTGCAGGTGCGTCGCCATGGCCCACAGCACTTCCTCATCGCGGGTGATGTCGACGTCCTCGTCGACCGCGACCACCGTCTTCAGGTACGGGTCCCAGCCGAGCAGGCCCAGCATCACCTGGCGGGCCTCGCCGGGGCGGCTCTGGCGCAGCGCCACGTAGGCGTGGAAATGCGTGCCGGAGCTGGGGTAGTGCACCGCGGTGACGCCGGGAAAGCGCTCCCGCAGCTTCTCCACCATCTCGGACTCGCGCGGGATCCGCCCCAGGTTCAGGTGCTCGGCCGAGTTGCCGCCGACCACGTCGACCAGCCACGCGTCGGTGCGTCGCATCACGCTCTGCACGCGCAGCAGGTTGTTGGTCGAGCGGTCCGACGAGTAGCCGGTGAACTCGCCGAACGGGCCTTCGTCGACGCGCGCCTCGGGATCGATCACGCCCTCGAGCACGATCTCGGCATGCGCCGGCACCAGGATGCCGTGGCGCGGCGTGCGTACCACTTCCAGCGGCGCGCCGAACAGGCCGCCGGCGACATGGCGCTCGTCCACGCCGAACGGCAGCCGCGCGGCGCCGGCCAGCATGAACAGCGGATGCGCGCCGATCACCATCGCCACCGGCAGCGGCCGGCCCAGCCCGGCCGCGCGCTGCTGCATGCGCCACAGGTGGCCGCGCGAATGCAGGCTGGTAGCAATCTCGGTGGACGAATGCAGCATCGAGCGGTGGTAGCTGGCGTTGCCGATGCCGCTGTCGGGGTCCTCCGCGATCAGGATCGCGTTGGTGATGTACGGGCCGCGATCGGTGGCGAAATGGCGGATCGCCGGGATCGTGCGCAGGTCGATGTGCTGCATCTCGACCTGGCCGGTGACGGCGCCGCTATCCAGCACGCGCGGCGCCACCATGCGGCGGCTGCGGGCCTGGTACTCGGCATGGATGCCGGCGGGCGGCACGCCGCCCAGCATGCGCCCCACGCGCTCGCGCGAGGCAAACAGGTTGGTGGCCAGCGACGTGCCCAGGCCTTCGACATGGTCGAACAGCAGGGCCGGATGGCGGCCCTGCGCCGCCAGCGCCCACACCAGCGCGGTCGGGTCCTGGTCGGCGCCGACCGGCTCGCGGATATGCAGCACGTCTTCGGGAAAGGCCTCGCGGTAGGCCGACAGGAACTGGTGGAAATCCTGCGAGGTATCGTGGCAAGGCTGGCGCGCCGATGCGGTCGGGGCAAAGGACGCTGAAGGCGAGTTCATGAACGGCTCCTGTGGTCAGGGTGGGCCAGGGCGAAGGCTGCCCCGGCGGCCGCGCATGCGCGCAGCCGCCGTGCCGTGCCTGCCTGCCGGACTGCTACCGGCTAGCGGGTGCTGGCGTAGGTATCCTTCAGCCGCGCCAGCGCTTCTTCCTGCGTTTTGGGTGGGGCCGTGGTCTCGATGCCGACCAGCCGGGCGATGTTGTTGCCCATGTAGTCCTCGAGCCCGTCCTCGTCCAGGTCCATGCCCTGCGGCGCGGGGCCGCACAGCATTTCCAGCTCGCGCAGCCACATGCCGGGCTCGTTGGGCGGCGTGTCGGTGCCGAACACGATCTTGTCGCGCGGCAGCTGGCGCGCGAACTCGACGATGCGCGACTGGAAGCACCAGCCCGATTCGCAATACACGTTGGGCGTGTCCATCGCCATCCAGAACGCCTCGAACGAGTAGTTGCCGCCGGTCTGGATGCCGAAATGCCCGATGATGAAATTGACCATCGGGAATTCGCGGATGATCGGGTAGAACATGGTCGGGATCGTGTACGGGCCGTCGCCGGTGTGGATCAGCACCACCACGTTGTACTTGGCGCAGACCTTCATCGCCGGACGCAGCCAGTCGAGCGCGCGGTCGGGCCGGTAGCCGTGCATGTTGGCATGCAGCTTCAGCATCTTGAAGCCGTACTCCTTGACGTGGAATTCCAGCTCCAGCGCGCCTTCTTCCGGGCCCCAGCGCGGGTTGAAGGTGAAGTTGCCGATAAAGCGGTCAGGGTACTTCTGGCACAGCTCGGCGATATACGCCATGTAGTCGCGGATGCCTTCGCGGCCGCGGCGGTTGCCGTCGCGGTAGCCGGTGTTGCCGGGCGGCGGCTGGATAAAGCCCATGTCGATGCGGCGCGGCTTGCCGTTGATCATGTAGGGGCCGTCCATCATCTTGAGCATGCGCTCGCCGTTGAAGGGCTCGCCGGTGTGGCGCCAGGCTTCGTCGACCAGGTTGGTCGGGTGCAGGTGGGTGTCGATAATCATCTCGGGTGCTCCGGAGTCCGTTGTCGTTGGCGCGGGTGCGGGGCTTATGCGGCCAGGCGCGCTTTCGCTTCTTCCAGCGTGCGCGGGACCGGCGTCGGCTGCAGGCCGATCATCCGGGCCACGTTGTTGCCGAGGTAGTCCTCGAGCGTGTCTTCATCCAGGTTGAGGCCCTGCGGCGGCTCGAAGCACAGCACTTCCAGCAGGCGCAGCCACATGCCGGGCTCGTTGGGCGGGGTGTCGGAACCGAACAGGATCTTGTGCTTGGGCAGCACCTTGGCAAACTCGACGATGCGCGACTGCAGGCACCAGCCCGATTCGCAGTACACGTTGGGCATGTCCATCGCCATCTGGAACGGCTCGAAGCAGTACACGCCGCCGGTCTGCACGCCGAAGTGGGCCATGATGAAGTTCACGGTCGGGAACTCCTTCATCATCGGCACCCACTCGGTCGGGATGCTGTAGGGGCCGTCGCCGGTATGCAGCTTGACCAGCACGCCCAGCTCGGCGCATTTCTGCAGCGCCGGGCGCAGCCAGTCGAGCGCGCGGTCCGGGCGGTAGGCGTGCATGTTGGCCTGGAACTGGACCATCCTGAAGCCCAGCTTCTTCACGTAGTGCTCGATCGCGTTGACGCCGTTCTGCACGCCGCAGCGCGGGTTGTAGACGAAGCAGCCGATAAAGCGGTCGGGATACTTCTGCACCATCTCGACCGTGTAGGCCATGTACGCGTCGATCGATTCACTGCCCGACTTCACGCCATCGGTGTAGGTGTAGATGGTGTTGCCTTGCGGCGGCTGGATAAAGGCCTTGTCGATGCGGCGCGGCTTGCCGTTGATGGTGAATGGGCCGTCCATCATCTGGATCAGGCGCTCGCCGGTAAACGGGTCGCCGTCGTGGCGCCAGGCCAGGTCCACCAGGTTGGTCGGATAACAGCTGGTGTCGATGATCATGGGAGATCCCCTAACAATGACTAGGTTGGACACGCATGCGGCGGGCGCGTGCGAACAACGCCGCGGGGCCGGCCTTGCATGCTGCGATCGGGAGTCTTTGTCAGGGGAGCGCCTGGACCACTGCGCCACCGACGAAACACTCCGTCAGTGAGCAATCTCCAGTTGAACGTCGCGGCATTGCACCGCTGCTGTCCAATCGACCGCTTCTACCCACGCGCTCTTTATACATAGCGCGCCAGCGTGGCGTCAAGAACGTTATGTGTTGCATTGCACGAACAGCGGGCCGATGCGCATTCCAATGCGGGCTATGAATCCGCTACATTGCAAGCACCACACCGGCAGGCCCGCCGGTGCATGGCAGGGAAAACACGGGCCGACGACGTTTCAACGGGGTACAACGACAAGGAAGGGGAAAATCATGCACGGCAGATCTGCAGCCATGGCGGGAGCCATGCTGTCCGTTGCGCTGTCCATGGCGCTGGGCGGCTGTGGCGGGGACGGGGACGCACCGGCGCTGGCCGGCGCAACGGAAGCCACGAAGTACGGCACCACGGCCACCACCACCAGCGCGACCACGCGCTGGATGCCCGCCATCACCGACACCTGGCAGATCCAGCTGACCGGCAAGCTCAACACCAGCTACCCGGTGGCAGTGTACGACTTCGACCTGTTCGACACGCCCCAGGCCACCATCGATGCCCTGCACGCCAGGGGGCAGCGCGTCATCTGCTATTTCTCGGCCGGCAGCGCCGAAGACTGGCGCCCCGACTACAACCAGTTCACCGCGGCGGACTTGGGCGGGCCGCTGTCGGGCTGGGCTGGTGAGCGCTGGGTGGATACGCGCTCGGCCAACGCGCGCCGGATCATGCAGGCACGGCTGGACCTGGCTGTGTCCAAGCGCTGCGATGGCGTGGATGCGGACAATGTCGACAGCTATACCAATAGCCCCGGCCTGCCGCTGACGGCCGACACGCAGCTGGACTACAACCGCTTCCTTGCCTCCGAGGCGCATGCGCGCGGCCTGGCCATCGGCCTGAAGAACGATATCGAGCAGGTCGCGCAACTGGCGGCGGACTTCGATTTCGCCATTAACGAACAGTGCTTCCAGTACCAGGAGTGCGGCGCCTATTCAGCGTTCACCGGCCAGGGCAAGGCGGTCTTCAATATCGAGTACAAGTCGAAGTACAAGACCGTGTCACAGCGCAAGGCACTGTGTGCCGCAGCGCAGGCAGCGAACCTGCGCACGCTGGTGATGCCGGCCTACCTGGACGGCAGCTCGCGCTACGCCTGCGACTGACGGCAAGGCGGCGCTACCCCAGTTCGCGCGACGCCAGCCACAGGCGGGTGTCGAACTCCAGCTGGTGGTAGCGCGGCTCCATGTACTCGCACAGCCGGTAGAAGGCCTTGTCGTGCTCGCTCTCCTTCAGGTGGGCGAGTTCATGCACGACGATCATGCGCAAAAATTCCGGCGGTGCCTCCTTGAACAGGGAGGCAACCCGGATCTCTTTCTTGGCCTTGAGCTTGCCGCCCTGCACGCGCGAGATCGCGGTATGCAGGCCCAGCGCGCGCTGGGCGGAATCCAGGCGCGCATCGAACCCAACCTTGTGCAGCGGCGGGGCGCTGCGCAGGTATTCCTGCTTGAGCCCGGTGGTGTATTCGTACAGCGCGCGGTCGGTCTGCACGGTGTGGCGCGCCGGGTAGCGGCGGGCAAGATGGTCGCCGAGCCGGCCGGCGGCGACCAGTTCGCGCACCTGCTCGAGCACGCCGGGCGGATAGCCGCCGAGGAAGCGCATCGGGTCCTTGCCGGCGGGGTGCCAGGTCTCATTCACCGCGACGGCCTGCTCAGTGGTGGTGGTGATGGTGGTGCATCCAGCTGTTGTCGAGCGAATTGACGAAGGACTCGACTGCGTCCTTGTCGCCGGTGGCGTGGCGCATCATTTCGCCGCACTTGCAGAACCCCTGGTACGGGGTGATGTGCGAGCACGCCGAGGTCTTCTGCAGGTACAGCGTGACGGGTTTGGTGCACTTCTTGCACTTGAACTTCAGGGTCAGGGCGGGTTTGCTCATGGCAATGGCTTAAAAAAATCAGCGAAAAGACGAACCTGTGATTGTACCGGCGGGGCCAAAGCCAGCCGGGCCAGGCTTAGCGCCCCGGCCTGCCTGATACACTCCGCCATTCCCGCACCTATTCCAGCACCATCACCAACACGCACCCATGGCACAGTACGTTTTCACCATGAACCGCGTGGGCAAGATCGTTCCGCCCAAGCGTCACATCCTGAAGGACATCTCGCTGTCGTTCTTCCCGGGCGCCAAGATCGGCGTGCTCGGCCTGAACGGCTCGGGCAAGTCCACGCTGCTCAAGATCATGGCCGGCCTCGACAAGGAAATCGAGGGCGAGGCCACGCCGATGCCGAACCTGAACATCGGCTACCTGCCGCAGGAGCCGCAGCTCAACCCCGAGCAGACCGTGCGCGAGTCGGTGGAAGAAGCCCTGGGCGGGGTGTTCGAGGCGCGCAAGAAGCTCGATGAAATCTACGCCGCCTACGCCGAGCCGGACGCCGACTTCGACGCGCTCGCCGCCGACCAGGCCAAGTACGAAGCCATCCTCGCCGCCAGCGACGGCAACAACGTCGAACTGCAGCTGGAAATCGCCGCCGACGCGTTGCGCCTGCCGCCGTGGGACGCGAAGATCGAGCACCTCTCCGGCGGTGAAAAGCGCCGCGTGGCGCTGTGCCGGCTGCTGCTGTCGCGGCCCGACATGCTGCTGCTCGACGAACCGACCAACCACCTCGACGCCGAATCGGTCGACTGGCTGGAACAGTTCCTGACGCGCTTCCCCGGCACCGTGGTGGCCGTGACCCACGACCGCTACTTCCTCGACAACGCCGCTGAATGGATCCTGGAACTGGACCGCGGCCAGGGCATCCCCTGGAAGGGCAACTACAGCTCGTGGCTGGACCAGAAGGAAGCGCGCCTGAAGCAGGAAGAGGCCAGCGAATCGGCGCGCCAGAAGGCGCTGCACAAGGAACTGGAGTGGGTGCGGCAGAACCCCAAGGGCCGCCAGGCCAAGTCCAAGGCGCGCCTGGCCCGCTTCGACGAGCTCAACAGCCAGGACTACCAGAAGCGCAACGAAACCCAGGAAATCTTCATCCCCGTGGGCGAGCGCCTGGGCAACGAGGTGATCGAGTTCGACAACGTCAGCAAGGGCTTCGGCGACCGCATGCTGATCGAGAACCTGAGCTTCAAGGTGCCGCCCGGGGCGATCGTCGGCATCATCGGCCCGAACGGCGCCGGCAAGTCGACGTTCTTCAAGATGCTGACGGGCAAGGAGCAGCCGGACAGCGGCGAGATCAAGATCGGGCCGACCGTGAAGATGGCCTTCGTCGACCAGAGCCGCGACGCGCTGGACGGCACCAAGACCGTGTTCGAGGAAATCTCCGGCGGTGCCGATGTGCTGACCGTTGGCCGCTACGAGACGCCGTCGCGCGCCTATATCGGCCGCTTCAACTTCAAGGGCGGCGACCAGCAGAAGCAGGTCGGCACGCTGTCGGGCGGCGAACGCGGCCGCCTGCACATGGCCAAGACGCTGATCGCCGGCGGCAACGTGCTGCTGCTGGACGAACCGTCCAACGACCTCGACGTGGAAACGCTGCGCGCGCTGGAAGATGCGCTGCTGGAGTTCGCCGGCTGCGTGATGGTGATCTCGCACGACCGCTGGTTCCTGGACCGGATCGCCACGCACATCCTGGCCTTCGAAGGCGACTCGCATGTCGAGTTCTTCCCGGGCAACTACCAGGAGTACGAGGCCGACAAGAAGCGCCGGCTGGGCGAGGAAGGGGCCAAGCCGAAGCGGATCCGGTACAAGCCGATCGTGCGGTGAGGGACTGCTGAGCGAGCAAGGGAACCAGGTCCGCGGGCCTGGTTTTTTTATGGTGCTGGCTGTATGCGCTGTCGAAAATTCTGAACCATGTCGCCAGACCTTTGGCATTAGTGTCATGCCGGATAGGTTTGGGGGGTGCGAAAGTCAATCCACCTCTTCGTTCTAAAGCGGCTACCTGGACCTCACCGAAGGAAGCTGCCATTCGAGGTTCGGCAGGATCGTGAGCACCTTTTTCCAGGGGCGGTCTGCGGCATTGCCACCCACGCCCTCACCGCGGATGAAGCGGGGTACCTCATCGGTTTCCGTACATCTGACGAAATCCGAAATCGCCGAGCTGAGGCGGAACAAGAAACGCATCTCCGACTTGGCGCGAAAGGCATTCAGCTCGATGAACCTTAAGGAGAAGTAGGGCGCCGAGGCCCTGATCGCCGGTAGCGATGAGCACGCAGAATCCGCGCTTCAAGCAAGAGCCCCGACTCAAATGAGCGGGGCCTTTTCGCCGCGCCATGCCCGCGAAAAGTTTTCGTCTGTTAAGGCAGTTTCCTAGTTGGCTCGCACCAACCTCACCCGCGTAATCTCCGACGGCGCCCCGAAGCGCTTCGGCGGGCCCCAGTATCCGGTACCACGGCTGATATAGATCCACAGCGAGCCATGCCGCACCAGGCCGGCGGTGTACGGCTGCTGCATCGGCACGAACAGGTTCCACGGCCAGAACTGGCCGCCGTGGGTATGGCCCGACAGCTGCAGATCGAAACCGGCTTGCGCCGCCGCGGGCGCGGTGCGCGGCTGGTGCGCCAGCAGCACGCGCACGCCGGCGTCGGCGGGGGCGCCCGCGATGGCGCGCTGCGGGTCGCTGCGGTGGCTTTCGTGGAAGCGGCCGGCGGAGTAGTCGGTGACCCCGCCCAGCACCAGCGCGCCGCCGTCATGCCGCAGCACTACGTGCTCGTTCATCAGCACGCGCACGCCCAGGCGGCGCAGTTCGTCGATCCACGGCTGTGCGCCGGAATAGTACTCGTGGTTGCCGGTGACGAAGTAAGTGCCGTGGCGCGCCCGCAGCCGGGCCAGCGGCGCGGTGTGGGCGGACAGTTCCGGCACGGTGCCGTCGACGAGGTCGCCGGTGACGGCGATGGCATCGGCCTGCAGGCTGTTGACGCGGTCGACGATGCGGTCCAGGTAGGGCCGCTTGATGGTGGGGCCGACATGGATGTCGCTGATCTGCGCGATGGTGAAGCCGTGCAGCGCCTCCGGCAGGCCCGGCACCGGCACGTCGACCTCGACCACGCGCGCCAGCCGGCGCGCATTGACATAGCCGGCCAGCGTGACCAGCAAGGCCAGCAGCGGCACCGCCACGGCGCTGCCGGCGGCCAGGCCGGGCGCGCGCCAGCCCAGCAGTTGTCCGGCCAGCCAGGCGGCCGCGAGGGCCACGTCCCGCACCAGCGTCAGCACCAGCAGCGATGAGAAGAACCCCATGGCAAGCATGCCGAGCCACGACACCAGGTCCGACCAGGGCTGGCTGACGCGCCGCGCCAGCAGTCCGGCCGGCAGCAGGGCGCAGGACAGGGCCAGCCAGGCTACCGCCAGGGCCTTGACCGCCATCGGTACCGGCATCGCCGGCAGCAGGCGCAGCCCGATATAGCCGTGCAGCAGGGCCGTGATCAGCGCCGCGGTCAGGATGGTCGTGCGTGGGGGCATGGGGGGAGCCGGGATGGAGTGTCCAGAGATGAGGCCGCGGCGGCCGCCTTCAAGGGCAGGGCCGGACGCACACCGGGCAAAGCAAGATGCACGCCCGCAGCGCCGGTGCGCGCCGCAACGGCGCATTGCGGCTTGACCGCGCCACTGCGCGGCCCAATCCCCGGCTTGTGCAGGCACTGCCCGCATGCCGCGCGCCAGCCGGCTGATCTGTCCTTTTTCTGGCGGATCCTGAATGTTTTCAAATCGGATTGTTCCCACTGGCGGGCTAATCTAGATTCGCGAGTGGGCCGCCTGTTGTGCAGCATCGTGCCCGCGAGCGTCCTCCCGGAGAAACCCATGTCGTTTCGGATAAAGCACACCAGTGCGCTGATCGCGGCCTGGCTCGCGCTGGCCCCGCTCGCGGGGCTGGCAGCAACGCCACACACGCCGACCGCGGCCACCCTGGCCTGGCCGCGCAACTTCGATGCTGCCAGCGAGCACGTGGAGCTGTACCAGCCGCAGATCGAGGCGTGGGAAGGCAATCGCCTGTCCGGGCGCGCCGCGGTGGCGGTGGGCGAGACGTCGGGCGCGCCGACCTACGGCGTGGTCCATTTCTCGGCCACCGGCGATATCGACAAGCCCTCAGGGCTGGTGCAGCTGAGCCGGATCACGGTGGAAAGCGTCGAGGTCCCGACCCGGCCCGACGCCGCCGACCGCGTGCGCCAGGCGCTGGTGTCGCGCCTGCCGGCCAATGGGCTGACGGTGCCGCTGGACCAGCTGCAGGCCAGCTATGCGGTATCGCAGCAACTGGCGAAAGCCGGACGTGTCGCGGTGCGCAATGACGCGCCGCAGATCCTGTTTGCCACCACGCCGACGCTGCTGGTGCTGGTCGATGGCGAGCCCGCCTGGCGCGCCGTGCCGGGAACGTCGTACGAACGCGCGCTGAACAGCCGCGCACTGCTGCTGCGCGCGCCAGGCGGCGAGCTGTACCTGAAGGCGGCCGGCTACTGGTATCGCTCGGAATCCGCCGGCGGCGCGTGGGAGGTGATGACCACCGTGCCCAAGGCGCTGGAAAGCGCGGCCGGCAAGGCGGCGGCCGGCATGAAGGCTGATGCGATGCTGCCCGCGGACGGCAAGCGCCCGGCCCGCGCCCCGGCCATCCTCTTCGCCACGCAGCCGACCGAACTGGTGGTGACCGGCGGCGCGCCGCAGATGGCGCCGGTCAGCGGGGTCAGCCTGCTGACCATGGCCAACGCCGACCACGCCGTCTTTGTCGATCCGGCCGCCAACCAGTATTACGTGCTGGTCTCGGGGCGCTGGTTCCGCGCGCCGATGCTGACCGGGCCGTGGGAGTACGTACCCGGCAGCCGGCTGCCGGCCGATTTCGCCCGCATCCCGCCCACCGATCCCAAGGCCAATGTGCTGGTCTCCGTGCCCGGCACGCCGCAGGCGCGCGAGGCCGAGATCGCCGCCACCATCCCGCAGACCGCCACGGTGACGCGCAGCAAGGCCAGCCTGACGGTGGCGTACGACGGCGCGCCGCGCTTCGTGCCGATTACCGGCACCTCGCTCAGCTACGCGGTCAATACCGCCACGCCGGTGATCGAGGTCGACGGCAGCCACTACTACGCGGTGGCCAACGGCGTCTGGTTCACCGCGCCGGCGCCCGCCGGCCCATGGCAGGTCGCCACCGAGGTGCCGTCGGCGATCTATACCATCCCGCCGACCTCGCCCGTGTACTACGTCACCTATGTGCGTATCTACGCGGTCACGCCGCAGACCGTGGTGATGGGCTACACCCCCGGCTACATGGGGGTGGTGGTGAGCGCCGACGGCACGGTGGTCTACGGCACCGGCTATGTCTATCCGCCCTACGTGGGCGCGGTCTACTACGGCTATCCTGTTACCTATGGCTACGGCGCGGGCTTCGGCATCGGCGTGGCCGAGGGCTTTGCCTTCGGCTTCGCCGCGGGCGCGTTCTGGGGCGCGGCCGCGCCGTACTGGGGCCCGTACTGGTGGGGCGGCCCGTACAACTGGAACTACGTCAATGTGAACCAGGCCAACTTCTACGGCCGCTGGGGCCAGGGCACGGTCACCCACGCGCAGGGCTGGAACGCCTGGACCGGCACGGAGTGGCGCGGCAGCGCCGCCTCCGGTTTCAATCCTGCCACCGGTGCCAGCTACCAGGGCAGCCGCGGCGCTGCCTTCAACCCGTATTCCGGCAACTATGCAGCCGGGCGCCAGGGCTCGTTCTCCAACCCGTCCACCGGGCGCGAGGGCGCCGCGCGCGGCGGCGTGGCCGGCAATACGTATACCGGCGATTACGCGGCCGGGCGTCAGGCGGCAGGCTATAACGCCCAGACCGGCAGGGTCGGCGCCGCCGAGGCCGGCATCGCCGGCAACACGCAGACCGGCGCGCACACCGCAGCCAGCCGCGGCTTCGTGGCCAACCCGGGCAAGGACAACGCCGTGGTGTGGAACAACGGCAACGTCTATGCCGGCCATGACGGCTCGGTGTACCAGCACACCGACAACGGCTGGCAGAAGCACACACCCGGCGGCTGGGAACCGGTGCAGCCCAACAACGAAGTGACCGGCCGGCTGGAACAGCAGCGCCAGGCGCGCGAAGTGGGGCAGCAGCGCTTCAGCGGCATGGCGCAGCGGTGGCAGGGCGCGGGCCGGCTTGGCGGCGGGGGATTCCGCGGCGGGGGCCGGTTCCACGGCGGCTTCCATCGCTGAGGCGGACTGCCGGGCGGGGGGCAGCCGGCCTGGCCGCGACTGTCGAAATGACTAAACACGGGCACAAGAAAGATTGAATTGGCGCGTCCATGAGCGCGCCTTAACCTGCCTGAACAGGCACCGGATCGGGTGGCGGGCGCCACTACGTCTGGCATCGGGGGGCGGCCATGGTTGCTGGCGGAGGAGGTTACGTGAGGATAATGCTCAAAGGGTGCAGCGCGGCGGGCCTGCTGGCCCTGTTGCTGGTGGCGGGCTGCGGCAAGGAAAAGCCGGCAGCGGTGGCGCCACCGGCAGCCGAGGTGGGTGTCATCACCGTGGCGCTGCGCGACGTGCCGCTCATCTTTGATTTCGTCGGCCAGACCCAGAGCTCGCAACAGGTGGAGATACGCGCGCGCGTCAATGGCTTCCTGGAGAAGCGGGTCTATTCGGAGGGTGCCCTGGTCAAGGCTGGCGAGACCCTGTTCCTGATGGATCCCAAGCCGTTCGAGGCCACTCTGAAGGCGGCCGAGGCCGAACTGGCGCAGCAGCAGGCGCGGCTGAACACCGCCCGCGCCGACCTGAACCGCGTGCGCCCGCTGGCGGCGCGCAATGCCCTCAGCCAGCGCGACCTGGATGACGCTACCGGCAAGGAGCAGGAGGCCGCGGCCGCGGTGGAGCAGGCGCGCGCCAATGTGATCAATGCCAGGCTGAACCTGAGCTACACCACGATCAAGTCGCCGGTCGCTGGCCTGTCGAGCTTTGCCAAGCGGCAGGTGGGATCCTATATCGATACCACCAACAGCCTGCTGACCTATGTCGCCAAGCTGGATCCGATGTGGGTCAACTTCAGCCTGTCGGAAAACGAGGTCCTGTCGATCCGCTCATCGGAGAAATCCGGCGCGATCAAGTATCCGGCGCAGGAGGCCTTCGACATTGTCATCGTGCTGGCCGACGGATCGGAGTTCCCGCACCACGGCAGGATTGCCTTTGCCGACGCTTCGTTCAGCCAGGAAACCGGCACCTACCTGGTCCGCGCCGAGGTCGCCAATCCGCAGGGGACCCTGAGGCCCGGGCAGTTCGTGCGGGTCAAGGTGCATGGCGCGATGCGCACACAGGCCATTGCCGTGCCGCAGGAAGCCATCGTGCAAGGCCCGCGCGGCCAGACGGTGTGGGTCATCGGCCCGGACAACAAGGCGCAGCAGCGCGTGGTGGACGTGGGCGAATGGACCGGCAGCAACTGGGTGGTGCGCTCGGGTTTGAAGGCCGGTGAGCGCGTCGCCGTGAGCGGAATCCTGCGCCTGATGCCGGATGCGACGGTCAAGCCCGTGCCGGCGGCCCCGGTGGCCGCGCATGGCCCGGCCAGCGGCGCCGAGGCGGCTGCGGCGCCGGCGGCCTCCGGCGCTTCCGCGCCGAGGGCTGCCAACACCACCGGGGGCAAGCCATGAAGCTTGCCCATTTCTTTATCGACCGGCCGATCTTCGCATCGGTGCTGTCCATCATCATCACGGTGGGCGGCCTGGTGGCGCTGACCAAGCTGCCGATCGCCCAGTTTCCGGATATCACGCCCCCGTCGATCACGGTCACGACCCGGTACCCCGGCGCGAGTGCCGAGGTGGTGGCGCAGAACGTGGCCGCGCCGATCGAGCAGCAGGTCAACGGCGCGGACCGCATGATGTACATGAACTCGACGAGTTCATCGACCGGCGACCTGACCCTGACCACCTATTTCGAGATCGGCACCGACCCCGAGCTCGCGCAGGTGGACGTGCAGAACCGCGTCAACCTGGCGCTGCCCACGCTGCCCGATGCGGTGACGGCGCAGGGTGTCTCGGTGCAGAAGCGGTCATCGGCGTTCATGATGGTGATTGCCATCTATTCGCCCGACAACAGCTACAACCAGACCTTCGTCGGCAACTACGCCAACATCTACGTGCTGGATGCGCTCAAGCGCATTCCCGGCGCCAACCAGTCGTCGATCTTCGGCAGCCCGGACTACGCCATGCGCATCTGGCTGCGGCCGGACCGCATGGCCTCGCTGGGCATCACCACCGAGGACGTCAAGAACGCGGTCGCCAACCAGAACCAGCAGTTCTCCGCGGGGCGCATCGGCCAGTCACCCACCACCGGCCCGGTGCAGCAGACCTTCCCGATCGCCACCAAGGGCCGCATGACCGAGCCCGCCGAGTTCGACAACATGATCCTGCGCGCGCAGTCCGGCGACGCCGCGCTGGTGCGCCTGAAGGACATCGGCCGCGCCGAGCTCGGCTCCAAGGATTATTCGCTGCGCAGCCGCTACAACGGCAAGACCGCCACGCTGCTGGCGGTGTACCAGCAGCCGGGGGCCAATGCGCTGGACGTGGCCAAGCAGGTGCGCTCCACGCTGGCGGAGCTGAAGAAGAGCTTCCCGCCCGGGCTGGAGTACGAGATCGCGCTCGACACCACCGAGTTCGTGCAGGAGTCGATCGACGAGGTGGTGCACACGCTGCGCGACGCGGTGATCCTGGTGATCCTGGTGGTGTTCCTGTTCCTGCAGAGCCTGCGCGCGACGCTGGTGCCGATCCTGGCCGTGCCCGTGTCGATCATCGGCGCCTTCGTCGGCATGAGCGCGTTCGGCTTCTCGGTCAACATGCTGACCTTGTTCGGCATGGTGCTGGCCATCGGCATCGTGGTCGACGACGCGATCGTGGTGATCGAGAACGTCGAGCGCAACATGACGGAGTTCAACCTGCCGCCCAAGGAGGCCGCCAAGAAGGCGATGGACGAGGTCAGCGGCCCGGTGGTGGCGATCGTGCTGGTGCTGCTGGCGGTGTTCATCCCGGTGGCCTTCCTGTCGGGCATCACCGGACAGCTCTACAAGCAATTCGCCATCACCATCGCGGTTTCGGTCGTGCTGTCGGGCGTGGTGGCGCTGACGCTGTCGCCCGCGATGGCGGCGATCCTGCTCAAGCCCGGCCAGCACAAGAAGAACCGCTTCTTCACCTGGTTCAACAACTCGTTCGACCGGCTCGTGGCCGGCTATGACAAGTCGCTGCAGATCGTGATCCGGCGCACCGTGATGTCGATCGCCATCATCCTGGCGATGGTGGCGGTCAGCGTGGTCATGTTCATGCGCATCCCGACCTCGTTCCTGCCGGTGGAAGACCAGGGCTACCTGTTCGGCGCGGTGGTGATGCCGGACGCGGCCAGCCTGGACCGTACCCAGACCTTGTCCGGCCGCGCGGAGACATGGTTCGCCAAGCAGCCCGGCGTGTCGTCGGTGGCGTCGGTCGATGGCTACAGCCTGATCGATTCCCAGAACAAGGCCAACGCCGGCACGCTGTTCGTCACGCTCAAGGGCTTCCATGAGCGGGGTGCCGGCCAGACGGCGACCGAACTGATGCAGAAGGCCCGCCAGGAGTTCTCCCGTTACCAGGACGGCGTGGTGATCCCGCTGAATCCGCCGTCGATCCCGGGCCTTGGCACCACCGGCGGCTTCGAGTTCTGGCTGCAGAGCACCGCGGACGGGACTTACCAGCAGCTGGAGCAGAAGGTCCATGAGTTCATCGCCAAGGCCCGCCACCGGCCGGAGCTGAGCGGCGTGAACTCCACGATCAATTCGCGCTCGCGCCAGTTCCTCGTCGAAGTTGACCGCGAGCGCTCCGAAACCCAGGGCGTGCCGGTCGAGAACGTCTATTCCGCGCTGCAGACCATGTTCGGCTCGCTCTACGTGAGCCAGTTCCCGAAGAACAGCCGGCTGTTCCAGGTGATCCTGCAGGCCGAGCCCGAGTTCCGCTCGCGGCCGGAAGACCTCGACAAGGTCTACGTGCGCAACCACAACGGCGAGATGGTGCCGATCAAGGCGGTGACCACCACGAAGTATGTGCCGGGGGCGGACATCGTCACGCGCTTCAACAATTTCCCGGCCGCCAAGATCATGGGCGATTCCGCGCCCGGCTACAGCTCGGGGGAGGCCATCAAGGCCATGGAGGAGGTAGCGCAGGAGGTGCTCGGGCCGGGCTACGCCTATGCCTGGAGCGGCCAGGCCTACGAGGAAAAGACCGCCGGCTCCACCGCGGTCTACGTCTTCGCCTTTGCCTTGCTGATGGTGTTCCTGATCCTGGCGGCGCAGTACGAGAAATGGTCGCTGCCGCTCGGGGTGCTGCTGGCGGTGCCGTTCGCGCTGTTCGGCGCGCTGCTCGGCATCCTGATGCGGGGCATGGAGAACGACGTCTACTTCCAGATCGGCCTGACCGTGCTGATCGCCCTGGCGGCGAAGAACGCGATCCTGATCTTCGAGTTCGCGGTGGAAATGCGCGAGAAGGAAGGGCTGAGCGCGTACGACGCCGCCATCCATGCGTCCAAGCTGCGGCTGCGGCCGATCATCATGACCTCGCTGGCGTTTATCCTGGGCTGCGTGCCACTGGCCATCGCCAGCGGCGCCTCGGCGGCCAGCCGGCAGTCGCTCGGCACGGGCGTGATCGGCGGCATGCTCGGGGCCACGGTGATCGCGCTGTTCTTTATCCCGATGTTCTTCTGGGGGCTGGAGCGGCTGTCGGAACGCAAGCCCAAGGCGGCAGCCAAGGCCGGCGATTCGCCGCAGCCGCCCGCCACGCCACCCACCACCCCGCCCGCCGGAGAAACGCTATGAGCGCACGTGCGTGGATGCTGGCGGCCTGCACGGTGGCAACGCTGGGCGGCTGCGCGATCGGCCCCAACTACCAGCGCCCGCAGACCCCGGAGGTGGAGCAGTACCGCCTCGACACCGGCGCGCTGGCGATTGCCGCCGACAGCGACTGGTGGAACCAGTTCAGCGATCCGGCGCTGAATGCGCTCGTCGATGCCGCGCTGGCCGGCAACTACGACGTGCGCATCGCCGCGGCGCGCATCGATGAGTTCCGTGGCCAGCTGATGGTGGCGCGCTCGGGCTTCTTTCCGCAATTGAACCTGTCCGCGGCCGCCGCGCGCCAGAGCATCGGCAGGCTGGGCGGCACGCAGTTCGGCTCGGGCACCGGCAATTCCTACCAGCTGCTGGCCAACGCCAGCTGGGAGCTCGACCTGTGGGGCCGTATCCGCCGCCAGGCCGAAGCGGCCGAGGCCAGCCTGTGGAATGCCGAGTACGCGCGGCGCGGCGTGGTGCTGTCGCTGGCCGCTTCGGTGGTGCAGGGGTATGCCACGCTGCGCGGGCTGGACGCGCAGCTTGAAGTCGCGCAGCAGACGCTGGCATCGCGCGCAAGCGGGCTGGATATCTTCCGCCAGCGCTATGAAGGCGGTGTGATCTCGCAACTCGAGCTGGCCCAGGCGGAGAATGACTACTACGTGGCCGAGGGCTCGATCCCGCCGCTACGTACCGCGATCGCGCAGACCGAAAACGCATTGTCGGTGCTGCTGGGCCGGCCGCCGGGCCCGATCGAGCGCGGCAAGCCCATCGGCGAACTGCAGGCGCCGCCGGTCGGTGCCGACCTGCCGGCCGCCTTGCTCTCGCGCCGGCCCGATGTGCTGCAGGCCGAGCAGACCGCCATCGCCGCCAATGCGCAACTGGGCGCGGCGCAGGCGCTTTACCTGCCGGCGGTCAACCTGAGCGGCCTGTTCGGCGCCGTGGCGGCGTCGCCGGGCGCGCTGTGGGACAGCGCGTCGCGGGTGTGGGGCTTCGGCGCGGGGCTGACCCAGCCGATCTTCCAGGGCGGCGCCATCCGCGGGCAGGTGCAGACCGCGTCCGGGCAGCGCGAGCAGGCCATGCTCGCTTACCAGGGCACGGTGCTGGCGGCGCTGGCGGATGTGAACAGCGCGCTCGCCAACGGCGTCGAGACCCGCACGCGGCTGGGCAGCCTGCGCCGACAGGAACAGAGCCTGTTCGTCTATGCCGACCAGGCCTTTGCCCGGTATGAGGGCGGTTATTCGAGCTACCTGGAGGTCACCAATGCGCGCGAGAAGCTGTTCGACGCGCAACTGGCGGCGATCCAGGGGCAGGTGGACGTGCTGACCGGCACCGCGGCGCTGTACAAGTCGCTGGGGGGCGGCTGGCCGGCGGTGCCGGAAGCCGTACGGGGCGCGGGCATGCAGGGCGATGCGCCGGTGCTAACGCGCTGACCATTCGCCTTGCCGCACGCCCATCGCCGTCACCACGCCATAGGCAGTGATCCCCAGCGCCACCCCAAGGAAATGGCCGTCCAGGCCCATGCCGAAGACATTGGCCAGCACCCAGCCTCCGCCGGCCGCCAGCGCGATGCGGCACAGCCCGGCCGCCACCGGCCAGCGCATCCGGCCCGCGCCCATCGACGCGAAGTACAGCGCCATGCCCAGCCCGAAGCCGCCGAATGCCGGCCCCACCCATGACAGCGCGCGCGCGGCGATGGCGATCACTTCGGGGTCATGGGTGAACAGGCCGGCAAAGCGCACCGGCGCCAGGCCGACGGCGGCACCCGCGCTGCCGGCGATGGCCAGCGCCAGCAGGGCGCCCACCCACGCGGTGCGCCGCGCCGTATGCCAGTCGCCGGCGCCCACGGCGCGGCCGACCAGCGCCGTCAGCGCCGAGCCCACGCCGAACGCGAGCGGGATCATCAGGAATTCCAGCCGCGCCGAGATGCCGTAGGCCGCCACCGCTGCGGTGCCATGGTGACGCAGCTGCGCGGTGACCAGGATCGTGGTCAGGTTGGCCACCGAGGCCAGCGCGCACGCCACCAGTCCCACCGACAGGATGCGCGCGAACAGCGGCCACGACAGCCGCACCCGCAGCACCGGCACGAAGCCCGCGCCGCCGCGCGCGACCACGACCGCCATCGCCAGCGCCGCGGCCCACGACACCGCCGCCAGCGCCGCGCCGATGCCGGCCAGGCCCATGCCGGCGGGCTCGGCCAGCAGCCACGACAGCAGCGGGAACGCCAGCCACATCAGCGCCAGCACGCGCGCCGCCAGCGCATGGCGCCCGCCACCGCGCAGCACCGACGCCAGCGTGTTGGCCAGCCAGGCCGGGATCGCACCCGCGCCGAACAGCCAGATCGCATAGGTGGCGGCTGCCTCGGCGGCGGTGGCGCCGGCCACTGCCCCGAGCACCGCGCGCGGGAATCCCGCCAGCGCCACGGCAAAAGCCAGGCCGGCGATCGCGGCAATCCACAGCGCATGCATGACCAGTGCCGAGGCATCGTCACGCTTGTTGGCGCCCAGTGCGCGCGCGATCGCCGCGACCACGCCGCCGCCCATGGCGCCGGTCGACATCTGCTGCAGCAGCAGCGCAAACGGCAGCACCACGGCCCAGCCGGCCAGCGCCGCCGTGCCCTGGCGCGCGGCCAGCCAGGTTTCGATCAGCTGGGCCGCCGCCTGCAGCACGGCAATCAGCGCGGTGGGCCCGGCCAGCTTGCCGATGCGGCGGGCGATTTCGGTCGCCGGCACCGCGTCGGCGGGCAGGGTGCCGGCTGGCAATGCGCGCGTGTCAGTCATGGCGGGTCTCCGGCTCTGCGGCCATTCCCTTGGCGTCCCCGTCCCCGTCGCCGTCGCCGAAGCGCCGCCGCAGGAAGCGGCCCGCACCGGGGCCAGGCAACACGCGCACGTCGTCCAGCGTGATCGCGCTGCCGTCGGCGCGCGTCAAGGCGGGCTCGGCAATCTCGGTGCCGGTGCGGCGGTCCTGCAGCAGCGTCAGCGGTCCCTTGTCGTCGGTCATCCAGCGGTCGGCCCAGGCTTTCAGCGCCACATAGGCGGGAAAGAAGTGGCGGCCCTTGTCGGTCAGCTGGTAGACGTGGCGCGCGCCGCCCGCGGGCGTGACCCGCGCCAGCAGCCCGTGCGCCACCAGCGTCTTCAGGCGCGCGCTCAGGATGTTGGGGGCGATGCCCAGGTTGCGCTCGAACTCGTCGAAGCGGGTGCTGCCGTAGAAGGCCTCGCGCAGCACCAGGATGGCCCAGCGTTCGCCCAGCACGGCCATCGAGCGGGCCACGGGGCAGGGCATCGCGGTGAAATCGGTAGGGGGCATGGGTCTCCGCCGTTGTGTGCTAGCTGCTTTCAGTTTGCAAGCTGGCTGCAGCATAGCTTGCAAACTGAAAGTTTGCAGGCGGGCCGCTGCGAGGACCTTGCGAAAGCGTGCGTTCACCGGCCAGCGGTGCCGGCTACTTCACCGCGTCGCGGAACACCTCGAGCTTTTCCAGCTCCTCGCGCAGGAAGCCGATCAGCGCGCGCGTGGCCATCGACGGATGCAGGTTGGGTGTGGTGATGATGAACAGCTTGTTGCCCAGCCCTTCGGGGCGCCAGTCCGGCAGCACCGGCACCAGGTTGCCCGCGCGCACCTCTTCCCAGCCGATATAGACCGGCAGCATGCCGACGCCATGTCCTTCGCGCACGGCGCGCGCCAGGAACAGGAAGTGTTCGGACTGCAGCGCGGGCGTCAGCGCCACGTCCACGCGCTGGCCCTCGCGGTACAGCGACAGCGGGAATTGCCGCGGCGGGTAGGGCGGGCACAGGAAGCTGCAGCCGGCCAGGTCCGGCGGCAGCTGTATCGGCGCAATGCTGGCGAGGTACTGCGGCGATGCATAGAGTTGCCAGCGGATATCGCAGATTTCACGCGCTACATGGTCCAGCGGCGGCGCCGAGGTGACCTTCAGCGCCACGTCGATCTCGGCCGCGATCAGGTCGTTGACGCGGTTGGCGAAGAATACGCGCAGCGTGATGCCAGGATGCTTGTGCGCGAACTGCAGCAGCAGCGGCGCGATATAGGCGTCGCCCAGCCCGGTGGGCACGCTCACGCGCACATGGCCGCGCAGGGTCTTGCCCAGGCTGTCGATCTCGGCCTGCGCCGAGGCCACTTCCTGCAGGATGCGCACGCCGTGCTGGTACAGCGCATGGCCGGGCTCGGTCAGCTCGAGCCGGCGCGTGGTCCGGCGCAGCAGTTGCGCGCCGGCCTGGTGTTCCAGCTCGCGCAGCTGGCGGCTGACCTGCGAGCGGGTGACGCCGCGCCGGCGCCCGGCTTCGGCGAGGTTGCCGGCATCGACGATGTCGACGAAGGCCTGGATCAGGTTGAGGTCCATCGGGGATTGCCTGCAGCATTGTCACGTCTGGCGCAACATTGTGATTCCACCTCGCCTGATTGTCGATACGCGGCTACGCCGATACAGTGGTCGGCTGGCAGAACACACGGTAAGGAGACAGCGGATGGCCACGGACCTTTGGTATCAAGACATGCACCGCAGCGGCGAAGTCCTGCTGGCGCGCGGCGCCCGGCTGGCCGGCGGCCTGCGCGCGCTGGGCGTGCAGGAGGGCGACGTGGTCGCGGTCCTGCTGCGCAATGATCCGGTGTATGCCGACGTGGTCCATGCCTGCCGCATCGCCGGCTGCTACTACTGCCCGATCAACTGGCATTTCACCGCCGACGAAGTGCGCTTCCTGCTGAGCGACAGCGGCGCCAGGGTGCTGCTGGTGCAGGACGACCTGCTGCCCGCGGTGCGCGGCGCGGTCCCGGCCGGCATGCCGGTGCTGTCGGTGGGCGGCCCCGCCGATGGCGCGATGGAGTATGAGGCCTGGCTCGCGCAGCAGCCCGCCTACGACGGCCCGCGCGTGGCGCCGCGCGGGCATATGGCCTACACCTCGGGCACCACCGGCCGGCCCAAGGGCGTGTTGCGCCAGGCGCTGCCGCTGGACCGCCTCGAGCAGCAACTCGAGCGCATGCGCTCGGTGGTGCGGCAGACCTATGGCCTCGAGCCCGGCTGCCGCGCGCTGATGTCGGCGCCGCTGTACCACAGCGCGCCGGGTTCGTTTATCCAGAACGCGCTGCAGATGGCCAAGCGCCTGGTGCTGACGCCGCGCTTCGACGCCGAGCAGGTGCTGGCGCTGGTGGAAAAGCACCGCATCGACGTGCTCTACCTGGTGCCGATCATGTACGTGCGCCTGCTCAAGCTGCCGCCGGAGGTGCGAGCTAGGTACGACCTGTCTTCGATCCGCTTTGTCGCCTCGACCGGGTCGCCGTGCGCACCCGAGGTCAAGCGCGCGATGCTGGAGTGGCTGGGCCCGGTGATCCATGAAACCTACGCCTCCAGCGAAGCCGGCATGATCACGGTGGCCACGCCCGCCGACGCCGCGGCGCGTCCGGGCACCGCCGGCAAGCCGGTCGACGACGCGCAGCTGCGCATCCTCGACCAACACGGCCGCGCGTGCGCCCCGGGCGAAATCGGCCTGGTCTACGTGCGCCAGCCCGCTTACCCCGACTTCACCTACCGCAACAATGAGGCCGCGCGCGCCGCGATCGACCGCGACGGGCTGGTGACGCTGGGCGACATGGGCTATGTCGATGCCGACGGCTACCTGTTCATCTGCGACCGCGCCTCCGACATGGTGATCTCGGGCGGCGTCAACATCTACCCGGCCGAGATCGAGCACGAACTGGTGCGCTACCCCGGCGTGGCCGACTGCGTGGTGTTCGGCATTCCCGACGCGGAATACGGCGAGCGCCTGCTGGCCATGGTACAGCCGATGCCGGGCGCCGAGATCCGCGAGGACGAGGTGATCGACTGGCTGCGCCAGCGGTTGTCCGGCTTCAAGGTGCCGCGCAGCATCGTGGTCGAGGCGCAGCTGCCGCGCGATGAAACCGGCAAGCTGGCCAAGCGCCGGCTGCGCGACCGATACTGGGAAGGCCGCCAGCGCCGCGTCTGAGCGTACCGGCGGGACTGCACGAAGCACAAGCCGATAACGACAGGAGGAGACGCGATGCAGAACGAACCGACCAGGACAACCGGACTCAGGCTACGGCGCGCCTGGCTCGCCGCGATCGCAGCCGGCGCGGGGTGCGCGCTGGCGCTTTGGGGCGGGGCTGCGCAGGCGGCCTATCCCGAGCGCCCGCTCAAGCTGGTGGTGCCGTACACGCCGGGCGGCTCGACCGACCAGTTCGGCCGCGCGCTGGCCGACGGCATGTCGCGCCAGCTCGGCCAGACCGTGGTGGTGGAAAACCGCCCTGGCGCGGCCACCATGATCGGCACCACCAGCGTGGCGCGCGCGCCGGCCGACGGCTACACCATGGTGCTGGCGACCAACGGCAGCATGGTGCTGAACCCGATGCTGTACAAGAAGATCCAGTACGATCCGCCCAGGGATTTCCGCATCTTCAGCATCGGCGCCGAGGCGCCGCTGGTGGTGGTCACCAATACCCGGGTGCCGGCCGGCAATATCCGCGAGTTCGCGGCCTACGCCAAGGCCGAGGGCGGCAAGCTCAACTATGCGTCGGTGGGGCTGGGCAATGCGCTGCAGCTGGCCACGGAGATGCTCAAGACCGAACTGGGCATCGGCATCACCCACGTGCCCTACAACGGCAGCGCGCCGGCGCTGGCGGCGCTGCTGGCCAATGACGTGCAGCTGATGGTGGATGTGGTCAGCACCTCTCTGCCGCATATCAAGGCGGGCAAGCTCAAGGCGCTGGCGGTCACCGGGCGCAGCCGGCTGGAGGTGCTGCCGAACGTGCCGACCGTGGCCGAAAGCGGCTATCCCGAGTTCCAGGCCGCCACCTGGTTCGGCCTGGCCGTGCCCGCGCAGACGCCGCCCGAGGCGGTGGCCAGGCTGCAGGCGGCCGCCGACCACGTGCTCAAGGACCCGCAGTTCCGCGCCACCTTCAGCGCCCTCGGGCTGCTGGTGCAGCCGCCGCGCACCCAGGCCGAGATCGAGCGCTATCTCGAGGCCGACCGCGCGCACTGGGGCAAGGTGATCAAGGCGAACAACATCTCGCTGGACTGAGGGCGGGCCTGCATTCATCCGCCGATCACCGGCCGCGCCGGTCATCGCATCGACGATGGGGGTATAGTCGACGCCATCCACGCGCCACGCCCCCGTCATGTCCGATCGCGAGCCCAACGATCCCACGCCTCCTGGTTCGTCTGCCTATAACCCGGGTGCCGACCCGGATGCCGGACGTGACCCGCAGGCGCAGTCCGACACCGGCGCGCCGCCGCCCGATCCCCGCCTGCTGAACCAGATCAGCCGCCGCGCGCGCGTGGCGGCCTGGCGCAAGTCACGCCAGGCCGGGCGCATCTCGCGCACCACGCTGCGCTATGCCGTGTTCATGTTCGGCGCCGGCTGCGTCGGGCTGTTCTCGCTGGTGTTCGCCTGGATCGCCGAAGTGGCGCTGCACTGGAACCGGCAGCTGACCCAGGCGACGCCATGGCTGGCTTTCGTCATGCTGCCGTTCGGGCTGGCAGCGCTGCGCTGGCTGACCATCCGGCTGGCGCCGCAGGCGCGCGGCAGCGGCATCCCGCAGGTGATCGCGGCGGTCACCTTGCCGCCTGCCGGCCCGGCGCAGACGCTGCTGGTGTCGTTGCGCCAGTCGATGTGGAAGGTGGTGCTGACCGCCGCGGCGCTGCTGGCCGGCGCCTCGGTCGGGCGCGAGGGCCCGTCGGTGCAGGTGGGCGCGGCGGCGATGCTGGCCTGGGGCCGCTGGTGTCAGGAGAAGCTGCGCTTTCGCATCGGCTTCCATCCCAATGCGCTGATCGCCGCCGGCGCGGCCGGCGGGCTGGCGGCGGCGTTCAACACGCCGCTGGCCGGGGTGGTGTTCGCGATCGAGGAACTGGGCCGCGGCACCGCGGTGCGCTGGGACCGCCTGGTGCTGTCGGGCGTGCTGACCGCCGGGTTCCTGTCGCTGGCGGTGCTGGGCAACAACCCGTATTTCGTGGTCAAGGTGCCGATGCTCGGCCTGCACGAGGCCTGGGGGCCGGTGCTGCTGTGCGCGCTGGTCACCGGCGTGCTGGGCGGCGTGTTCGCCAAGGCGCTCAAGGGCGGCGTGCCGGCGCTGCTGCCGGCCGCGTGGCGCGACTGGCCGGGGCGGCATCCGGTGTGGACGGCATTCGGCTGCGGGCTGGTGGTGGCGCTGCTCGGCTGGGCCACCGCGGGCGCGACCTTCGGCACCGGCTATGAGCAGGCCGCGGCGCTGATCAACGGCGAATCGCAGGCCACGCTGTGGTTCGGCGTGGCCAAGCTGGCGGCGACGGTGGTGTCGTACTTCGCCGGCATCCCGGGCGGAATCTTCACGCCCGCGCTGGCGATCGGCGCGGGCATCGGCGAGAACGTCGCGCATGTCGTCGGCGGCATGGCCGAGCCGCGCGTGCTGGCGCTGGTGTCGATGGCTGCGTTCCTGGCCGCGGCCACGCAGGCGCCGATCACCGCCAGCGTGATCGTGATGGAAATGACGCGCACGCAGGACCTGACGGTGTTCCTGCTGGCGGCGTCCTTGCTGGCGTCGTTTATCTCGCGGCAGTTCTCGCCGCACCCGTTCTACCACCAGGTCGGCCACACCTTCCGGCGCGAGGCCCTGGCGCTGACGCGCAAGGCGCCGGCAGGGTGATCCCGGCGCCGTGCGCAAGTGCCGGCGGCGCCGGCGCCATCGGGTAAGCTAGCGCACCCCCCTTGCCGTCGTGGCCAGATGTGAGCGGTTCGCCACGCTCGCGCGCGCCGCGCAGGAACAACGCGGCGGGGGCGGGCTCCAACCCGGAGCCTTTCACCAGGAGTCCGTCTTGAAATTCCCCGTTGCCGGGCTGGCGCTTGCCGGCCTGCTGGGCGCCGCCGGCGCCAATGCTGCCCCCCCTGCCTCCGCACCGTCCGCCAGGCCCGCGGCCCAGGCTGAACACAGTGCGCTGACACCGCTGCTGGCCATGCTGGAAATCGGCAACCCGCTGCCGGCGCTGCCCGACTGCGCCGACAAGCGCACGCCCGACGGCCGCGACGTCACCGGCTATTGCGTCGAACTGAAGGGCGATGGCCTGATGCGCCAGGTCGGCGTGCCGCGCGCGCAACGCCCGGCGTTCATGGATGGCCCCTATGTGGTGGCCTTTGTCGATCGCAATGCGCTGGTCGGCCTGGTGGTGCCGACCGCCGGCGCCAATTCGCAGCAGGCCGCGGCCGACAGCATCAGCGTGCTGTACGGCAAGCCGTTCCGCCAGGAGCAGGTCGACATGCCTGACAAAGGCGGCAAGACCGTCAAGACGCTGCATGCCGGCTGGACGCGCAAGCCGCTGACGGTGGAGCTGTACGCGATGCCGGAAGACCCCAACACCGGCACCATCGAGATGCTGCTGCCGCAGGCGCGCGCGCTGATGGCGGACAAGGACGCCGAGGTCGACAAGCAGCTCAACCCGGCCTCGGCGCCGGCGGCCAAGGGCGCCAAGGCCGACGCGGCCAAGCCCGCGCCGAAGACGCCGGCCAAGCCGGAAAAGCCCGGCAGCTGGTAACGGCACAGGCAGGCAGCGCAACGCATGCCTGCGCCGCCGGCTGCCTCACAGTCCTTCCATTACCTTGTCCAGCCCGCGCACCACGCCGCGCACGGTGTGGACCTTGCGGATGGCCAGCAGTGCGCCGGCAACATAGGGCTTGGAGCCATCGCCGGCTTCGTGCTTCAGGTGCAGGCGCTGGCCGTCCGCGCCGAAGATCACTTCGACGCCCAGCTGGTAGCCCGGCAGCCGCACCGCGTGCACCTGCGTGCCCGACATGGTGGCGCCGCGGCTTTCCTTCGGGCCGTTGACCTGGTCGACCGGCACCGGCTGCGCGGCGGCCTTGACCTGGCCGAGCCGGAACGCCAGTTCGCGCACCGTGCCGGAGGGCACGTCGATCTTGCCGGCCTTGGCGTAGTCGATGATCTCCCAGTGGTCGAGGTGGCGCGCCGCCATCTCGGCAAACTTCTGCAGCAGCACCACCGTGATGGCGAAATTGCCGCAGGCCAGCACGCCGCGCTCGGCCCGGTGCGCGGCCGCGTCGATCTCGGCATAGTCGTCGTCGCTCAGCCCGGAGGTGCCGACCACCACGTGCGCACCGTGCGCGAGCGCCTGCAGGATGTTGTGCTTGGCGATGCCGGGCCTGGTGTATTCGACGTAGACGTCATAGGGCGTCTGGCCCAGCGCTTCGATGCTGGCGGCGGCCAGGCCCGGGGTACCGGCATGGCCGGTCAGCTGCGCCAGGGTCTGGCCGGCGGCGCCGCGCGACAGGCCGGCCACCAGGGTCATGTCGGCCGCATGCGCCACGCCGCGCGCCAGTTCGCCGCCGGCCCAGCCGGTCACGCCGCCCACGGCGACACGGATCGGATCGTTCATGTTCTGCTTCTCCGCAAAGGCTGATTGGTCTGGCAGCATACCGCGTCAACCGGCGGCGCGCCGGCGGTCGAGCTTGCGCGCCAGCACAATCGAGGTGGTGGTGTGGTTGACGCCGTCGAGCATGCCGATTTCGTCGAGCAGCCGGTCGAGCCGGTCATGCGTGTCGCAGCGGATCGCCACCAGGTAGTCGACCGGGCCGCTGACGGAATTGACCTCTTCGATCTCGGGCAGCCGCTGCAGCGCGCGCAGGATCGCGGGCGCGGCCTTGGGCTGCACCGACAGGCCGCAATAGGCCAGGATGGCGTTGTCTTCCATGCGCTGGCCCAGCCGCACGCCATAGCCGGCAATCACGCCGCTGCGTTCCAGCCGCGCGATACGCGCCACCACCGTGGTGCGCGCGATCCCCAGATGACGGGCGAGGTTGGCGGCGCTTTCGCGCGCGTTGGCCTGCAGCAGCGACAGCAGGTGGCGGTCGGTGGTGTCGAGTTCGGTCATTATGTCGGGATGCCTCGTCGTTTCGTTCGATTATGGCGGTTTTTCGTCGTTCTTGTGCCTTCATTGTGCCGGCAGGGCTATCCATACTCCAGTCGACGGGAATCTCTTTTTCTTGGACGGAGACATCATGCAAGCCTCGAACCTGGGCCGGCAGGCCCCGCGCGACCTGCCCAAGGCCGACCGCCCGCTGCACGTGACGGTGCTGGGCGCGGGCAAGATCGGCCGCACCATCGCGGCGATGCTGCACGACAGCGGCGACTACCGTGTCAGCGTGGTCGATCATGACGGGCGCCGCCTCGATGGCCTGCCGCGCGGCGTGCTGGCGCGCGCCGGCGACCCCACCGAGCCCGGCACCTGCGCCGCGCTGCTGGCCGGCGCCGACGCCGTGCTCAACGCGCTGCCGTTCCATGCCGCGGTCAGCGTGGCCTCGGTGGCGGCGCGCCTCGGCGTGCATTACTTCGACCTGACCGAGGACGTGGCCGCGACCCAGGCCATCCGCCAGCTGGCGCAGGGAGCGCGCTCGGTGCTGATGCCGCAATGCGGCCTGGCGCCCGGCTTTATCGGCGTGGTCGGGCACGACCTCGCACAGCGCTTCCTGCGCGGCGGCGGCGAGCTGCTGGACCTGCAGATGCGGGTGGGGGCGCTGCCGCGCTATCCGAGCAATGCGCTCAAGTACAACCTGACCTGGAGCACCGAGGGACTGATCAACGAATACTGCAACCCGTGCGAGGCCATCGTTGACGGCCGGCGCGTGGAACTGACGGCGCTGGAAGGGCTGGAGAGCTTTGCGCTGGACGGCATCGAATATGAAGCCTTTAATACATCGGGCGGGCTCGGCACGCTGCCCGAGACGCTGGCCGGGCGCGCGCGCCATGTCGACTACAAGTCGATCCGCTATCCCGGCCACTGTGCGCTGATGAAGCTGCTGCTCAACGACCTGCGCCTGCGCGAGCGCCGCGACTGGCTGCGTGATATCTTCGACCGCGCCATTCCGGTGACCCAGCAGGACGTGGTGATCGTGTTCGCCACCGCCACGGGCTATCCGGCCGGCGGCGAACGCGGGCGCGGGCCGCTGACGCAGGCTTCGTTCTCGGCGCGTATCGGCGGCGTGGACGGTGAGGGCGGCCATGTCAATGCGATCCAGCTGACCACCGCCGCGGGCATCTGCACCGCGCTCGACATGGTGGCCAGCGGCGCGCTGCCGCAGGCCGGCTTCGTGCGGCAGGAGTCGATGCCGCTCGAGGCTTTCCTGGCCAACCGCTTCGGCCGCCACTACACGCAGCATCCGCTCCAGGAGAGTCTGGTATGAAAGCGCAAGAGTTTGCCGCCTGCTGGGATTCGCTGGGCCTGCCGCGGCCCTGGCGCGAGGGCACGCCCGCCGGCGCCGTGACGGTGCGCTCGCCGGCCGACGGCGAGGCCATCGGCCACGTGCCGGCCTGTACGCCGGCGCAGGCCGACGCGCTGATCGCGCGCGCGCACGCGGCGCAGAGCACCTGGGCGCTGCTGCCGGCGCCGGCGCGCGGCGAGATCGTGCGGCGCTTCGGCGAGGTGCTGCGCGAACACAAGGCGGCGCTGGGGCGGCTGGTGTCGCTCGAGGCCGGCAAGATCCTGCAGGAAGGGCTGGGCGAGGTGCAGGAGATGATCGACATCTGCGACTTCGCGGTCGGTCTCTCGCGCCAGCTGCACGGGCTGACCATCGCTTCCGAGCGCCCGCAGCACGCGATGCGCGAGACCTGGCATCCGTATGGCCTGTGCGGCGTGATTTCGGCGTTCAACTTCCCGGTGGCGGTGTGGGCGTGGAACGCGGCGCTGGCGCTGGTGTGCGGCAACGGCGTGGTGTGGAAACCGTCGGAGAAGGTGTCGCTGTGCGCGCTCGCTGCGCACGGTCTGCTCGAGCGCGTGCTGGCCGCGGCGGCGCCGCAGCATGGTGGCATCTCGGCGGTGCTGGCGGGCGGGCGCACGCTGGGCGGCCACCTGGTGGCGCACCCGGCGGTGCGGCTGGTCAGCGCCACCGGCTCGACCCGCATGGGCCGCGAGGTCGGCATTGCCTGCGCCGGACATTTCAAGCGCTGCATCCTGGAGCTGGGCGGCAACAACGCCGCCATCGTCGCCCCCTCGGCCGATATCGAGCTGGCGGTGCGCGCCATCACCTTTGCCGCGGCCGGTACCGCGGGGCAGCGCTGCACCACGCTGCGCCGCTGCTTTATCCATGCCGACCTGATGGACACCATGGCGAGCCGGCTCATCACCGTGTTCGACCGGCTCCCGGTCGGCGATCCGCTCGCAGACGGCACGCTGGTCGGCCCGCTGATCGACAGCGCCGCCGGCGACGCCATGGCCAACGCGCTGGCGGCGTGCCGTGCGCAGGGCAATATCGTCACCGGCGGCGAGCGCCTGCTGGCCGACCGCTATCCGCATGCCTGCTACGTGCGGCCCGCGCTGGTGATGACCGACGTTCAGCACGACACCATGCTGACGGAGACCTTCGCGCCGATCCTGTATTTGATGCCGTACACCTCGCTGGACGAGGCCATCGCGCTGAACAATGCCGCCGCGCATGGGCTGTCGTCGTGCATCTTCACCGAATCGATGCGCGAGGCCGAGCGCTTCCTGTCGTCGGCGGGCAGCGACTGCGGCATCGCCAACGTCAATATCGGCACCAGCGGCGCCGAAATCGGCGGCGCCTTCGGCGGCGAGAAGGCGACCGGTGGCGGCCGCGAGTCAGGCTCCGATGCGTGGAAGGGCTATATGCGCCGCGCCACCAACACCATCAACTACGGCGATTCGCTGCCGCTGGCACAGGGCATCCGCTTCGAAATCTGACGGCATCCCAGGGGGCGGGCGGCAGGGCGCGTAGGGAACGGTAACAAGCGTTACATGGCCTTGACGCCGTATTACGTGTTCTGGCCGTATAACGTCAGCAAGGCAGGCACATGCCCGTTGCGACCCCAAGGATGAAATGATGAGAATGCTGACGATTGGACTGGCTGCCGCTGCGGCATCGGTGACCCTGCTGGGCGGCTGCGCCGTCTATCCCACGCCCGCCGGCCCGGCGGTCGGTCCGGCGCCGGTGTACGTGGCGCCCGCGCCGGTGGTGGTGGCGCCCCGTCCTTACTACTACGGCGGCTACGGCTACTATGGCCGCGGCTATCGCCGCTGGTAAGCGTTCCGCGTTACCGTTCCCGGTAACCGAAGCGGCCGGACTCAGTTGCCGGCCGCATCGCCGGCGCGGACGTTCAGCCCGCCCCAGCTGGGCGCGAGGGTCTGGCCGAGCTGCGGCAGGTCCACCAGGTCCAGCACGCGCCCGACCGTATGGTCGACGAGTTCGGCAATGCTGCGCGGCTTCTGGTAGAAGCCGGGCACCGGCGGGAACACGATCCCGCCCATTTCCGTCACCGCCGTCATGTTGCGCAGGTGCGCAAGGTTCAGCGGCGTTTCCCGCACCATCAGCACCAGCTTGCGGCGCTCTTTCAGCGTGACGTCGGCAGCGCGCGTGATCAGGTTGTCGGAGAAACCATGCGCGATCGCCGCCAGCGTGCGCATCGAGCACGGCGCCACCACCATGGCCTGCGCGCGGAACGAGCCGCTGGCGATGGTCGCGCCGATGTCGCGCACGTTGTGCACCACGCTGGCCAGCGCTTCGACCTCGGCCCTGCCGATGTCCAGCTCGTGCTGCAGGTTCATCACGCCGGCCGGCGAAATCAGCAGGTGGGTTTCCACCGCGGCCGCCGCGCGCAGCACCTGCAGCAGGCGCACGCCGTAGATCGCCCCGGTGGCGCCGGTGATGGCGACGATCAGCCGCTGCGGTGTGCCGCCAGCCCCGGACATGGCGCAGCTCAGCCCTTCAGCAGGGTTTGCAGTTCGCCGTTCTGGTACATCTCCATCATGATGTCCGAGCCGCCGATGAACTCGCCGTTCACGTAGAGCTGGGGAATGGTCGGCCAGTTGGCGTATTCCTTGATGCCCTGGCGGATGCCTTCGTTGTCCAGCACGTTGACCGTGGTCGGCGCGTCGACGCCGCAGGCCTTCAGGATCTGGATGGCGCGGCCCGAGAAGCCGCACATCGGGAATTGCGCAGTGCCCTTCATGAACAGGACTACGGGGTTGCCCTTGACGATCTGGTCGATCTGTTGCTGCACGTCGCTCATGGTTTGCTTTTCAGTGGGGCGAGGCCGTGTCGCGGGCGCCGCCTGGGGAGGAAGGGATACCGTGCGGACGGGCCCGCGCGGCGGGAATCTGACGCCGATTTTACCGGAATCGCGGCGGCGTTTCAGGGTGCCGCGGCCGCGCCGGCGGGCGGCGTGCCCGGCCAGCGTCCGCCGGTGCAGCGCTCCAGCCCGGCCAGGTCGCGCGCGGTGAAGACCTCGTCGAAGCCGCCGGCTTGCAGCAGCCGGCGCGTGGCCGCCGCCTGGTCATAGCCGTGTTCCATCAGCAGCCAGCCGCCCGGCAGCAGCCGCGCGCCGGCGCCGCCGACGATGGCGCGCAGGTCGGAGAGGCCGTCGTGGTGGTCGGTCAGCGCGTCGATCGGCTCGAAGCGCAGGTCGCCTTCGGCCAGGTGCGGATCGCCCGCGGCGATATAGGGCGGGTTGCTGACGATCAGGTGGAAGCGCAGCTCAGGCGGCAGCGCCGCGTACCAGTCCGATACCAGGAACTGGATGGTATCCGCGCCCAGCGCGCGGGCATTGTCCTGTGCCACCATCAGCGCGCCGGGCGAAATGTCGGTGGCCCAGACCCGCGCGTCGCGCCGCTCGCGCGCCAGCGTGACGGCAAGGATGCCGGAGCCCGTGCCCAGGTCCAGCACATGGGGCTGCGGCACCGTGGCCAGCCGTGCCAGCGCGGCTTCGGCGGCAACCTCGGTATCGGGGCGCGGGATCAGCACATCGGGCGTGACGCGGAACTTGCGGCCGAAGAACTCGCGCTCGCCGATCAGGTAGGCCATCGGCTCGCCCGCCAGCCGCCGCGCCAGCAGCGTGGCAAAGGCGTCGCGCTGGGCGAGGGTGAGCACGTCGGTGTCGCGCGTGATCAGCTGCGTGCGGCTCAGGCCGGTGACGTGGGTCAGCAGCATGCGCGCCTCGAGCGCGGGCAGGCCTGCCATGGCGGCCAGGGTCTGGGCCTCGCGCAGCGTGGGCGTTGCCGGCAGCGCGGCGGAATCGGGGGATGACATCAAACGGGCAAGGGACGGTTCTGGTGCCGCCTATAAAAAACCCCACCGGTGCGGGACCTGGCGGGGCTTTGGGGCGGTGCTCTGCGGTGAAGCTTCCGGCTTCGCGCCAGTGTACCGCTCATCGGCCGCGGCGGGCGCAATGGCCCTGCCGGGGCGATTACTTATTGACGGCGTCCTTGGCCTTGTCGGCGCTGGCGTTGACGGCGTCCTTGGCGGCCTGCTTGGCGTGCTCCATGGCGTTGCCGGCGTCTTCCTTGGCCTTCTCGGCGGCGGCGGACGCGTTCGAGGCGGCGTCGCTGGCGGCAGCCTTGGCGGCATCTGCGGCGTTGCTGGCGGCAGCGGCGGCATCGCTGGCGGCGGCCTTGGCAGATTCCGCGGCGCTTTGCATGGCGCTCTCGGCGTTCGAGGCGGCCGGCGATGCTTCTTCCTTCTTGCTGCAGGCGGCCATGGCCGCGGTGATCATCAACAGCGCGAGCAGTTTTTTCATGATTTCGTCCTAGGGATGTTCTCGGGAGTGACTACCCGGCACCATTCTCCGTTTGCCGGTCGAAATCGATTATAGACAGCGACTTTACCCCTGCCAGTGCTGTTTCAAGCATTTACAACAAATACAAAGATATCGGCGACTTTACGCGGTGTTCATCGCCGAAGCCTCGCGCAAAGACCCGAAAGTGGCGCTCAGGCGTCTTCGCCCAGCGCCGCCAGCTGGTCTGCCTGATGCTCGGCGGCCAGTGCCGACAGCAGTTCGTCCATGTCGCCGTCCATGATCATGTCGATCTTGTACAGCGTCAGGTTGATGCGGTGGTCAGTCACGCGGCCCTGCGGGAAGTTGTAGGTGCGGATGCGGTCGCTGCGGTCGCCCGAACCAATCAGGTTGCGCCGGGTGCTGGCCTCGCGCGCCTGTGCGGCGCGCGCCTGCATGTCCTTGATGCGCGCGGCCAGCACCTTCATCGCCTTGTCCTTGTTGCGGTGCTGACTGCGGTCGTCCTGGCACTCGACCACGATGCCGGTGGGCAGGTGGGTCAGGCGCACCGCGGAATCGGTCTTGTTGACGTGCTGGCCGCCCGCGCCGGAAGCGCGGAAGGTGTCGATGCGCAGGTCGGCCGGGTTGATCTCGACCTCGCCGACCTCGTCGGCCTCCGGCATCACGGCAACCGTGCAGGCAGAGGTATGGATGCGGCCCTGCGCCTCGGTGGCCGGCACGCGCTGCACGCGATGGCCGCCCGATTCGAACTTCAGCCGGGAAAACGCCGCATCGCCGGCGATCCGGATGATCACCTCCTTGTAGCCGCCCAGGTCCGATTCCGATTCGCTCATCACCTCGACCTGCCAGCGCCGCCGTTCGGCATAACGCGTGTACATCCGCAGCAGATCGGCGGCGAACAGCGCGCTTTCCTCGCCGCCGGTGCCGGCGCGGATTTCCAGCAGCAAGTTGCGGTCGTCGTTGGGGTCCCTGGGCAGCAGCAGGCGCTGCAGGCTGGCCTGCAGCGCTTCCAGCCGCTCGCGCGCGGCGGCGATTTCGTCGGCAGCGAAGTCCTTCATCTCGGGGTCGTCGAGCAGCGCCTGCGCAGTGGCCAGGTCGTCCTGGGCCTGGCGGTACTGGCCGTATTGCTCGGCCACGGGCGACAGCTCGGCATGCTCGCGGCTGAGCTTGCGGTACTGGTCGATACTGGCGGTCGCGTCTTCGCGCGCGAGCAGGGCGTTGACTTCGTCGAGTCGCTCGGCCAGTTGGTCGAGCTTGGCAAGCATGCTGGCTTTCATCGGGGCGGACAGGGAATCGGGTGGGCCGGGCTGCGCCTACGAAAACGGGGCGGCGGGGGCGTGACGGCGCGGCGCGCCAGCGGGGCAAGCGCGGCTAGCGCTCGGAATGGCTGCTGTGGCGGAACAGGCCCGGCACCAGGCGCAGCAGCGCCTCCCGGTCCTCGCCCTGGGTGTGGTTGAGCGCGTGGGTGGGGCCGTGCAGGAACTTGCGCGTGAGCGCGCCGGAGAGCGCCTCGAGCACGGCCTGCGGATCGTCGCCGCGCGCCAGCATGCGGCGCGCGCGCTCCAGTTCGGCCTGGCGGATGGCTTCGCCGCTGCTCTGCAATTCCCGGATGACCGGCACCACGCTGCGGGTTTCCAGCCAGTGCATGAAGTTCTGCACGCGGCTTTCGATGATGGCTTCGGCCTGCGCCACCGCGGCCTGGCGCAGGGCGTTGCCTTCGCGCACGACCGCGCCGAGATCGTCGACGGTATAGAGGAAGACGTCGTCCAGGCGCGCGACTTCGGGCTCGACGTCGCGCGGCACGGCCAGGTCGACCATCATGATGGGACGGTGCTTGCGCCGCTTGACCGCGCGCTCGACCGCGCCCAGGCCGATGATCGGCAGCGAGCTGGCGGTGCACGACACCACGATATCGAACTCATGCAGGCGCTCGCCCAGGTCCGACAGGCGGATGGCGTTGGCGGTCAGGCCCTGGCCGCTGAGCTGCTCGGCCAGCTTCTCGCCGCGCTCGACGGTGCGGTTGGCGACCACGATCTGGCGCGGCTGCTGCGCGGCAAAGTGGGTCGCGCACAGCTCGATCATCTCGCCGGCGCCGATAAACAGCACGCGCTGGGTCGAGACGCTTTCGAAGATCCGCTGCGCCAGCCGCACCGCGGCCGCGGCCATCGACACCGAATGCGCGCCGATCTCGGTCTGGCCGCGCACTTCCTTGGCCACCGCGAAGGTGCGCTGGAACAGCTGGTTCAGGTAGGTGCCGAGCGAGCCGGCTTCGCCGGCGGTGCGCACTGCGTCCTTGAGCTGGCCCAGGATCTGGGTTTCGCCCAGCACCATCGAATCGAGCCCGCTGGCCACGCGGAAGGCGTGGCGCACGGCTTCTGACTGCGGCAGCGCGTACAGGTGCGGCGCCAGGTCGGTGGCCGGCACGTTGTGATGCTGCGACAGCCAGCGCAGGGTGTGCTCGAATCCATCGGTGCCCGGCGTCAGCACGTCGGTGGCACAGTAGATCTCGGTGCGGTTGCAGGTGGACAGGATGGCGGCTTCGGTGCCGCTGCGCCCCGACAGGTGGGAGCGCAGGGCCCCCAGCGCCGGCTTGATCTGCTCGAGCGGAAACGCCACCCGCTCGCGCAGCGAGACGGGTGCCGTAGTGTGATTGATGCCGATCGCGAGCAGTTGCATTGTTGGGGGACTGGTGTGGTCCGGAGCGCGGCCGGACCGGATGTCATTATACCGCCGGGACCGATCATTGCAGTCGCCCGCCGCGGTGAGTGGCAGGGCCGCCGGATTGCAGTATCGTTACGCCGCGGCCGCTTGCGGCTGTGATCCGCACAACACAGGAGAAGCGAATGCTGGGCACCTTGATCGTGGGTTTGCTGGTCGGGCTGGCGGCACGCCGGTTGCACCCCGCAGGGCGCGTGGTGACCCTGCCGGCCGCGCTGGTTCTGGGCGCGGCGGGTGCGGCGGCGGCCTTCTACACCGGCCGCGCGCTGCACTTGTTTGTCGACGGCCAGCTCGGCAGCTGGCTGGGGGTGATCGCCGGGTCGGCGCTGCTGGTGGGGTTGTGGGGCACGGTGCGGCCGCGCGGACGGTAAATACTGAACCGACTCTGCGGTCAGGAATCTGCACGCGGCTTGATCCTGATCAGACGGCCGCGCTGCCTTGCGTCAGGCCCTTGCCGCCAGCAAGCGGCGCAGTACCCCGCTGGAATAGTGGCTGGCGACGTCGGTCAGAAACGCCGAAAAATCCACATGCGCGGTGTCGTCGGCGCGGTCCGAGATGGTCCGCATCACCGCATAAGGCACGCCATATTCGTGGCAGACCTGCGCCACCGCGGCGCCTTCCATCTCGACCGCGAGCAGGCCGGGCAGCCGCTCGCGCAGCTCCGCTACCGCGGCGGGCGAGCCGATAAACTGGTCGCCGCTGGCGATCATGCCCCGGTGCAGGGTCGGCGCCGCGACGCCGAACTTTTCGCGCACCGCGCTCGGCACATCGACGGCGAGGTCGTCGCGCAGGAAGTCTGCCGCGGCGGCATGCAGCTCGGCCGTCAGCGCCGCATCGGCCGGGAATTCGGCGCGCTCCAGCAGCGGCACTTCATGGCGGCCGAAGAACGGGCGCGCGTCCAGGTCATGCTGCAGGGTGCGGTCGGCGATGACGATGTCGCCCACCTGCGTGGCCGTACCGATGCCGCCCGCCAGGCCGGTAAAGACGATCTGCGTGGCCCCCAGTTCGCGGATCAGCGTGACCGTGGTGGCCGCCGCCGCCACCTTGCCCATGCGCGCCAGCACCAGCACGCACGGCTGCCCGTACAAATGGCCGGTGTAGTAGTCGCGCATGCCGATGGTGCATACCGTGGCGCGGCTGTCGTCATGGCGCATGGCGGCGACGAGGCCGTCGACTTCATCGTGGATGGCGGCGAGGATTCCGAGGGTCATGGGGCGTGGGCAACTGGAACAAGGGCCACAGCATACCGGCCCGCGCCGGCCGGGCCTAGCTGGAGCGCGACCGCACGCCCCCTCCCACGCGACAGGTGCGGCCCAGGTATCACTTTGCTAAAGTCGCCGTCATTCCAGCACGCAAGGGCGAGCATGCAAGCAACCCGCATCGGAGCAAATGGCCCGGACCGCGAAGCCGTCGGCGAGCGTCGCGCCATCCGCCAGGCACTGGCCCACTGGCGCGCGCTGGGCCGCCTGGCACCAGAGGCGGTAGCGGCGCCGTGGGCGCGCACCGAACCGGTCGCCGCGGACTGGCGCCGCTGGCTGGACACCGCGCTGATGGCGCTGGGTACCGCGCTGCTGTGCGCCGGCGTGATCGTGTTCTTTGCCTTTAACTGGCAGGACCTGCACAAGTTTTCCAGGTTCGGCCTGCTCGCCGGCGCGATCACGCTGCTGGCCGGCCTTGCCTGGCTGCGCCCGGCGGGCGATGCCGCCGGCCGGGCCGCGCTGGGCGGCGCGCAGGTGGTGGCGGGCGTATTGCTGGCGGTGATCGGCCAGACCTACCAGACCGGCGCCGACGCCTGGCAGCTGTTCGCGCTGTGGGCGCTGCTGGCGCTGCCGTGGGCGCTGGCGGCGCGCGCGGCGCCGCACTGGTGGCTGGTGATCGTGGTCGGCAACGTGGCGCTGCTGCGGTACTTCAGCATCCGCTTCGGCGTCGACGGCGTGTTCTCGCTGCTGTTCGATTCGCGCCATGTGCGCACCGCCACGCTGGCGTTGCTGGCCGCGGTGGCGCTGCAGCTGGTGCTGTGGCAGCTGCTGTGCGCGAAGGCGCCGGCGCTCGGCTTCCGCGGGCTGACCGGCGGCCGCATGCTGGCGGCGCTGGCGTGCCTGCATGCCGGCTCGCTCGGGCTGGCCAGCCTGCTGCGCAGCGACTTCGACGGCGCCGCCTTCGCGCTGGCGGTGCTGGCGCTGGCCGCGCTGCTCTGGTGGTTCCGCCGGCATGCCTTCGACATCGTGGTGCTGAGCCTGGCCTGCCTGACCGGCATCGTGCTGGCCGTGGCGGCGATCGCCAAGGTGCTGTTCGAGGGCAAGGATGATTTCGGCGCTTTCCTGTTGCTTGGCCTGCTGACCATCGGCCTGGCCGCCGCCGCGGCCGCGTGGCTGCTGCGGGCCTGGCGCAGCCAGCTGGAGCAGGCATGAGCAACGCACTGCAGACCGAGCAGCGGCTCTGGCAACAACTCGCCGCACGCGGCGAGGTCCGGGACGAGCCGCCCGCGCATCCCCATACGCCGTGGGCGGTGCGCTGCCTGATGGGCGCGGCGGGCTGGCTGGGCGCCTTGTTCTTCCAGTTCTTCCTGGTCGGCACGGTGTTCGTTGCCGCGCGCGAGAACGGTGTGGCGATGGCCGTCACCGGGCTGGCCATGATCGCGCTGGCCGCGCTGCTGTACTGGCGCGGCGGCGGCATCGCCGCGGGCCAGTTCGCGCTGGCGGTGAGCCTGAGCGGGCAGGGCATGGCGGTGTTCGGCCTGACCGAGGCGCTCGGCTTCACGCGCGTGGCCGAGAGTGCCGGCTTCTGGGCCGCACTGGCGCTGTTCGAGGCGGCGCTGGCGTGGCTGGTGCCCAACCGGCTGCACCGGCTGCTGTGCGGGCTGGGCACGTGGATCGGCCTGGCCGGCGCGGTGCACCTCGCCATGGCCGGCAGCAAGCCCGAGGACTGGCTCTTGCTGACGTGGTCGCTCGGCTGGCTGGTGCCGCTCGGCGCCGCCCTGGCGGCCGGCTTCACGCTGGCCGAGGCGCGCCTGTGCGCGCACGGCCGCCATGTGCTGCTCGAACCGCTGGCCGACGCGACGCTGCTGTTCACGCTGGTGGCGGCGCTGGTCGTCACCGGCATGAGCCATCCGCTGGCCTGGCTGGAGGGCCCCGCGGCGGCGCGCATCCCGCTGGCGCACTGGGCCGCGGGTGGATTGACTACGCTGATGCTGGCCGGCTTCGCGCTGGCCGAATGCCGCCGGCTGGCGCTCGGGCCGGCGCTGCAAGGCGCCGTGCTGGGCGGACTGGTGGCGTTCGGCGCGCTGATGGCGGCCGCGCCCGCGGTGGTGGCTGGCGTGCTCGCGCTCGGTCTGGCGCTGCGCCGTGCCGCGATGCCGTGGCTGGGGCTGGGCGTCACCAGCATCGCCATCGGTTTTATCTGGTACTACTCGGCGCTGCACTGGACCTTGCTGGCCAAGTCCGCCACGCTCGCCGCCGCCGGCGTGCTGCTGCTGGCCGGCCGCCACTGGCTGCTGCGCCGTGCACAGATGGAGGCCGCATGAAACGCTGGATCCTGATCGCCTGGGCGCTGACGCTGGCGCTGGCCGCTATCGGCATCGCCGGCAAGGAACGCCTGCTGGCGCGCGGCGACACCGTTTTCCTCAAGCTCGCGCCGGTGGATCCGCGCTCGCTGATGCAGGGCGATTACATGGCGCTCAACTTCGACATCGGCAACCAGATCCGCGCCGCCGGGGCGCAAGACCGGCAGCTTCCCCGCGACGGCGTGGCCGTGATCCGGCGCGACCCCCAGGGCGTTGCCAGCTTCGTGCGCGTGCATGGCACCGAGCCGCTGGCGCCGGGCGAGCAGCTGCTGCGCTACCAGACCGCGCGCTCGCGTTGGGGCGGCATGCAGGTGCAGGTGTCGACCGATGCGTATTTCTTCCAGGAGGGGCAGGGCAAGCGCTTCGCCGACGCCGAATACGGGGAATTCCGCGTTGGCGCGGACGGGCAGGCGCTGCTGGTGGGATTGCGCGGAAAGGGGATGGAGAAGCTGTAAGGCAGGCGCGAGATACGCCACGCCAATGAAAAAACCCGCATCGCTGCGGGCTTTCTGACGGGTTTGGCGTGGATCAGACGTTGAACAGGAAGTTCATCACATCGCCGTCCTTCACCACATATTCCTTGCCTTCGGCGCGCATCTTGCCGGCTTCCTTGGCGCCGGTCTCGCCCTTGAAGGCGATGAAGTCGTCATAGGCAATGGTCTGCGCGCGGATGAAGCCGCGTTCGAAGTCGGTGTGGATCACGCCGGCCGCCTTGGGGGCGGTATCGCCCACGTGGATGGTCCAGGCGCGCACTTCCTTGACCCCGGCGGTGAAGTAGGTCTGCAGGCCCAGCAGCTTGAAGCCGGCGCGGATCACGCGGTCCAGGCCCGGCTCGTCCATGCCCAGGTCGGCCAGGAACTCGGCCTTGTCGGCGTCATCGAGGTCGGCGATCTCGGCTTCGATGGCGGCGCACACGGCGACCACCGGGGAATCGGTCTGCTTGGCGTACTCGCGCACCGCGTCCAGATGCGGGTTGTCGTCGAAGCCGTCTTCCCGCACGTTGGCCACGTACATGGTGGGCTTGGCGGTGATCAGGCAGAACGGGCGGATCGCGTCCCACTCTTCCGGCGCCAGGTCCAGGGTGCGCACGGCCTTGGCCTGGTCCAGCACGGACTGGGCCTTTTCCAGCACGGCGACCAGGCGCTGGGCTTCCTTGTCGCCGGCGCGGGCCGGCTTGACGTAGCGCGCGAGCGCCTTCTCGACGGTGGCCAGGTCGGCCAGCGCCAGTTCGGTGTTGATGACTTCGATATCCGACAGCGGATCCACGCGGCCGGCTACATGGATCACGTTGTCGTCCTCGAAGCAGCGCACCACGTGGGTGATGGCATCGCATTCCCGGATATTGGCCAGGAACTGGTTGCCCAGGCCCTCGCCCTTGGAGGCGCCCGCCACCAGCCCGGCGATGTCGACGAACTCGACCGTGGCCGGCAGGATGCGCTCCGGCTTGACGATCTCGGCCAGCTTCGCGAGCCTCGGATCCGGCACTTCCACCACGCCCACATTGGGCTCGATGGTGCAGAACGGATAGTTTTCGGCGGCGATGCCGGCCTTGGTCAGGGCATTGAACAGCGTGGACTTGCCGACGTTGGGCAGGCCGACGATGCCGCATTGGAGGCTCATGGTGTGGTCTTTGGAATCAATGGGTTGCGTGATGCCAGCGGTGCCGGCAGCGCCGTGGCGGGCGCCGAACACGCGCGCTCGCCGGAACTGCATCGGGAACAAGACAAAGACATCACATCGCGCTGGCTCGGCGAAGTTGCACGCGTTGCCACGGAAAACCGCGATTGTAACCTTTTGGGGGGGCGGAACGGTGTCAGGCGAGAAGGGCAGGCCTGGCAAGCAAAACGGCCAAGGTGTCAGCTTGGCCGTGCCTGCTGGTCTGGTGCCGGATCGTCATGGTGGCGATCAGGCGCCGTCGGAGAACTGGTCGCGCATATCCGTGGTTTTCGCGCCGTCAGTGAACGTGTCGCGGGTTCCGCGCGCGCCGTCGGTGTAGACATCAAACTTCGAGACTTTCGCGCCATCGGTGTAGACATCAAACTTCGAAACCTTCGCCCCATCCGTATAGACGTCGCGAAGACCGGTACCCCCGAATGCCGTGCCCATGGCCCCCACGGTGGCAACGGCAACCAATAGTGTTTGTTTAAGCATTGTTCCACCTCCCTTCAGGTGGTGAGTACCCCGGCCAGAAACATTTCGTTTCAATATAGGCCCGGGCGGGTCCGGCAGCGCAAGCGCCAACCCTATTGTTTTGTTCTAAGGCTTATGACCTGCAGCTATAAGGGTCAACCAATCAACTGCGCCGGGGCGGCCGCCGCCAGGTAATCTCCCCGGGGCGCATTGCGCGGCACCCCTCGCGCTGGCGGGCAGGCTGGGACGGGCTCCGGAGTGACGTGGCTATAATCCAGCCATGACCCGATCCCACGCGTCCGCGCGACCCGCCGCGCGCAAATCCTCCGCTTTCCAGGTTGCCGTCATCGGTGGCGGCATCGTCGGCAAGTCTTGCGCGCTGCTGCTGGCGCAGCAGGGCATGGACGTCGCGCTGATCGCGCCCAGGCCGGCGCGCGCCGCGGCCAGCGCCGGGCCGGACGACTGGGACAGCCGCATCTACGCCTTCTCCGCCAGCTCGCAGGCGCTGCTCGAACGCATGCGCGTGTGGGAGGCGCTGGACCCGGCGCGGATCCAGCCGGTGCGCGACATGCGCGTGTTCGGCGACGTCAGCGCCGCCGAGACCTCGCCCAGCTTCGATGGCGACCTGCACTTCTCCGCGTATGCCGCGGCGGTGCCGCAGCTGGCGTGGATCATCGAGTCGCGCCTGGTCGAGCGCGCGCTCGATACCGCGCTGGGCTTCCAGCACCAGGTAACGTGGCACGACGGCAGCGCCGGCGTGTGCGAGCGCGACCCCGACGGCATCACGCTCACGCTGGACAACGGCAGCAAGGTGCGCACCGCGCTGGCGATCGGCGCCGACGGCGCGCGCTCGTGGCTGCGCCAGCAGTGCCATATCGGCGTCAGCACGCGCAAGTACCGCCAGCTTGGCGTGGTGGCCAATTTCGCGTGCGAGCGGCCGCACCATGAAACCGCCTGGCAATGGTTCCTGGGCGCGCCGGAAAAGCTGATGGCCGACGAAGAACCCGCCAACGGCGAAGTGCTGGCGATGCTGCCCCTGCCGGACAACCATGTGTCGATGGTCTGGTCCGCCGACGAGGCCCACGCGCGCGAACTGCTGGCGCTGTCGCCCGAGGCGCTGGCCGCCACCGTGATGCAGGGCGCCAGCGGCGCGGTCGGGGCGCAGTTTGGCGCGCTGCGCTGCGTGACCCCCGCGCAGGGCTTCCCGCTGGTGCTGCAGCGTGCCGACCAGTTCGTGCAGCCGCATGTGGCGCTGGTAGGCGACGCCGCCCACGTGGTGCATCCGCTGGCCGGCCAGGGCATGAACCTGGGTTTGCGCGACGTCGCGGAACTTGGCCGCGTGATGGCCGACAAAGAACCTTTCCGCGGCGAGGGCGACCTGCGCCTGCTGCGCCGCTACGAGCGCGCGCGCGCCACCGACCTGCTATCGCTGACCGCCGCCACCGACGGGCTGCACCGGCTGTTCTCGCTGCCGGGCAGCGTGGCGCGGGTGGTGCGCAATACCGGCATGCGCGCGGTCGGCGGCCAGTCCCTGCTCAAGCGCTTGTTGATCGGGCGCGCGCTCGGCTAGCTCCGCTCTGCACGCACCGTCCGCCCCCCTTACCGAATTCCTGGAGTCCACATGTTCCCATCCCTGCGCCGCCGTCCCGCCGTCTACGCCACCATCACCGCCATCGCCGGCGGCCTGGCCGCGGCCGGTTTCGCGCTGCACGCCCTCGCCGCGGGCGAGCCCGGCACCGACCGCATCAAGGAATCGCTGCAGAAGATGCTGGGCGGCCGCGCCGAGGTGAAGAGCGTCGGCAAGACCCCGGTGCCGGGCCTGTTCGAAGCCAATATCGGCGGCCAGGTTGTGTACACCGACGCCACCGGCCGCTACATCCTGAACGGCGAGATGATCGATACCCGCACCGGCACCAACCTGACCGAGGAGCGGCTCGCCGAGATCAACCGCATCAAGTGGTCGGACCTGCCGCTGGCGCGCGCGATCAAGTGGACCAAGGGCGATGGCAGCCGCCAGCTGGCGGTGTTCTCCGACCCCAACTGCGGCTACTGCAAGCGCATCGAGCAGACTTTCCAGCAGATGGACAATATCACCGTGTACACCTTCCTGTACCCGGTGCTGTCGCCGGATTCGGAGGCCAAGGCCAAGCAGGTCTGGTGCGCGGCTGACCGCACCAAGGCCTGGCGCGACTGGATGCTCAAGCAGGTGGCGCTGACCGGCAACGGCAGCTGCAAGACCCCGCTGGAAGAGAACCTGGCGCTGGGCCACAGCATGAACGTGACCGGGACCCCGGCGGTGTTCTTCACCGACGGCACCCGCATCCCTGGCGCGGCGGACGTCGCCACGCTGGAACGCAAGCTCGCCAGCATCAAGAAATAAGCGCGCCGGAACTGTCCCGGCTCGAGCGACGGCCGGACTTGTCCGGCCGTCGTGCTTTCTGCCATTTCCTATCCATACATGCGATCGCCGCCAGGCGACCAAGGAGACACCATGACCTTCCAGGCACTGCTGCTGACCCAGGCCGACGGCGCCACCGAGGCCAACATCGCCACCCTCGACGAGGGCCAACTGCCCGCCGACGGCGACGTGCTCGTCGCGGTGGATTACTCCACCATCAACTTCAAGGACGGCCTGGCGATCACGGGGCGCTCGCCGGTGGTGCGCAAGTGGCCGATGGTGGCGGGCATCGACGGCGCCGGCACGGTGCTGGAATCCGCGCATCCGCGCTGGAAGGCCGGCGACAAGGTGGTGCTGAATGGCTACGGCGTCGGCGAGACCCACTGGGGCTGCCTGGCGCAGCGCGCGCGCCTGAAGGGCGACTGGCTGGTGCCGCTGCCGGCCGCCTTCACCACGCGCCAGGCCATGGCGATCGGCACCGCGGGCTATACCGCGATGCTGTCGGTGCTGGCGCTCGAGCGCGGCGGCGTCAACGGGCCGGTGCGCCCGGGTGAGGGCGAGGTGCTGGTGACCGGCGCCTCGGGCGGCGTGGGCTCGGTGGCGATCGCGCTGCTGAGCAAGCTGGGCTACCAGGTGGTGGCTTCGACCGGCAAGACGCGCGAGGCGGATTTCCTCAAGGCGCTCGGCGCCGCCGACGTGATCGACCGGGCCGAGCTGGGCGTGCCGGGCAAGCCGCTGCAGAAAGAGCGCTGGGCCGCGGTGGTCGATTCGGTGGGCTCGCACACGCTGGTCAACGCCTGTGCGCAGGTACGCTACGGCGGCGTGGTGACGGCGTGCGGGCTGGCGCAGGGACTGGATTTTCCCGGCTCGGTCGCGCCCTTCATCCTGCGCGGCATCACGCTGCACGGCATCGACAGCGTAATGGCGGCGATGCCGCTGCGCGAGCAGGCGTGGCAGCGGCTGGCCAGCGACCTGGAGCTGGACCGGCTGAATGCGCTGACGCGCGAGATCGGCCTGGGCGATGCCATCGAGGCGGGCCGCAAGATCATGGAGGGCGGCATGCGCGGGCGCGTGGTGGTGGATGTGAACCGCGGCTGAGCCGCGCCCTGATCCAGCCCTGCGTCGGCGCCTCCACAGGCGCCGACGTTACAATCGTGCCCATGACGCCGATCCGCTACGCCATCGCCCCGCTTCAGCCTGAAGCGCACCTGTTTGCCGTTACCGTCACCGTGAGCGAGCCCGATCCGGCCGGGCAGTGTTTCTCGCTGCCGGCGTGGATTCCCGGCAGCTACATGATCCGCGACTTCGCCCGCAATATCGTACGCATCCGCGCCGACGCGGGCGGGCGCGAGATCGCGCTGGCCAAGCTCGACAAGCAGCGCTGGCAGGCCGCGCCGCTCACCCTCGCCGACGGCCCGCTGACGCTCAGCTACGAGGTCTACGCCTGGGACCTGTCGGTGCGCGCCGCGCACCTGGACACCACCCATGGCTTCTTCAACGGCAGCTCGGTGTTCCTGTGCGTGGAAGGGCAGGCCGAGCGGCCCTGCACCGTCGACATCCATGCCCCCGCGGGCGAGGCCTACCGCGACTGGCGCGTGGCCACCGCCATGCGCGAGGCGCCGGGCCGCGACGGCGCCAGGCGCTACGGCTTCGGCCGCTACCAGGTGGCCGACTACGATGAACTGGTCGATCACCCGGTCGAGATGGGCACCTTCCAGCTGGCCAGCTTCCGCGCCTGCGGCGCGCAGCACGACGTGGTCTTCACCGGGCGCGTGCCGCAGCTGGACCTGGAGCGCGTGTGCCGCGACCTGAAGCGCATCTGCGAGACCCAGATCCGGCTGTTCGAGCCCCGCACCGCGCAGGCGCCGTTCCTCGACAGCAACCGGCGCTACGTGTTCATGACCATGGTCACCAGCGACGGCTACGGCGGCCTCGAGCATCGCGCCAGCACCGCGCTGATCTGCTCGCGCAATGACCTGCCGGTGCGCGGCAACAGCGAAACCAGCGAGGGCTACCGCACCTTCCTCGGGCTGTGCAGCCACGAGTATTTCCACACCTGGAACGTCAAGCGCATCAAGCCGGCGGCGTTCGTGCCGTACCGGCTGGCGCAGGAAACCTACACGCCGCTGCTGTGGCTGTTCGAGGGCTTCACCAGCTACTACGACGACCTGGTGCTGGTGCGCTCGGGCTGCGTCACCGAGGCGCAGTATGTCGAGATGCTGGCCAAGACCTGGAACGGCGTGCTGCGCGGCAACGGCCGCACCAAGCAAAGCGTGGCCGAAAGCTCGTTCGACGCCTGGACCAAGTACTACCGCCAGGACGAGAACGCGCCCAACGCCATCGTCAGCTACTACACCAAGGGCGCGCTGGTGGCGCTGACGCTGGACCTGACCATCCGCGACAAGACCCGCGGGCGGCGCTCGCTCGACGATGTCATGCGCGCGCTGTGGCGCGGCTACGGCCGCGGCTTCTACGCTCCGGACGCGGCGCAGCGCGGCGTCACCGAGGCCGAGGTCCATGCGCTGTTCGATGAAGTCACGGGCCTGCGCCTGGGGCCGCTGCTGCGCACGCTGACCGAAGGCACCGGCGAGCTGCCGCTGCCGGCGCTGTTCAAGGCGTTCGGGATCAAGGCCGAGGCGCAGAAGCCGGCGCGCACCGCGGCGCTGGGGATCAAGGTCAAGACCGAGGACGGCTGGGTGCGCGTGTCCCAGGTGCTCGATGGCGGCGCCGCGCAGGCCGCGGGCCTGTCCGCCGGCGACCTGCTGGTGGCCGTCGACAGCGTGCGCGTGGCCCCGGGCCAGCTCGACAAGCTGCTGGCGCGCTACCGCAGCGGTGACCGCATCGAGCTGCACGCCTTCCGCCGTGACGAGCTGCAGGTGCTGCCGGTGACGCTGGCGCGCGAGCCGGCGGCCCAGTACAAGCTCAAGGCGGAAGGCGGGCGGCATGCGGCGCGCTCGCGCTGGCTGGGCCAGTGAGCTAGTCTGCTTTCGCCGCGACACCAGACCCCGCCACCGCAGTCCACCGCCCCAGCTGCATGCAATACGCGCACGATCCCCGCACCTTCCTGTATTCGCACTACGTGTACCGGGGGCTGCGCTCGGCCACGGGCGTGATCGGCGCGACGCTGATCGCGCTGCATTTCAGCGACCTGCCCACCGCGATGGTGGTGTCGATGGGGGCGCTGTGCACCAGCCTGATGGACCTGCCCAGCCCGCTGAGCCACAAGTTCAACGAGATGCTGGCCAGCGTGCTGCTGTGCAGCGTGGTCACGCTGGTGGTGGCGCTGGCCACGCCGTTCCCTCGCGTGATGCCGTTCCTGCTGGTGCTGGTGACGTTCATGGCCGGCATGATGACGGTGTACGGCAACAAGACGCTGCCGCTGCAGTTCGCCGCGCTGTTCGTGATGACCCTCACCATCAACGAGGACTTCCTGGTGCGGCGCGCGCTCGAGCACGCGGCGCTGTTCAGCATCGGCGCGGTAGCCTACCTGGGCTATGCGATGCTGGTGAGCTGGGTCACCGAGCGCCGCACCCGGCAACAGGTGCTGGCCGAATCGTTGTATGAACTGGCCGGCTATCTCGAGATCAAGGCCGGTTTCTACGACGCCGGCAACGACTACGAAGCGCAGTTCAACCAGCTGGTGCGCCAGCAGATCGTGGTGGCCGAGCGCCAGCAGGCCGCGCGCGACCTGGTGCTGCGCGGCAACCGCACCCCGCACGACGGGCTGCTGGTGCAGGTGCACCTGCGCATGCTCGACCTGTACGAGTACATTTTGTCGACCAACACCGACTATCCGCTGCTGCGCCAGACCTTCGCCGGCACGCCGGTGCTGGACCACCTGCACGGGCTGGTGATGCAGATGTGCAAGGACGTCGAAGAGATCGCCTACGCGGTCACGCGCGGGCGGGGCTCGTACGCCACGGTGGAATACCGCCAGGGCCTGCGCGCGGTCGAGGCGGAAATCGCGCAGCTGCGCCACCACCATATCAACCCGGCGGCGATGACGGCGCTGGTCGAGACCCTCGACATGATGCGCGGCGCGATCACGCTGATCGGCCAGCTGCACGAGGCTTCGCGCACCCCGGTGGAACCGGCCAAGGTGCTGCCCGGCTCCGACATGACGCCGTTCCTGACGCGCCAGAAGTACGAGCTGAGCGTGCTGCGCGACAACCTGAAGTGGCGCTCGCCGGCGTTCCGCTTTGCGCTGCGGGTGTCGATGGCGGTGGCGCTGGGGCTGTGGATCGCCGAGCACCTGCCTTACGTCTCGCACAGCTACTGGATCCTGCTGACCATCATCGTGATCCTGAAGCCAAACTTCAGCATGACCAAGCAGCGCTACAACGACCGCGTGATCGGCACGCTGATCGGCTGCGTGGTCTCGGTCGCGATCCTGAAGGTGGTGCACCAGCCGCTGATCCTGCTGGGCGTGCTGTTCCTGTCGCTGGTGGCCAGCGCCGCGTTCGTCACCATCAAGTACCGCTACACCGCGATCGCCGCCTGCATCCAGGTGCTGATCCAGATCCACCTGCTGATGCCGGGGAGTCCCACCGTCGCGGGCGAGCGGCTGGTGGATACGGTGATCGGCGGCATCATCGCGTCGCTGTTCAGCTTCGTGCTGCCGAGCTGGGAGTACCGTGCCATCCCCAAACTGGTGGAGAACGTGCTGCAGGCCAACCGCCGCTATATCGCCGCCACGCGCGACCTGCTGCTGCGCCGGGCCAAGGATGACTTTGCCTACCGCGTGCAGCGCAAGCAGTTCATGGACAACCTGTCGGCGCTGATCTCGTCGTTCCAGCGCATGCTGGACGAGCCCAGGAGCCGGCACCGCGCGGTCGACAACCTGAACCGCTTCATCGTGCAGAACTACCTGGTGGCCGCGCACGTGGCCGCAGCCCGTATCCAGGTGCGCCAGCACTACGAGGAACTCGATATCCCGGCCGCCGAGGCCGCGATCGAACAGGCCACCGAGGCCGCCAGCCACAGCTTGCAAGTCGCCAGCGAGCGGCTGCATGCGGACGAGCGCGGCGGCGGCCGCGGCGCCGGCTTTATCCGCAGCAAGGCCACGGTGGAACACAAGGAAGCCGCGCCTGCCGACGCGGACAAGCCGGTGGCGTTTGCAGTCGAGGTGGTGCCTGAAGCGGTGGCCGAAGCGGCCCCTGAGCCGGTCGTCGAAACCGTCACGCCCGAAGCCGCGGAAGCCGCGGAAGACGCCGCCGCGGAACGCCGCGCGCGCCTGGCCGATTCCGCCGACAAGCGCCGCACCGACACGCTGGTGCAGGCCGCCGCGGCGGGCGAGTCGAGCGAACGGGCCGGGGCGACCTCAAGCTCCACCGGCCGCACCGCCAACGCGGTGCTGGAACGCCGGCTGCGCGCGCTGCGCGAGGACGCGGCCAAGATTGCGCTGCGAACGGGGGCGATCGGCCGGGCGATGCGGGCGCGGTCGTAGCGGCTCGATCACGAACCGATGGTTTTCGCCCCTCTCCCGCTTGCGGGAGAGGGGCGGGGGAGAGGGCGGGAGCTTCCACGAAGTGAACGCCGTCGTTCTTGCCAGCACCGGCCCTCTCCCCCAACCCCTCTCCCGCGCGCGGGAGAGGGGAGTATTACCGGCGGCAGGGTTCAAGCGCCGTGGCCCGCCCCCTCATCCTCCGGCAACGTCAGCATCCCGCTGTGATAGCTGTATTCGAAGATCTCCCCATACCGCCCCCATCCGATCGCCACGCTCAGCACGCGCTCGGCCTCGGCCGGCTTGAGGAACTGCTCCAGTTCCTCGAGCACCTGCTCCTCGCCGATCTCGCCGGCTTCGCTCGCCACCAGCTCGCGCCGCACATGCGCGGCCAGCGCGACGTTGGCGAGCAGTTGGCGGCCGAAGATCGCCTTGCGCTGCTGGGGCCCGGCGGCGTAGTAGGCGCGGCCCGCGTCGGTGGCGGTGATGTCGCCGGCCTCGATCGACACCAGCTGCACCAGTTGCAGCGCTTCGCAGGCCGGGAGCAGTTCGTCGTCGGTCAGGCCGGCCTCGTCGGCCAGGTGGGGCAAGTCGGCGCGGCAGTGGAAGGGCGCCTCGCACAGCAGGTCGAGGATGGCTTCCATCTGGCTGATGTCGGCGTCCGGCAGCCGGTAGCCGATCTCGCGCGCGGGGGCGGGCAGGCGCGCTTCGGCCGCCGGGGCCGTCATCAGCGCGTAGATCTGGTCGACCAGCGCGCGCACCTGGGCGCCGTCGCGATTGCGCGGGCGCGGCAGCGCCACCGGCACCTCGGCGCGGATGCGGCCGGGGTCGCTCGACAGGATCACGATGCGGTCGGCCATCATCACCGCTTCCTCGATATTGTGCGAAACGATCAGGATGCTCCTGATATTGGCGCGGCCGCTGGCCCACAGCGCCAGCATCTCGTCGCGCAGGGTCTCGCCGGTCAGCACGTCCAGCGCCGAGAAGGCTTCGTCCATCAGCAGCAGGTCGGGCTCGGTCACCAGCGCGCGCGCGATGCCCACGCGCTGGCGCATGCCGCCCGACAGCTCGCGCGGCAGCGCGCTGTTGAAGCCGGCCAGGCCGATCATGTCGATCGCGGCCTCGGCGCGGCGCGCGCGCTCGGCCCTGGGCACGCCCTGCGCCTCCAGCCCCAGTTCGACGTTCTGCTGCACCGTCAGCCACGGGAACAGCGCGAAAGACTGGAACACCATGGCGATGCCTTCGGCGGTGCCGGCCAGGCGCTGCCCGCGAAAGCGCACCTCGCCGCGGTCGGCGCCGACCAGCCCCGCCATGATGCGCAGCAGCGTGGACTTGCCCGAGCCGGACTTGCCCAGCATGGCGACGATCTCGCCTTCGCGCAGGGTCAGGTCCACGCCTTCGAGCACGGCGCGGTCGCTCTGGCTGGCGGTGCGGAAGACCTTGCCGACGCCGCGCAGTTCGATCACCGCCGGGGCGGTGGGGGTTGCATGGTTCTCTGCCATCGTTGCCTTGCCTTACAGGCGTGTGCGCTCCTGCGCGAGTTGGTACAGGCGGTTCCACAACAGCCGGTTGAAGCCCACCACGAATAGCGCCATCACGCCGATGCCCAGCGCAATGCGCGGGAAGTCGCCGCGCGCGGTGGTCTCGGCGATATAGCTGCCGAGACCGGTGGCGACGATGGTGCGATCGCCCCAGGTAACGTATTCGGACACGATGCTGGCGTTCCACGACCCGCCCGCGGCCGTCACCAGGCCGGTCAGCAGGCTGGGGAACACCGCCGGAATCAGGAAGCGCTTCCACAGCAGCCAGCCGCGCAGGCCGAAATTCCGTGCGGCGAGCTTCAGCTCGGTGGGAATGCCCGACGCCCCCGCGATCACGTTGAACAGGATGTACCACTGGGTGCCGAAGATCAGCAGCGGGCTCAGCCAGATCTCCGGATTCAGCCCGAAGCGCGCGATCAGCATCACCGCCAGCGGGAACATCAGGTTGGCCGGGAACGCCGCCAGGAACTGTGCGATCGGTTGCGCGATGCGCGCCAGGTCCGGGTTCAGGCCAATGCGGATGCCGATCGGCACCCACACCAGCGCCGCCAGCGCAATCAGCACGATCACCCGCAGCATGGTCAGCGTGCCCAGCCACAGCACATGGACGACTTCGGCCCAGCCCACCTCGCTGTGGACGAAATAGCCCACGCGCAGCAGCGCGGCCAGCGCCACCAGCACGATGGCGGCGTCGCGCGCACGGCCCAGCCATAGCGCCCCGCGCGGATCGAGCCGGCGGCCCGGTGCCGGCGTGCGCGTGCGCGCGCTCCAGGCCAGCGTGCGCGAGGCCAGCGCCGCGGCCTGCGCCAGCAGCGCGCCCACCCACGCCGAGCGGCGCAGCAGGTCCAGCAGCCACGACTGCGGCAGCTGGTCCTGCGCCAGGGTCTCGAAGCGGAAGCGGTCGGCCCAGGCCACCAGCGGGCGGAACAGCAACTGGTCGTACAGCAGGATGCCCGCCAGCATCGCCACGATGGCCCAGCCGATCGCGGCCAGGTCCTGCTGCTGGATCGCCAGCGCGATATAGGAGCCGATGCCGGGCAGCCGGATATCGTGGCCCGATACCGAGATCGCCTCGGACGCGACCACGAAGAACCAGCCGCCCGACATCGACATCATCATGTTCCACAGCAGCCCCGGCATGGCGTACGGCACTTCCAGCCGCCAGAAACGCTGCCACGCAGACAGCCGGAACATGGCCGCGGCCTCGAGCAGGTCGCCCGGGATGGTGCGGAACGACTGGTACAGGCTGAACGCCATGTTCCAGGCCTGCGAGGTGAAGATGGCAAAGATCGCCGCGCACTCCACGCCCGCCAGGTTGCCCGGGAACAGGGCGATGAAGCCGGTCACGGTGATCGACAGGAAGCCCAGCACCGGAATCGACTGCAGGATGTCCAGCGCCGGCACCAGCACCTTCTCCGCGGTGCGGCTCTTGGACGCCAGCGCGGCAAAGCCCAGCGAAAACAGGAGCGACGCCGCCAGCGCGGCCAGCATGCGGATGCTGGTGCGCATCAGGTAGTAGGGCAGGTAGGCCACGTCCAGATGCACCGCCAGCGGCCGCTCGGGCCGGAACGGGACATTCATCTGCTGCGCCGCGAACGCGATCATCACGATCACGGCCAGGATGATCGGCAGCAGCGCCAGGTCGAAGCGGTTGGGCGGGGCGCGCAGCAGCTGGCTGTCGAAGCCAGGGGCGGGCTGGGCCGCGTTGCGGTCGGCGGGTGGCATCATGGGCGCTTCTCGGGCTGTGTCGAGTTGGCAGGCGCAGGCTTGTGGCCTGCCCGCGGTTCGCGGCCCCGGCGCACCATGGCAAAGCCCGCATGCCGCCGGCTTCATGCTGATCACGCCGGGCGGCGCGCATCCCCTGGTAACGCCCGGCATGGCGGTCTAGTTTACTTGGTGTCGATGACACAACGCGCACGCGTGGCGTGCGCTCACGGGGGACCCACCATGAACAAGGCAACCTGGCGCCTGGTCGCGCACGGGCGCGTGCAGGGCGTGGGCTATCGGGCCGCCTGTGCCGACGCGGCGGATGAACTCGGGCTGGGCGGCTGGGTGCGCAACCGGAGCGACGGCACCGTCGAGGTGATGGCGCACGGCACGGTCAGGCAGCTCGAAGCGCTGCAGGCGTGGATGGAAACCGGCCCGCCGGCAGCGCAGGTGACATTTGTCGAGGTCGGGCGCGGCGAAGGTGAGTTTGCCGGCTTCGAGTTCCGGCCTACGGTCTAGCGGCCCGGCGCTTAGGCGGTGGTCCAGTCGATCGCCGTGCGGCCGTGGGCTTCGAGCCAGCGGTTGGCGTCGCGGAAGTGGCCGCAGCCGAGGAAGCCCCGGTGCGCCGACAGCGGCGAGGGGTGCGGCGCTTTCAGCACGCAGTGGCCCGCGCCCAGCAGCGGCTTCTTGGCCTGCGCATGGCTGCCCCAGAGCATGAACACCAGGTTCGGCCGGCTCGCGGCGAGGTGCCGGATCAGGCAATCGGTAACCGCCTCCCAGCCGCGCCGCGCATGGCTGGCGGCCTGGCCCTGCTCGACCGTCAGCACGGTGTTGAGCAGCAGCACGCCCTGGCGCGCCCAGCCTTCCAGGTTGCCGGAAGAGCGCGGCGGGCAATTGCCGTCGGCGCCGAATTCGGCGGCGATTTCCTTGAAGATGTTGCGCAGGCTGGGCGGCACCTTGACGCCTTCGGGCACCGAGAAGGCGAGCCCGTGCGCCTGCGGCAGCTCCACGCCGCCGACCGTGCCGGTGCCGTGGTAGGGGTCCTGGCCCAGGATCACCACCTTGACCGCATCGGGCGGCGTCAGGTGCAGCGCATGGAAGACATGGTGCGGGAACACCGGCTTGCCGGCGGCGCGTTCGCCATCGACAAAGGCGGCCAGCTCGCGCCACGACGGCACGGCGATGCAGGGCTCGAGCAAGGCGCGCCAGGCGGCGGGCAGGGCATCGGCCTGCGCTTGCAGGCCGGCGGCGGGCGAGGGTTCGCCGGGGGCGCGGGGCGCTTCGGCGGCAAAGAGATCGGCTTGCATGCGGGAAATGCGCGGCGGGAAAACCGCGATTATGACGCCTTGCCCTCGGCGATTCCGGCCAGGCGGTAGCCGCGCGCAGCCTTGCTCAGGTCCGACGGCGCCAGTGCCGCCACCGCGGCAAGCCGCGCGGCGAAGGCGCGCAAGGCCTCGGCGGCGTGTGCGGCATCGCCATCGAGCCACTCCAGCTCGAGTTCCTGGATGCGCTCCTGCGCGGCACTGGCCGGGGCGGTGATGGTGCCGGTGTCGAGCGCGGCTTCGATACGCGCGCCGTCCTGCGTGACCAGCCAGGTGCGGCGGACGAAGTCGGTGCGGAACACCGGCGCCAGCTTGCCGATCAGCGGCGCCAGCACGGTTTGCGCCTCGGCGGGAAAGGCCTGCAGCTCGATGGCCTCGCCGCCGATGGCGGTCTCCCACTCATGCCGCGTGGCCAGGCCGCCCTGGCTGCTGCCGGCGGTCTTCAGCGTCTGCAGCCACTGCTCGCCCTTGCGGCGCAGGCGCAGCGCGGCGCGCGCCTGCGCCAGGTCGCGCCGGGGCGTGTCGAGGTAGACGTTGAGCAGCGTGGCTTCGCCTTGCGCCCGGCCGTTGGCGTCGAGCCAGGCGGCCAGCGGGGCGAGGGCGGCGTCGGGGACGGCGAGCTTGAGTTCGATTTCCTGGGGCATGGCTCAGCCAAACAACCGCGCCAGCTCCACCCCCGGCTCCTTTGCTCGCATGAACGCCTCGCCCACCAGGAACGCGTGCACATTCGCATCGCGCATGCGCTTCACGTCTGCCGGCGCGAGGATGCCCGATTCCGTCACCACCAGCTTGTCGGCCGGAATATGCGGCAGCAGGTCCAGCGTGTTGTCCAGCGACACCTCGAAGGTGCGCAGGTTGCGGTTGTTCACCCCCAGCAGCGGCGTCTTCAGCCGCAGCGCGGCATCCAGCTCATCGTCGCCGTGCACTTCCACCAGCACGTCCATGCCGAGTTCCAGCGCGCACGCTTCCAGCTCGGCCATCAGGCCATGGTCCAGCGCGGCGACGATCAGCAGGATGCAGTCTGCCCCCCAGCTGCGCGCTTCATAGACCTGGTACAGGTCAACCATGAAGTCCTTGCGCAGCGCCGGCAGCGGGCAGGCGCCGCGGGCACGCCTGAGGTAGTCGGCGTGGCCCTGGAAGAAATGCTCGTCGGTCAGCACCGACAGGCAGGCGGCGCCGTGCTCGGCATAACTCTCGGCGATGGCCTCGGGCACGAACTGCTCGCGCAGCACGCCCTTGGATGGCGAGGCCTTCTTGATTTCGGCGATCACGCCGGCGTGGCCGCCGGCGATCTTGTCGCGCAGTGCGCGCTCGAAGCCGCGCGGCGCGAAGGCGGCCTCGGTGCGCAGGCTCTCGGCCTCGGCGCGCAGGCTGGGCAGGTCGCGCCGCTTGCGCGCGGCGGCGACTTCGTCGGCCTTTACAGCCAGGATTTTCTGCAGGATGTCGGACATATCGGCGTCTCTTACTTGAACTGCTGCGTGGCCCGCACGAACGCGTCGAGCTTCTGGCGTGCCGCGCCGCTGGCGATGGCTTCGCGCGCGCGGCGGATGCCGTCCTCGACCGAGTCCGCCACGTTGGCGGCGTACAGCGCGGTGCCCGCGTTCAGCGACACGATCTCGCGCGGCGTGCCCGGCGCGTTGGACAGCGCCTCGAGCAGCATGTCCTTCGACTCGGCGGCATCGGCCACCTTCAGGCCGCGGTTGGAGATCATCGACAGGCCGAAGTCCTCGGGGTGGATCTCGTACTCGCGCACTTCGCCGTCCTTCAGCTCGCCCACCAGCGTGGCGGCGCCGAGCGAGACCTCGTCCATGCCGTCCTTGCCGTAGACCACGATGGCGTGCTGCGCGCCCAGGCGCTGCATCACGCGCACCTGGATACCGACCAGGTCGGGGTGGAACACGCCCATCAGGATATTGGGGGCATCGGCCGGGTTGGTCAGCGGGCCCAGGATATTGAAAATGGTGCGCACGCCCATTTCCTTGCGGATCGGCGCGACGTTCTTCATCGCCGGGTGGTGCGTGGGCGCGAACATGAAGCCGATGCCGGTCTCTTCGATGCACTGGCCGACCTGCTCGGGCGTAAGCAGGATGTTCACGCCGAGCGCCTCCAGCACGTCGGCGCTGCCCGACTTGGAGCTGACGCCGCGGTTGCCGTGCTTGGCGATCTTGGCGCCCGCGGCGGCGGCGACGAACATCGACGCGGTGGAGATGTTGAAGGTGTGCGAGCCGTCGCCGCCGGTGCCGACGATATCGACGAAGTTCTCGCGGTCCTTCACCGCGACCTTGTTGGCGAACTCGCGCATCACCTGCGCGGCGGCGGAGATCTCGCCGATGGTTTCCTTCTTGACCCGCAGCCCGGTCAGGATCGCCGCGGCCATCACCGGCGAGATCTGCGCCTGCATGATCTGCCGCATCAGGTGCAGCATTTCGTCATGGAAGATTTCGCGGTGTTCGATGCAGCGCGTCAGGGCTTCTTGCGGCGTGATCATGGCGTTCTCGTTGACAGTCTGGATGGCGTGATGGGGTCTGGCGGGCGCGGAATCGAGCAGTCTCATCGCGGCGCCTTGACGAAGTTGGCCAGCATCGCATGGCCATGCTCGGACAGGATCGACTCGGGATGGAACTGCACGCCCTCGACGGCGAGCGTCTTGTGGCGCACGCCCATGATCTCGCCGTCCGGGGTCCAGGCGGTGATCTCCAGGCAATCGGGCAGGGTCTCGCGCTCGATCGCCAGCGAATGATAGCGCGTCACGTCGAAATGCCTGGGCAGCCCGCTGAACACGCCTTGCTGCGTAGTCTCGATGGTGCTGACCTTGCCGTGCATCACCTGCTTGGCGCGGATCACCTTGCCGCCGAAGGCCTCGCCGATGGCCTGGTGGCCCAGGCACACGCCCAGCATCGGGATCTTGCCGGCGAAGTGCTGCAGCGCCGCCACCGAAATGCCGGCCTCCTTCGGGCTGCACGGGCCGGGCGACACGCAGATATGGTCGGGCTTCAGTGCCTCGATTTCCTCGATGGTGATCTCGTCGTTGCGATAGGTGCGCACGTCCACGCCCAGTTCGCCGAAGTACTGGACCAGGTTGTAGGTGAACGAATCGTAGTTGTCGATCATCAGCAGCATGGCGTCTGTCTCCTGTTCTCTCAGATGTCGGAGTCCAGGCCATCCTGGACCTGCTCGGCGGCGCGGATCACGGCGCGCGCCTTGGCCTCGGTTTCCCTCCATTCGGCTTCGGGGTCCGAATCGGCGACGATGCCGGCGGCGGCCTGCACATAGAGGTTGCCATCCTTGACGATGCCGGTGCGGATGGCGATGGCCAGGTCCATCTCGCCGCCGAACGACAGGTAGCCCACCGCGCCGCCATAGATGCCGCGCTTGCGCGGCTCGAGCTCGTCGATGATCTCCATCGCATGGACCTTGGGCGCGCCCGACAGCGTGCCCGCCGGGAAGGTCGCGCGCAGCACGTCGAGGTTGCTCATGCCCTCGCGCAGCGTGCCTTCGACCGAGCTGACGATATGCTGCACGTGCGAGTATTTCTCGATCACCATCTTGTCGGTGACCTTGACCGAACCGGTCTCGGCAATGCGGCCGATGTCATTGCGCGCCAGGTCGATCAGCATCACGTGCTCGGCGATCTCCTTCGGGTCGTTGAGCAGCTCGGTGGCCAGCTGCGCGTCCTTGTCCGGCGTATTGCCGCGCGGGCGGGTGCCGGCAAGCGGGCGGATGGTGACGATGTGTTCGCTGCGGGTGTCGCCGCCGTTTTCCCCGTTGGTGCCGACCTTGCGTTCCTCCTGCCGCACCAGGATCTCCGGCGATGCGCCTACCACCTGGAAGTCGCCGAAGTTGTAGAAGTACATGTACGGCGACGGATTCAGCGAGCGCAGCGCGCGGTACAGCGACAGCGGCGCGTCGCGGTAGGGCTTGACCAGGCGCTGGCCGATCTGCACCTGCATCATGTCACCGGCCATGATGTATTCCTTGGCCTTGTGCACGGCGGCCAGGTAGTCGGCCTTGGCGAATTCACGGTAGACCTCGGTCTGCACCGACGGACTGGTGACCGGCACGTCGACCGGCTGGCGCAGCTTCATGCGTAGCTCGCGCAGGCGCTGGCGCGCGCGGGAATAGGCCTCCGGCGTGGTCGGGTCGGCGTAGACGATCAGGTAGAGCTTGCCCGACAGGTTGTCGATCACCGCCAGCTCTTCGCATAGCAGCAGCTGGATGTCGGGCAGGTTCAGGTCGTCGGGCTTTTGCGTATTGGCGAGCTTTTTCTCGATATAGCGCACCGCGTCGTAGCCGAAGTAGCCGGCCAGGCCGCCGCAGAAGCGGGGCAGGCCAGGGCGCAGCGCCACCTTGAAGCGCTTCTCGAACGCGGCGATGAAGTCGAGCGGATTGCCCTCGTGGGTTTCCACCACCTTGCCGTCGGTCACCACCTCGGTGCGGTTGCCGTAGGCGCGCAGCAGCGTGCGGGCATGCAGGCCGATGAAGGAATAGCGGCCGAAGCGCTCGCCGCCCACCACCGATTCGAGCAGGAAGGTGTTGACACCGCGGGTCTGCGACTGGGCCAGCTTCAGGTACAGCGACAGCGGCGTTTCCAGGTCGGCAAAGGCCTCGGCGATCAGCGGGATGCGGTTGTAGCCCTGGTCGGCCAGCGATTTGAATTCCAGTTCGGTCATGTCGGTCCTCTTGTTCGGCCCGCGCCGCGAGCGATGGTCAGGCGCGGTGCCGCTTGTCGGCAGAGTTGGCTGGAGCGTAGGAAGTCCGCCCCGGTTGCGGACCGTGGTGCGGCAAGCTTGCGGACAAGGCTGCACACGGCCGGAAAGAGGGCGTGCGGCGCGTTCTTGAGCTAAACGTAGCAGAGAAATCAGGCTACGCTGGCTTTTGGCGGGTTTGGGTGGTGATGCCCGGCATGGCTGGTCGCCTGGGCCGGTGGTGGCGACGCCTTCGGGTCGAAGGCGTGTCAGCAGACTCGCGAACGCACTTTACGCCTGTTGGGAGGCGCGCCAGCGACGCCAGGGCCAGGCCTGCCGATCACTGCCAGAAGAGATGCGTTTGCGGTTGAGAAACATTGAAGGTTCAGGATTTGGTCGGGATCGACGGACTATCGATGACCGGCCCAGTGTGCGGCAAAGAGCGCTGCGGCATGGGCAATGGAGTCGACTATACCATCGGCGTCGACGCCTTGTACAGGGTTGCCATGGTTGTAGCCATAGGGCACCAGCAGCACGCCCATGCCGGCCGCGCGGGCCGCCTGCGCGTCGTTTTCGGAGTCTCCCAGCGCCGCCATCGCCGACGGCTCCAGGCCGAAGGCATCGGCCACCTTCAGCAGCGGAAACGGGTCGGGCTTGCGCAGCGGGAAGGCATCGCCGCCATAGACCAGCTCGAAATACTGGGCCAGGCCGGTCTTGGCCAGCAGCGGCTCGGTAAAGCTGTAAGGCTTGTTGGTCACGCAGGCCAGGCGCAGCCCGCCCGCCTTCATCGACGCCAGGCCTTCGCGCACGCCCGGGTAGACCTGCGAGAACTGGCCGTTGATGCGGATGTACTCGCGGTCGTACAGCGCATAGGCATCGGCGAACAGGCCGTTGGCATGCAGCGGCGAGAAGCGCGCGTCGAGCACCCGCCGGATCAGGTTTTCCGAACCCTTGCCGACGTAGCTGACGATCTCCTGCTCGGACATCGGCGCCACCGGCCCCAGGTTGGGATGCTGGCGGCCCAGCGTCAGCAGCATGGCATTGATCGACGCGTGGAAGTCGCCCGCGGTGTCGACCATGGTGCCGTCCAGGTCGACGATCACGCCTTCGATGCCGCGCCAGTCGGCGCGGCGCAGCACCACGCCCGCGCCCATTGCCGCGCTCATTGCGCGGCCTTGGCCAGTTCGCCGCGCAGCGCCGAGATGATGCCGCGGTAGCCGCCGTCGGCGTCCGGCTTGCCGAATACTGCCGAGCCGGCCACGAAAGTGTCGGCGCCGGCCGCGGCGATCTCGGCGATGTTGTCGACCTTCACGCCGCCGTCCACTTCCAGCAGGATGGTGCGGCCGGTGCGCGCGGTGTAGGCGTCGATGCGCTGGCGCACGGCGCGCAGCTTGTTCAGCGTCTCGGGGATGAACGACTGGCCGCCGAAGCCCGGGTTGACCGACATCAGCAGGATCACGTCGAGGCGGTCCATCACGTGGTCCAGGTGGTGCAGCGGCGTGGCGGGGTTGAACACCAGTCCGGCCTGGCAGCCGTGGTCGCGGATCAGGGCGAGCGAGCGGTCGACGTGTTCGCTGGCCTCGGGGTGGAAGGTGATGATGTTGGCGCCGGCCTTGGCAAAGTCCGGGATGATCCGGTCCACCGGGCGCACCATCAGATGCACGTCGATCGGTGCCGTCACGTGCGGGCGGATCGCCTCGCACACCAGCGGGCCCACGGTCAGGTTGGGCACGTAATGGTTGTCCATCACGTCGAAATGAATCCAGTCGGCGCCGGCCTCGGTCACGCGGCGCACTTCCTCGCCCAGGCGGGCAAAGTCGGCGGACAGGATGGAGGGGGCGATGCGGAAGGTGGGCTGGGTCATGGTGGCGCGCGGTGAATGCGGGGAATGCTGTTATCGCCGCAGCGGCGGGCGGCACGGCGTTGAAAGACCGATATTCTACGCCCGCGGGAAGCGATCGCGCCCGGCCGGCGCTCTTGCCCGTCCCGCGCCCATCCCGCACAATGCGGCTACCCTTTTTCCCTGCCGGCCGATCCCGTTGCCGGCCCTGCCCAAGATGAGCGAGTACGCCTTCTCCGTGTCGGTGCGCACCCAGTACCTGCCGGACCAGTCCGACCCCGAGCGCGGGCGCCATGCCTTCGCCTACACCATCACCATCCACAATACCGGCGAGGTCGCGGCACAGCTGATCTCGCGCCACTGGATCATCACCGACAGCGACAACGGCACGCAGGAAGTCGCCGGGCTGGGAGTGGTAGGCCACCAGCCGCTGCTCAAGCCGGGCGAGCATTTCGAGTACACCAGCTGGGCCACGATCTCGACCCCGGTGGGCTCGATGAAGGGCGAGTACTTCTGCGTGGCCGAGGACGGCCATCGCTTCGAGGTGCCGATCCCGGAATTCGCGCTGGTGCTGCCGCGCATGCTGCACTGAAGGTGCGGGGAACCTACGGGCGCGGTGTGCTGTCCTGATCCTGCGGCGGCGCTTGCGCCTCGCCTTGCGCCGGGCGGCGCGACGGATGCTCCGACGGGGCACGGGTGGGACGCGGATGCTTTTTCGCCGTGCCCATGGTCCAGACCACGATAAAGATCAGCAGGAACAGCGCCACGCCGGCTTCCAGGGCGAACAGCAGCATGGGATGGGCTTCGAAGAACTTGCTCATGGCAGATGCGGCGCGGCCCGCGGGGGCGCAGGCGGTGGTTGACGGATGACGGTGGCATTGTAGGGGCAATCCGGCGCCATGCGGCGCTGCTGGCTGTGCCCCCGAGAACTTTGAACAATAGCAAGATGGCATACGCGGACGCTTTCCCGACTCCCCAGGTTTCCCGAGTTTCCCCGGTTTCTTCCCTGTCCCCACGCCGCCTGCGCGGCTGGCTCGCGCTGGCCGGCCCCGCGGTGCTGCTGGCCGGCTGCATGAGCGGCCCGCCGCCGCGCATCGAGACTACCCCGTCCGGCACCACGCCACCGAGTGCATCGTCGCAGAAGGGCCGGCTGCAGGCCGCCAGCTGGGCCGAGCTCGGCGGCTGGTCCCAGGACGACGTGCGCGCCGCCTGGCCGGCGCTGCAGCAAAGCTGCCAGGCGCTGAAGAAGCGCGCGGAATGGGGCCGCGCCTGTGCCGCGGGCATGATGGTCAATGCCGGCGACATCAACGCCATGCGCGCGTACTTCGAGAGCAACTTCCAGCCGTACCGCGTGGTCAACGGCGACGGCACCGACAGCGGCCTGATCACCGGCTACTACGAGCCGATCCTGCACGGCTCGCGCACGCGCCAGGGCAGGTTCCAGGTGCCGCTGTACCGCAAGCCGGCGCAGTTCGGCAACCGCGCGCTGCCGGCGCGCGCCGAGCTGCTGCAGAATCCGGCCATGCGCGGCAACGAGCTGGTCTGGGTCGACGACGCGGTCGAGGCCGCCTTTCTGCAGATCCAGGGCTCGGGCCGCATCCGCATGGCGGACGGCAGCATGATGCGGGTAGGCTTCGGTGGCACCAACGACCAGCCGTTCCGCTCGTTCGGCAAGTGGCTGCTCGACCGCGGCGAGATCACCCCGGCGCAGGCCACCATGCAGGGCATCAAGGCGTGGGCGCGTGCCAATCCGGGCCGGGTCGAGGAGATGCTGAACATCAACCCGCGCTTTGTGTTCTTCCGCGAGCTGCCGCCCAGCAACGACGGCCCGGTGGGCGCACTGGGCGTGCCGCTGACCGCGGAGCGCTCGATCGCGGTCGACCCGGCCACGATCCCGCTGGGCGTGCCGGTGTTCCTCTCGACCACGCGTCCGTTGTCGACCGAGCCGATCCAGCGCCTGATGTTCGCGCAGGACACCGGCAGCGCCATCAAGGGTGGCGTGCGCGCGGACTTCTTCTGGGGCGCCGGCGATGCCGCCGGCGAGACCGCCGGACGGATGAAGCAGGGCGGCCGGATGTGGGTGCTGATGCCGCGTAGCTGACCGACGTTTTGCTCCTCTCTACGCGTGCGGGAGAGGGGAGCGTTCACCAGGGGCGGTGGCTTGCGTCCAGAGGGCGCTGGTCCGCGAACGCTCCCTTGCCTCACCGCGGCCGCTGATCCACGATCCGCTTCGCCTTCCCCACCGACCGCTCGATCCCGCCCTCGGGCAGCACCTCGATCGCCGCGGTCACGCCGATATAAGACTTGATCTCGTGCGCCAGCCGCTCTCTCGCGGCCTGCGCTCGTGCCGGCTCGCTGCCGTGTGCGCATTCCACGCGCACCGTCAGCGTATCCATATGGCCCTCCTTGGCCAGCACGCACTGGTAGTGCGGCGCCAGCCCGGCGTGCCTGAGGATCAGTTCCTCGATCTGCGACGGAAACACGTTGACGCCGCGCACGATCATCATGTCGTCGGTGCGGCCGGTGACCTTCTCCATGCGGCGAAATGCCGCGCGTGCCGTGCCCGGCAGCAACCGGGTCAGGTCGCGCGTGCGGTAGCGCACCACCGGCATCGCTTCCTTGGTCAGCGAGGTGAACACCAGTTCGCCGAACTCGCCGTCGGGCAGCACCGCGCCGGTGTCCGGGTCGATGATCTCGGGGTAGAAATGGTCTTCCCAGATGGTGGGGCCGTCCTTGGTCTCGGCGCATTCGTTGGCCACGCCGGGCCCCATGACTTCCGACAGGCCATAGATGTCGACCGCGGAAATGCCCATGCGCTTCTCGAGCGCCAGCCGCATCTCCGGCGTCCACGGCTCGGCGCCGAAGATGCCCACGCGCAGCGAGGTGCTGGCCGGGTCGATGCCCTGGCGCTCGAATTCGTCGGCGATCGCCAGCATGTAGCTTGGGGTCACCATGATCACTTCCGGCTTGAAGTCCTGGATCAGCTGCACCTGCCGCTCGGTCTGCCCGCCGCCGAACGGGATCGCGGTCAGGCCGGCCTTCTCGACACCGTAGTGCGCGCCCAGTCCGCCGGTGAAGAGTCCGTAGCCGTAGCTGATATGCACCTTGTCGCCACGGCGCGCGCCCGAGGCGCGGATCGAGCGCGCCATCACCGTGGCCCAGTTGTCGATGTCCTGCAGCGTGTAGCCGACCACGGTCGGCTTGCCGGTGGTGCCGGAGGAGGCATGGATGCGGGCCACGCGGTCCTGCGGCACCGCGAACATGCCGAACGGGTAGTTGTCGCGCAGGTCCTGCTTGCTGGTGAACGGGAAGCGGGCCAGGTCGGCCAGCCTTTGCAGCTGGTCCGGGTGCACGCCGGCCTCGTCGAACTTGCGCCGGTAGACCGGCGAATTGGCGTAGGCGTGGTGGAGCGACCATCTCAGGCGCTCCAGCTGCAACGCCTGCAGCTCGGCGCGGCTGGCGGTCTCGATCGGATCCAGGGGCAGGTCGGTCAGGCGCGTGCTCATGGGGTCTCCTGCACGGGGGGGGCGTTTGTCTTCAGGGTCTTGCCAGGGCCTTCAGGCGCCTTCGCTTGCGTCGGGCGGCGGCACCACGTGTCCCTTGATCTGCGCGGACTTGCCGCGGAACATCGCCACCACCTGGCCCGCGGCATTGGTCACGCGGATATCGTAGATGCCGTGCCGGCCCGACAGGACCTGCTCGGTGGCCTCGGCGGTGAGCACGTCGCCACCATGCACGGGCCGCAGGAACTCGATGCTGCAGCCCGCCGCCACGGTGTTGATGTTATGGCTGTTGCAGGCAAAAGCGAAGGTCGAATCTGCCAGCGTAAACATCAGGCCGCCATGGCAGATGCCGTGCCCGTTGAGGAATTCCTTGCGCACCGGCATGGTCAGCCGCGCATAGCCCGGCCGCACCGCCTCGACCGTGATGCCCAGCCAGCGGCTGCAGGTGTCGGCTTCATACATCGCGGCCGCCGCGGCTTCCGCGAGGGCCTGGGGGTCCTGTTTCAAGCTGGTCTCCTGTCCGGGATGCGGGGGGGTGGCCCGCGGTCTACTTGCCGGTGAAGTGCGGGGCGCGCTTGGCGAGGAAGGCGTTGACGCCCTCGGCATAGTCGGCGGACTGGCCAAGCTCGCGCTGCAGGTCGCGTTCGAGGTCGAGTTGGGCGTCGAGTGTGGCCGTGGCGCTGGCATACATGGCGCGCTTGATCGCGGCCAGCGCGCGCGTCGGCTGCGCGGCCAGGTGCGTTGCCAGCGCCAGCGCCTGTTCCGGCAGCAGCGGGTCGTCCATGGTCTGCCAGACCAGGCCCCAGGCTTCGGCATCCTCGGCGCTCAGGCGCTCGCCGGTCATGGCCAGGCCCAGCGCGCGCGCCATGCCGATGCGCTGCGGCAGCAGCCAGGTGCCGCCCGAGTCCGGCGCCAGCCCGATCTTGACGAAGGCCTGGATAAAGCTGGCGGAGCGCGCCGCCAGCACCATGTCGCAGGCCAGCGCCAGGTTGGCGCCGGCGCCTGCCGCGGTGCCGTTGACCGCCGCCACCACCGGCAGCGGCAGGGCCTGCAGGCGGCGGATCAGCGGATTGAACCAGGTATCGATCAGTTCGCCCAGGTCGGTCATGTGCCCGGGGGTGAAGTCCAGGTCGGCCAGGTCCTGGCCCGCACAGAAGCCGCGGCCGGCGCCCGTCAGCAGCAGGGCCCGGGCGCCACCGCCCTCGACATGGTCGAGCGCCTGCTGCAGCGCCTGGTGCATGGCGCGGGTGAAGCTGTTGAGCTTGTCGGGACGATTGAGCGTGATGACCGCGACCGGTCCCTGCCATGCCAGCAGGATGGGGCCGCTCTCGATGCTGACCGGCTGGCCAGCGGGCGTGGACGTCGGGGGCATTTTTGTCTCCTGCCGAATGGAATCGAGGACTCCAGGACTCCGCTCGGCGCGGGCTGAGGCCTCTAAAATAAACCGACCAGTCGGTCGGGCAATGGTAGCACTAATTTTTACCCGCTGGCGAGGCGAGATTGGCGCGAATGCCGGCCAGTCCGCAATGCCGGCCGATGGCGCCGCTCTATAATCGCGCTGCCAACAACAATCTGAAACCCCGCCGGCCTGCCCAGGCGAAGCCCGGGGCGCTCTCCCATCCGCATTGGAATTCCTATGAAGAAGCTCGCTGCATTGCTCCTGATCTCGTCCGTCGCGCTGTTCGCCGCGTGCGGCAAGAAAGAATCCGCCCCCGCGCCGGCTGCCGGCACGGATACGGCCACCAAGATCATCGTGGGCCTGGACGACAATTTCCCGCCGATGGGTTTCCGCGATGCCAACAATGAGCTGGCCGGCTTCGATATCGACATGGCCAAGGAGGCCAGCCGCCGCCTCGGCATGACGGTCGAGTTCAAGCCGATCGACTGGAGCGCCAAGGAGGCGGAGCTGAACGGCAAGCGCGTCGACGTGCTGTGGAACGGGCTGACCATCACCGAAGAGCGCAAGAAGAACATCAGCTTTACCGCGCCCTACATGACCAACCACCAGATCGTCATCGTCGGCACCCAGTCGCCGGTGAAGGCCAAGGCTGACCTCGCCGGCCGCACCGTAGGCGCGCAGGACGGCAGCAGCGCGGTGGATGCCATCAAGAAGGAAAGCCAGGTTGCCGCCAGCCTGAAGGAACTCAAGACCTTCGGCGACAACGTGACGGCGCTGATGGACCTGTCGGCGGGCCGCCTCGACGCGATCGTGGTCGATGAAGTGGTGGGCCGCTACCTGATCAGCAAGCGTGCCGGCGAATACCGCGTGCTGGAAGAAAACTTCGGCACCGAGGATTACGGCGTCGGCGTGCGCAAGGATGACGCCGAACTGCTCGGCAAGCTCGACCAGACCCTGGCATCGATGAAGCAGGACGGCACCGCGGCGCGTATCGCCACCCAGTGGTTTGGCGCCGACATTACCAAGTAATCCAGACCCGGCGTAACGCCCCTCGCGGTTCACGCGAGGGGCATGCCAACTCCGGACCCATTCATCGGGCTTCCCGGAGGCCTCACCTCCTTCTGTACGCGCGAGCATGGATTACGTCTTATCTCTTCTGCTGCCCTTGGCGCAGGGTGCCAAAGTCACGCTGGCGCTATTCGCCATCACGCTCGCCCTGTCGGTGCCGCTCGGGCTTGCGCTGGCACTGGCGCGCATTTCGTCCTGGCCGCTGCTGAGCGGCCTGGTCAACGGCTATATCTGGCTGATGCGCGGCACGCCGCTGATGCTGCAGATGCTGTTTATCTATTTTGCGCTGCCGTTCGTGCCGGTCATCGGCGTGCGGCTGCCTGATTTTCCGGCGGCAGTGGTGGCCTTCGCGCTCAACTACGCCGCGTACTTCGCCGAAATCTTCCGGGCCGGAATCAAGTCCGTCGACCGCGGCCAGTACGAGGCCAGCAAGGCGCTGGGCATGACGTACTTCCAGATCATGCGGCGCGTGGTGCTGCCGCAGATGGTCAGCCGCGTGCTGCCGCCGGTCAGCAATGAAACCATTACGCTGATCAAGGACACCTCGCTGATCTACGTGCTGGCCCTCAACGACATCCTGCGCACCGCGCGCGGCATCGTGCAGCGCGATTTCACCACCACGCCTTTCCTCGTCGCCGCGCTGTTTTACCTCGTGATGACGCTGATTCTGACCTGGTTCTTCCAGAATCTCGAAAAACGCTATGCCAAACATGATGACTAGCGCGAACGGCGCCCCAGCCCACGATGCGTCCGGCGTCATGATCGCGGCACGCGACATCTTCAAGTCGTTCGGGCCGCTGCAGGTCTTGCGCGGCGTTTCGCTGACCTTGCGCAAGGGCGATGTCACCGCCGTGATCGGCCCGTCGGGCTCGGGCAAGAGTACCTTGCTGCGTTGCCTGAACCATCTCGAGGTGATCGACCGCGGCACCCTGCATATCGAGGGCGAGACGCTGGCCGCGGCCGGTCCCGACGGCGCGGCCCGCTATGTGCCAGAGGCGGAAGTGCGCCGCATCTGTCGGAAGATGGGCATGGTGTTCCAGTCGTTCAACCTGTTTCCGCACATGACGGTGCTGCAGAACATCATCGAGGCGCCGGTGACCGTCAAGGGCCTGCGGCGCGATGCAGTCATCCCCAAGGCCGAGGAGTTGCTGCGCAAGGTCGGCCTGCTGGCCAAGCGCGACAGCTACCCGGCGCGGCTGTCCGGCGGCCAGAAGCAGCGGGTGGCGATCGCGCGCGCGCTGGCGATGGAGCCCGACATCATGCTGTTCGACGAGCCCACTTCCGCGCTCGACCCGGAACTGACCGGCGAAGTGCTGCGCACCATGCGGCAGCTTGCCGAAGAGCATATGACCATGCTCGTCGTCACCCATGAAATGGGGTTTGCCCGGGAAGTGGCCAACCATGTCGTCTTCATGGACGAGGGCACCATTCTCGAAGAAGGCCGGCCCGACGCCGTGTTCGGGGCACCAGCGCACGCCCGCACCCGCGAATTCCTCGCGCACATGCTCTAGCCGCGGGCGCGGCGCCACGCCGCAACCGATGGCAGAATAGCCCGCAGCCGGTGGCGACGGTGCCATCCGCCTGACCATATATAGGAGAAGACATGCCGTACGAGAACATCCTGGTCGAGACCCGTGGCCGCGTTGGCCTGGTCACGCTGAACCGCCCGAAGGCCCTGAATGCGCTCAATGATGCGCTGATGGATGAACTGGGTGCCGCGCTGACCGCCTTTGACCAGGATGAGGGTATCGGCGCCATCGTCATCACCGGCAGCGAGCGCGCCTTCGCCGCCGGTGCCGATATCGGCATGATGGCCAAGTATTCCTTCATGGATGTCTACAAGGGCGACTACATCACCCGCAACTGGGAAACCATCCGCAAGATCCGCAAGCCCGTGATCGCCGGCGTGGCCGGCTACGCGCTCGGTGGCGGCTGTGAGCTGGCGATGATGTGCGACATCGTCATCGCCGCGGATTCGGCCAAGTTTGGCCAGCCCGAGGTCAAGCTCGGCACCATGCCCGGCGCGGGCGGCACCCAGCGCCTGCCGCGCGCCGTGTCCAAGGCCAAGGCGATGGACCTGTGCCTGACCGCGCGCATGATGGACGCCGCCGAGGCCGAGCGCTCAGGCCTGGTATCGCGCGTGGTGCCGGCCGACAAGCTGCTGGACGAAGTGCTGGCGGCAGCCGAGACCATCGCCGGGTTCTCGCTGCCGGTGGTGATGATGATCAAGGAGTCGGTCAACGCCGCCTACGAGACCACGCTGGCCGAGGGTGTTCATTTCGAGCGTCGGCTGTTCCACGCCACCTTCGCCAGCGAAGACCAGAAGGAAGGTATGGCCGCCTTCGTCGAGAAGCGCCGCGCGAATTTCCAGCACCGCTAAAGCGCCGGGATCAGGGAATACCCGAGGACGGAGCAGGGCTATTGCCTCGCTTCCGCCATGTGGCTGGTCGGTTTCCCTTTGTGGTTCAAGGGCTTACGCGATAGCCGCGGGAACGTTTAGCGGATCGTCGTGACAAAGGTGTTGCAAGGCCGGAAAAACCGGCCTATTATTCGCCCCCTCGCAACACAACGCGGTTCCTGCAAGGCAGGCGCAGCAAGGGTTGCGGGGTCGGCCGGGAGGTTGGCGCAGCGAGGTTTGCAGCGCCGGCCGCAGCAAAAAAGTTTGCTGAAACGGTTGACGAAACGAAGAAAGCTCTGCATAATCTCGTTTCTCTGCTGCAGACAACGCAGCGCGCTGAACGGCAAAGCCGGGTGGCGAAGTTCTTTAACAAACAAACAACCGATAAGTGTGGGCGCTGGGTAGCGGACGCCGCTGTCTACGGGCAGTGATGCTTCAAGTTATACAGTGCTCGCACAGCAAAACGTGACCGGGTCTTCGGATCTGGTCAGTCAGTTTTCTGAGAGTGAGCGACCGCTCGAAAGAGCGCGGACCTTCGGGTCCACACAGAGATTGAACTGAAGAGTTTGATCCTGGCTCAGATTGAACGCTGGCGGCATGCCTTACACATGCAAGTCGAACGGCAGCGCGGGCTTCGGCCTGGCGGCGAGTGGCGAACGGGTGAGTAATACATCGGAACGTGCCCTGTCGTGGGGGATAACTAGTCGAAAGATTAGCTAATACCGCATACGACCTGAGGGTGAAAGCGGGGACCGCAAGGCCTCGCGCGACAGGAGCGGCCGATGTCTGATTAGCTAGTTGGTGGGGTAAAGGCCCACCAAGGCGACGATCAGTAGCTGGTCTGAGAGGACGATCAGCCACACTGGGACTGAGACACGGCCCAGACTCCTACGGGAGGCAGCAGTGGGGAATTTTGGACAATGGGGGCAACCCTGATCCAGCAATGCCGCGTGTGTGAAGAAGGCCTTCGGGTTGTAAAGCACTTTTGTCCGGAAAGAAATGGCGCTGGTTAATACCCGGCGTCGATGACGGTACCGGAAGAATAAGCACCGGCTAACTACGTGCCAGCAGCCGCGGTAATACGTAGGGTGCGAGCGTTAATCGGAATTACTGGGCGTAAAGCGTGCGCAGGCGGTTTGATAAGACAGGCGTGAAATCCCCGAGCTCAACTTGGGAATGGCGCTTGTGACTGTCAGGCTAGAGTATGTCAGAGGGGGGTAGAATTCCACGTGTAGCAGTGAAATGCGTAGAGATGTGGAGGAATACCGATGGCGAAGGCAGCCCCTGGGACGTCACTGACGCTCATGCACGAAAGCGTGGGGAGCAAACAGGATTAGATACCCTGGTAGTCCACGCCCTAAACGATGTCAACTAGTTGTTGGGGATTCATTTCTTCAGTAACGTAGCTAACGCGTGAAGTTGACCGCCTGGGGAGTACGGTCGCAAGATTAAAACTCAAAGGAATTGACGGGGACCCGCACAAGCGGTGGATGATGTGGATTAATTCGATGCAACGCGAAAAACCTTACCTACCCTTGACATGCCACTAACGAAGCAGAGATGCATCAGGTGCCCGAAAGGGAAAGTGGACACAGGTGCTGCATGGCTGTCGTCAGCTCGTGTCGTGAGATGTTGGGTTAAGTCCCGCAACGAGCGCAACCCTTGTCTCTAGTTGCTACGAAAGGGCACTCTAGAGAGACTGCCGGTGACAAACCGGAGGAAGGTGGGGATGACGTCAAGTCCTCATGGCCCTTATGGGTAGGGCTTCACACGTCATACAATGGTGCGTACAGAGGGTTGCCAACCCGCGAGGGGAGCTAATCCCAGAAAACGCATCGTAGTCCGGATCGTAGTCTGCAACTCGACTACGTGAAGCTGGAATCGCTAGTAATCGCGGATCAGCATGCCGCGGTGAATACGTTCCCGGGTCTTGTACACACCGCCCGTCACACCATGGGAGTGGGTTTTGCCAGAAGTAGTTAGCCTAACCGCAAGGAGGGCGATTACCACGGCAGGGTTCATGACTGGGGTGAAGTCGTAACAAGGTAGCCGTATCGGAAGGTGCGGCTGGATCACCTCCTTTCCAGAGGCTTGTGTCTCAAGCCTAGCGTTCACACTTATCGGTTTGTTTGCTGTTACAGCCAAGGGTCTGTAGCTCAGGTGGTTAGAGCACCGTCTTGATAAGGCGGGGGTCGTAGGTTCAAGTCCTACCAGACCCACCAAGTTATCCGAAGGGGGATTAGCTCAGCTGGGAGAGCACCTGCTTTGCAAGCAGGGGGTCGTCGGTTCGATCCCGTCATCCTCCACCACTACCTGGTACCTTGGATTGGTTGTCAAATGAAAGCGCCTCGCGACGATGAGGTTGCGAGTGTTTTCATTTGGCATTGCCAAGCGATCGCAAGATCGGCTGTTCTTTAACAATATGGGATGTAGTAAAGGTGTCACGGTGCGTTGATGAGACGCACATGTAGTTTAACGTGATACCGGGTTGTGATTGTATCAACCAAAGTATTTAAGTGATCGAAAGATGACTTGGAATACGGCACAAATGCGAGAACTCAACCTGTAGTGAGCGTGTCGATGAGACACACTTGTTATAGGGTCAAGCGAACAAGTGCATGTGGTGGATGCCTTGGCGATCACAGGCGATGAAGGACGCGGTAGCCTGCGAAAAGCTTCGGGGAGCTGGCAAACAAGCTTTGATCCGGAGATGTCCGAATGGGGAAACCCGGCCCGTATGGGTCATCCCACACTGAATCCATAGGTGTGGGAAGCGAACGCGGCGAACTGAAACATCTAAGTAGCTGCAGGAACAGAAATCAACCGAGATTCCCAAAGTAGTGGCGAACGAAATGGGAAGAGCCTTGCACTCTTTAGCAGGACTGTTAGCAAAACGGGATGGAAAGCCCGGCCATAGCAGGTGATAGCCCTGTATGCGAAAACAGACTTGTGGAACTAGGTGTGCGACAAGTAGGGCGGGACACGTGAAATCCTGTCTGAAGATGGGGGGACCATCCTCCAAGGCTAAATACTCGTGATCGACCGATAGTGAACCAGTACCGTGAGGGAAAGGCGAAAAGAACCCCGGGAGGGGAGTGAAATAGATCCTGAAACCGCATGCATACAAACAGTCGGAGCCTCGTAAGGGGTGACGGCGTACCTTTTGTATAATGGGTCAGCGACTTACATTCAGTGGCAAGCTTAACCGATTAGGGAAGGCGTAGCGAAAGCGAGTCCGAACAGGGCGTTGAGTCGCTGGGTGTAGACCCGAAACCAGATGATCTATCCATGGCCAGGTTGAAGGTGCGGTAACACGTACTGGAGGACCGAACCCACTAACGTTGAAAAGTTAGGGGATGAGCTGTGGATAGGGGTGAAAGGCTAAACAAATCTGGAAATAGCTGGTTCTCTCCGAAAACTATTTAGGTAGTGCCTCGTGTCTCACCTTCGGGGGTAGAGCACTGTCATGGTTGGGGGGTCTATTGCTGATTACCCCGCCATAGCAAACTCCGAATACCGAAGAGTGCAATCACGGGAGACAGACATCGGGTGCTAACGTCCGGTGTCAAGAGGGAAACAACCCAGACCGCCAGCTAAGGTCCCAAAGATTGGCTAAGTGGGAAACGAAGTGGGAAGGCTAAAACAGTCAGGAGGTTGGCTTAGAAGCAGCCACCCTTTAAAGAAAGCGTAATAGCTCACTGATCGAGTCGTCCTGCGCGGAAGATGTAACGGGGCTAAGCCAGTCACCGAAGCTGCGGACGCACGCAAGTGCGTGGTAGGAGAGCGTTCTGTAAGCCTGTGAAGGTGTCTTGTAAAGGATGCTGGAGGTATCAGAAGTGCGAATGCTGACATGAGTAGCGATAAAGGGGGTGAAAGGCCCCCTCGCCGTAAGCCCAAGGTTTCCTACGCAACGTTCATCGGCGTAGGGTGAGTCGGCCCCTAAGGCGAGGCAGAGATGCGTAGCTGATGGGAAGCAGGTTAATATTCCTGCACCGTCGTATGATGCGATGGGGGGACGGATCGCGGAAGGTTGTCCGGGTGTTGGAAGTCCCGGTCCCTGCATTGGAGAAGGCGCTCAGGCAAATCCGGGCGCGGGATTCAAGAGTGTGGGGCGAGCGGCCTAGTGCTGCGAAGCAATTGGAAGTGGTTCCAAGAAAAGCCTCTAAGCTTCAGTCATACGAGACCGTACCGCAAACCGACACAGGTGGGCGAGATGAGTATTCTAAGGCGCTTGAGAGAACTCGGGAGAAGGAACTCGGCAAATTGGTACCGTAACTTCGGGATAAGGTACGCCCTGGTAGCTTGACTGGCCTGCGCCAGAAGGGTGAAGGGGTTGCAATAAAATGGTGGCTGCGACTGTTTAATAAAAACACAGCACTCTGCAAACACGAAAGTGGACGTATAGGGTGTGACGCCTGCCCGGTGCCGGAAGATTAAATGATGGGGTGCAAGCTCTTGATTGAAGTCCCGGTAAACGGCGGCCGTAACTATAACGGTCCTAAGGTAGCGAAATTCCTTGTCGGGTAAGTTCCGACCTGCACGAATGGCGTAACGATGGCCACACTGTCTCCTCCCGAGACTCAGCGAAGTTGAAGTGTTTGTGATGATGCAATCTCCCCGCGGCTAGACGGAAAGACCCCATGAACCTTTACTGTAGCTTTGCATTGGACTTTGAACCGATCTGTGTAGGATAGGTGGGAGGCTTTGAAGCGTGGACGCTAGTCTACGTGGAGCCGTCCTTGAAATACCACCCTGGTTTGTTTGAGGTTCTAACCTTGGCCCGTGAATCCGGGTCGGGGACAGTGCATGGTAGGCAGTTTGACTGGGGCGGTCTCCTCCCAAAGTGTAACGGAGGAGTTCGAAGGTACGCTTGGTACGGTCGGACATCGTACCTAAAGTGCAATGGCAAAAGCGTGCTTAACTGCGAGACCGACAAGTCGAGCAGGTGCGAAAGCAGGACATAGTGATCCGGTGGTTCTGAATGGAAGGGCCATCGCTCAACGGATAAAAGGTACTCTGGGATAACAGGCTGATACCGCCCAAGAGTTCATATCGACGGCGGTGTTTGGCACCTCGATGTCGGCTCATCTCATCCTGGGGCTGTAGCCGGTCCCAAGGGTATGGCTGTTCGCCATTTAAAGAGGTACGTGAGCTGGGTTTAAAACGTCGTGAGACAGTTTGGTCCCTATCTGCCGTGGGCGTTGGAATCTTGACGGGGGCTGCTCCTAGTACGAGAGGACCGGAGTGGACGTACCGCTGGTGTACCTGTTGTCTCGCCAGAGGCATCGCAGGGTAGCTATGTACGGAAGAGATAACCGCTGAAAGCATCTAAGCGGGAAACTCGCCTGAAGATGAGGATTCCCTGGCGGCTTGACCGCCTTGAAGGGTCGTTCGAGACCAGGACGTTGATAGGCTGGGTGTGGAAGCGCAGTAATGCGTTAAGCTAACCAGTACTAATTGCCCGTAAGGCTTGATCCTATAACCAGTGTGTTTCACCTGGTGAGCGATCGCCTTGTGCCTCGATACACACAACCAACACTACATCCCGATTCGTGACGCTGTCCCACGACAGCGCCACAACCCCTCATGCCTGGTGACCATAGCGAGTTGGAACCACCCCTTCCCATCCCGAACAGGTCCGTGAAACGACTCCGCGCCGATGATAGTGCGGATTACCCGTGTGAAAGTAGGTCATCGCCAGGCTCTTATTGTGCAAAACCCCTCGACAGCGTGTGCTGCGAGGGGTTTTGTCTTTGGCGCGGCCAGACCGCGCGGCCGCGCTCGCCATTGCCGTTCCCTGGCATGCCGGTGCCCGTTGTTTTCCTGCTGCATTGCGGGTCGCGGCGCATTCCTGCACCGACCCTGTTCTGCTATGTTCGACCCTCAAGTGCCCACGCGTGGCACGAAGGCGGTTGCAACACGTGTTTGCAGCAAGCAGTGAGCAATAGAGCGGCCGACGCCGACAGGGCGGGTCCGTGATTTCGGGTTTCGAGGGGTTACATGACGGCCAAGATGTTTCGGCTGGTTTTGACTGGCGCCGCCGGCGCGCTACTGCTGGCAGGGTGCGCTTCCACTCCTCCTGAACCTTCCACGCCGCAAGTGCAGCCGGGCCCCGCCGTCCCTGTTGCCTCCAGCTCCGCTATCGATTGCCAGGCGTTCACCGAGCGCATGGCCGCCCATGCCGCCGTGCAGGCCGATAGCACCGTCACTGAACCCGATGTCCTGGCCGCTTCCGACATTCCCGCGACGGATGCGGAAGCAGGCGACGATGGCGAACCCGTCGACGCTTCGCCGACGACCCTCGCCGCGCTGCCGTTGTTTTCAGTTTCGCCGCGCGGCAACCGGCTTCCAGTAGGCTGGCAGCCGTGGACCATCAATCGCAACAAGATCCCCACCACTTACTCGATGGCCGAGGTCGACCAGCGTGTCGTGGTTCACGCCAAGGCAGACAGTTCGGCCTCAGGCCTCTATGTGCCGCTGCGCGAGCGCGATGCCGGCATGCTGCGCTGGACCTGGAAGACCAGCGGCATCATCCGCAATGCCGACAACAGCCATGGCGCGCGCGAAGACTCTCCGCTGCGGCTGTTCGTGGCATTCGATGGCGACAAGGGCGCGTTGCCGCTCAAGGACCAGTTGATGTACGAGATGGCGCGGCTGACCACCGGGCGCGAGATGCCGTATGCCACGCTGATGTATATCTGGGGCGGGCAGCGCGCGGAAGGCGCGGTGGTGAAAAATCCACATACCGATCGTGTGCGCATGATCGTGGTGGATAGCGGCACGAAGCACGCCAATAAGTGGCGTTGCCACGAGCGCGACCTGCGCGCCGACTATCGCAAGGCGTTCGGGACCGACCCCGGCCAAGTCATCGCCGTCGGCATCATGACCGATACCGACAATACCAAAAGCAAGGCCGAAGCCTGGTACGGCGACATCGCGCTGGACTAGATTGCCGCCGGCGGCACCTCAGCCGCCGATCGGTTCGGCCAGCGCGAGCACCGCGAACGAGGCCAGCCAGTGCGTGGACACATACTCGCCTGCCACCGCCTGGGGCAGCGATGCCTCGATATGGTCCGACCACGCACGGATCGCCAGCGGCCGCAGCGGATCGGGCAGCCCGGGCTCCAGCAAGCGCCAGCACCATGCGCGCGACAGGTTCAGTCCGTCCAGATGCGCGGTCTTGGGATCGCTGCGGTTGGTCATCGTCACCGGTGTCAGCCAGTTGGCCAGCTCGGCCTGGCCCGGCACGAACAACTCCCACCATTCCGAAAAGGCGCAGCCGTCCATTACCGCGTGCATCAGCACGGCTTCGGTGAGCCCTCCGGACAGGAACTCGTCGCCGCCGGGCTCGTAGCGGGCCGGATACTTCTGGTCGTGGCCGAACCAGCGGTGGGCGCGCCGTACGATGGCGCGGCGCAAGGCCAGGTCCTGATGGATGCGTGCATAAGCCAGCGCCATGACCAGCGCAAAGGCGCTGTTGTAATGGGTGCCGGTGCGCACCGGGAACGCTGCCGCATCGAGGAAATCCGACAGTTGCTGCGACAGGTGCGAGGCCAGCGGCGCGCAGGCTTCGGCCCAGACCGTGGCATGCGCATCGTGCCGCGCCAGCGCCAGCAGCTCGGCCTGCAGCTTCAGCATCCAGCCCCAGCCGTAGGGGCGCTCGAAGGTGCGCGATTCAGGCCGGCGGAAATACGCGAGTTCGGCAGCCATGGCATCCGCACGCAACTGGGCGTCCAGCATGGCGCGGATGCGCGGCGCGTCCTCAAGGTCCGGATACAGTGCCAGCAGCCGCACCAGCAGCCAGTGCATATGGACGCTCGAGTGCCAGTCGTAGCTGCCGCAAAACACCGGATGCCAGGCAGCGGGCCCGGCAAGATCGCCGGCGCCCGCCATCATGTGGTCGAGCTTGTACGGATAACGGCGCAGGATATTCTCCAGCGCCACGCGCGCAAAGCTGCGCGCGGTCTCGCGATCCAGCGCCGAACGCCCCATCGCCGAAGCTCCCCTGTAGTAATCGTAGTGCCTTGCTCAGGCAGGCGTGCTCGGGCACGCTCTGGTCTATGCCATCCGTTGTCTGCCCTCAGGCAGGTGCCAGCCACTTCTCCGCCAGTCGCACGAAGAAGGTCGAGCCGACCGGCAGCAGTGCGTCGTTGAAATCGTAACTCGGATTGTGCAGCATGCAGGGCCCGATGCCGTGGCCGGCGTCGCGATGGCCGCCGTCGCCATTGCCCAGGAACAGATAGCAGCCCGGCTTGTGCTGCAGCATGAAGGAGAAATCCTCGGCGCCCATGGTCGGCTCGACGTTGCTGTCGACGTTGTCTGCGCCGACCAGTTCGGCGGCGACCGAGGCGGCAAAGCCGGTCTCGGCCTCGCTGTTGATGGTAGGCGGATAGTTGCGGTGGAATTCGTATTCGACGGTGCAGTCGAATGCCGCCGCCACCGCGCGCGCCACCTCTTCCATGCGCCGCTCGATCAGGTCGAGCACCGGCACCGTGAAGGTACGGACGGTACCGCCGATCCAGGCCTGGTCCGGCACGATGTTGGTGGCATCGCCGGCATGGAACTGCGTGACCGAGATTACCGCGGTATCGATCGGGCGCTTGTTGCGCGTGATGATGCCCTGCAGCGCCGAAACGATCTGCGCGGCGGTGAACACCGGGTCGTTGCCGTTGTTGGGCATGGCCGCATGCGCGCCCTTGCCGCGCACGACGATGCGGAACTCGTTGCTCGAGGCCATCAGCGGACCCGCGCGCGTGCCGAAGGCGCCCACCGGCATGCCAGGCCAGTTGTGCACGCCGAACACCGCGTCGCACGGAAAGCGCTCGAACAGGCCGTCCTTGATCATCTCGCGCGCGCCGCCGCCGCCTTCCTCGGCCGGCTGGAAGATCAGGTGCACGGTGCCGTCGAAGGGCTTGTGCTGCGCCAGGTAGCGCGCCGCGCCGAGCAGCATGGCGGTGTGGCCGTCATGGCCGCACGCATGCATCTTGCCGGCATGCTGCGAGCGATGCCCGAAGGTGTTGGCTTCCTGCAGCGGCAGCGCGTCCATGTCGGCGCGCAGGCCGATGGTGCGCGGGCTGCTGCCGTTGCGGATCACGCCGACCAGGCCGGTGGTGCCCAGCCCGCGGTGGACCTCGATGCCCCACGATTCCAGGCTGCGCGCGACCACATCGGCGGTGCGCTGCTCTTCGAAGCAGAGTTCAGGATGGGCGTGGATATCGCGCCGGATCGCGCGGATTTCGGCTTGTGCCTGCAGGATTTCGGGGATGAGCTTCATGATGCCGGGCGGCCCTGGGATCCAGGGCGTTAGCAATGGGATACCCGGATCATACGATGCCTGTCGCGAAAGCGCCAAAACGCGGCGATTTGCTGCGCGATCGCCGCGTTGGCGCAGTGCAATATGCCGGCGCGGGTGGGTTTCCCCGCATTGCCGTGGCATGTGCACTGCTGGAACAGTTCATGCTTGAAGTGCCCGGCCGGCAATACCGTCGCTTTGTGATGCCCCATCGCACCAAAAAGCAGCGCCGCTCGTGACCCGCTGCGCGCGCGCATTGCCGATCCTAAAACGTCTGCTTCACTTCCTACAGGGAGAATTGCGCGATGTCCCTTCGCACTTTCAAGAAGGCAATTGGCGCGGTCGCTGTGGCGGGGGCCCTTGGCCTCGCGCTGGCCGGCACCGCCCAGGCCGCGGACCTCAAACTGGCCATGAGTTCGCCGCCGACCTCGATGGATCCGCACTTCTACAACCTGTTCTCCAACATCAACGTTTCCGAGCATGTCTTCGACTCGCTGACCAAGATGGACCCGGACAGCCGCATCATCCCGGGCCTGGCCGAGTCGTGGAAGCTGGTCAACGACCTGACCTGGGAATTCAAGATCCGCAAGGGGGTGAAGTTCCACGACGGCTCCGAGCTGACCGCCGAGGACGTGATCTGGTCGCTCGACCGCCCCGCCACGATCCAGAACAGCCCGGGCAAGTTCGATGTCTACACCAAGGCGATCGTCAACAAGAAGATCGTCGACAAGCACACCATCCAGCTCACCACCAGCCAGCCGTATCCGCTGATGCTGAACGACCTGACCTCGATCTTCATCGTGCAGAAAAAGGCCACGCAGGGCCTGGGCTCCGATGACTTCGCGCAGGGCAAGGGCATGGTCGGCACCGGCCCGTTCAAGTTCGTCAGCTATGCGCGCGACGACCGGGTCGAGCTGGTGCGCAACAACGATTACTGGGGCAACAAGCCGGCCTGGGACAAGGTCACGCTGCGCTTCATCCCCAACCCGGCGACGCGCCTGGCGGCGCTGCTGTCGGGCGATGTGCAGGCCATCGAGAACGTGCCCACGCCCGACCTGCCCAAGGTGCGCAAGGATCCCAAGCTGGCGTTCTTCTCCAAGATCTCGCACCGCGTGATCTACCTGTACTTCGATGCCAAGCGCGACAAGTCGCCTTACGTCACCACCAAGGAAGGCGCGCCGCTGGACAAGAACCCGCTGAAGGACACGCGCGTGCGCAATGCCATCAGCATGGCAATCAACCGGCAGGGCATCAAGGACCGGCTGATGGAAGGCCTGTCCGAACCGACCAACAACCTGGTGCCGCCCACGTTGTTCGGCTACAACCCCAACCTGAAGACGGTCAAGTACGACCCCGAGGGCGCCAAGAAGCTGCTGGCGGAGGCGGGCTTTCCCAACGGTTTTGGCGTGACGCTGCACACGCCCAACAACCGCTACGTCAACGACGAGAAGATCGCTCAGACCATCGCGCAGAACCTGACCCGCATCGGCATCGCCACCAAGGTCGAGGGCATGCCGATGGCGACGTACTCGTCCAAGGGCATCAAGCACGAGTGGTCGTTCGGCCTGCTCGGCTGGGGCGCGCAGACCGGGGAGGTCAGCTCGCCGCTGCGCGCGCTGCTGGCGTGCGAAGACAGCAAGAAGGGCTTCGGCACCACCAACTGGGGCGAGTACTGCAACCCGAAGATGGACGTGGTGCTGGAAAAGGCGCTGTCGACGGTGGACGACACCGAACGCTCCAAGCTGCTGCAGGAAGCCACCGCGATCGCGATCAACGATGGCGGTATCATCCCGATCCACCAGCAGGTGACCACCTGGGCCACGCAGAAGGGCATCGTCTACGTGCCGCGCACCGACGAGCGCACCTACGCGCATAATTTCAAGCCCCAGTAAGCAGGCTGCCTGCTGCTGAGTTCGCGGTGCCGCGCATGGCTGCCGCGCCGCCTGGAAGCGCATGGCGCTCCCGGGCGGCGTGCGCATTCGCGCGCGAAAGGATAGTGGTCTGAACATGCTGGTCTTTATCATCCGGCGCCTGATGCAGAGCGTGGTCGTGCTCTTCGCCATGTCGCTGCTGGTTTTCCTCGGCGTCTTTGCCATCGGCAATCCCGTCGATATCCTGATCAACCCGCAGGCCGACCAGGAGGACATCAAGCGCACCATCGCGGCGCTGGGCCTGGACAAGCCGCTGTGGGAGCAATACTGGGTGTTCCTGCAGAATGCGCTGCAAGGCAACCTCGGTACCTCGTTCGCGCACGGCACGCCTGCGCTCAAGCTGATCTTCGAGCGCATGCCCGCGACCATGGAGCTGGCGGTCTGCGCGATCCTGCTGGCGATCGTGCTGGGCATCCCGCTGGGGCTGTGGGCCGGGCTGCGGCCCAAGGGCATTGCCGGCAAGTCGATCATGACGGTGTCGATCCTGGGCTTCTCGCTGCCGACCTTCTGGGTCGGGCTGATGCTGATCATGGTGTTCGCGGTGCAACTGGGCTGGCTGCCGTCCAACGGCCGCGGCGAGACCGTGCGCGTGCTCGGCATCCCGCTCAGCTTCCTGACCGCGGACGGGATCCGGCACCTGATCCTGCCGGCGGTGACGCTGTCGCTGCTCAACATCGCCATGGTGATCCGGCTCACGCGCGCCGGCACGCAGGAGGCGATGCTGCAGGATTACGTCAAGTTCGCGCGCGCCAAGGGACTGTCGAACACCCGCATCGTCGGCGTGCATGTGCTCAAGAACATCCTGATCCCGATCGTCACCGTGATCGCGCTGCAGTTCGGCTCGATCATTGCCTTTGCGATCGTGACCGAGACCATCTTTGCCTGGCCCGGCATGGGCAAGCTCATCATCGACTCGATCCAGCTGCTGGACCGGCCGGTGATCGTCGCCTACCTGATGGTGATCGTGACCCTGTTCATCCTGATCAACCTGGTGGTGGACATCATCTACAGCATGCTCGATCCGCGCGTGCGCATTGCCGACAACAAGGGCTGAGCCATGACCGCAGTCACAGTCGAACCCGAAGACAAGACGCCGCCGCCCGCCGCGGCGCGCGAGCAGTCCCCATGGCGGCGCTTTGCCGCGGAGTTCTTTGCCAGCAAGATCGCCGTGGCGGGACTGGCCACGCTGGTGACCATCATCCTGATCGCGATCTTCGCGCCGTGGCTGGCGCCGCAGAACCCGTATGACCTGGCCACGCTGGACGTGCTCGACGCGCGCCTGGCGCCGGGCGAGCAGGCCGGCAGCGGCATGACCTTCCTGCTGGGCTCGGACGAGCAGGGGCGCGACATCCTGTCGGCGGTGATGTACGGGCTGCGTATCAGCATCGGCGTGGGCGTGGTCAGCACCCTGATCGCGCTGCTGCTGGGCGCAACGCTAGGCTTGCTGGCCGGCTTCCTGGGCGGGCGCACCGAGGCCTTCATCATGCGCGTGGCGGACCTGCAGCTGTCGTTCCCGCCGATCCTGCTGGCGCTGATCCTGCTGGCCTTCCTGCGCCCCGGGCTGGGCAATATCGTGATCGCGCTGGTGGCGGTGCAGTGGGCCTACTACGCGCGCACCACGCGCAGCGCCGCGCTGGTCGAACGGCGCAAGGAATACATCGAGGCCGCCACCTGCCTGGGCCTGCCGCCGGCGCGCATCATGTTCCGCCACCTGCTGCCCAACTGCCTGCCGCCGCTGATCGTGATCGCGGCGCTGCAGGTGGCTTCGGCAATCACGCTGGAGGCGACGCTGTCCTTCCTTGGGTTGGGGGTGCCGATCACCGAGCCGTCGCTCGGCTCGCTGATCTCGAACGGCCAGCAGTACATGCTGTCGGGCAAGTACTGGATCAGCTTCTTCCCGGGCATCGCGCTGGTGGTCACCATCGTGGCGATGAACCTGGTCGCCGACCAGCTGCGCGATGTGCTGAACCCGCGCCTGCAGACGCAATAACCGGGAGCGCGAGATGGCACAACCGACACTGGTGGTCGAACACCTGAAAACGCATTTCTATACGCGCGGCGGCATCGCCAGGGCCGTCGACGATGTCTCCTTCAGCGTGGGCCGCGGCGAGATCATGGGGCTGGTAGGCGAATCCGGCTCGGGCAAGTCCATGACCGGCTATTCGATCATGGGGCTGATCGACCCGCCCGGGAAGATCGTCGACGGCCGCATCGCGCTGACCAGCCGCGACGGCGTGACGCGCGACCTGCGCGCGCTCACGCCGGCGCAGCAGCGCGACGTGCGCGGCAACCGCATCGCCATGATCTTCCAGGATCCGATGATGACGCTGAACCCGGTGCTGCGCATCGATACGCAGATGATCGAGGCGGTGCTGGCGCACGAGAACGTAAGCAAGGCGGTGGCGCGCGAGCGCGCGCGCAATGCGCTGGCGCGGGTCGGCATCCCGTCGCCGGACGAGCGCCTGCAGGCCTATCCGCACCAGTTCTCGGGCGGCATGCGCCAGCGCGTGGCGATTGCCACGGCGTTGCTGAACAAGCCCGACCTGATCATTGCCGACGAACCGACCACCGCGCTCGACGTCACCATCCAGGGCCAGATCCTGTACGAGATGCAGACCCTTTGCCGCGAGTCCGGCACGGCGCTGATCTGGATCACCCACGATCTGTCGGTGGTGGCGGGGCTGGCCGATTCGGTATGCGTGATGTATGCCGGCAAGATCGTCGAGGCCGGCGACGTGCGCCAGGTGCTGGAGCACCCCGAGCATCCCTACACCCACGGCTTGATCAGTTCGGCGCCGTCGCGCAATCCGCGCGGCGCGCCGCTGCGGCAGATCCCGGGCATGACGCCATCGCTGCTGAACCTGCCGGGCGGCTGCTCGTTCCGCGAACGCTGTCCCTATGCCACCGCGGCATGCAAGACCGAGCCGCCGCTGGAGACCGCCGCCGACGGGCGGCGGCTGCGCTGCTTCCATCCGGTGCTGGCCAACCAGGAGGCGGCATGAACGCCACTGCACTGCAATCCCGACCGATGACCGAACCCGCCGGGCAGGAAGGCGCCACGCCCGCCGCGCCGATCCTCGAACTGCGCGGCGTGTCCAAGCGTTTCGTCAAGTCGCTCGATGCGGCGGCGCGCATCGCCAACCTGTTCGGCGCGCATGCGCGCGAAGAGGTGGTGCACGCGGTGGACCGCGTCGACCTGAGCATCCGCGCCGGCGAAGTGGTAGGGCTGGTGGGCGAGTCCGGCTGTGGCAAGTCCACGCTCGGCCGCATGGCGGTGGGCCTGCATTCGCTGACCGAAGGCGAGCGGCTGTGGCGCGGCACCAACCTGGACCACCTGCCGCCGGACCAGCGCCGCGAGAAGCAACTGGCGATCCAGATGATCTTCCAGGACCCGTATGCCTCGCTCAACCCGCGGCTGCGGGTGCTCGACATCGTCGGCGAGGCGCCGGTGGTGCACGGTCTGGTCGGGCGCGGCGCGCAGAAGGGCTATGTCGAGGACATGCTGGTGCGCGTGGGCATGGACCCGACCGTGCTGCGCCGCTTTCCGCACCAGTTCTCAGGCGGCCAGCGCGCGCGCATCGGCATTGCACGCGCGCTCGCGGTGAAGCCCGAGTTCCTGGTCTGCGATGAATCCGTGGCGGCACTGGACGTGTCGATCCAGGCCCAGGTGCTGAACCTGTTCATGCGCCTGCGCGAAGAACTGAACCTGACCTACCTGTTCATCAGCCACGACCTGGGCGTGGTCAAGCACATCAGCGACCGGGTGGTGATCATGTACCTGGGCCGGGTGGTCGAATCCGCGCCGACCGAAGACGTGTTCGCCGCGCCCAACCATCCCTATACGCAAGCGCTGCTGGCGGAGGCGCCTAAACTGGAGGTGGCGCGCAAGACCTATGTCGCGATCCGCGGCGAGATCCCATCGCCGCTGAACCCGCCGAGCGGCTGCCATTTCCATCCGCGCTGCCCGCACGCGATGCCGCGTTGCCGGGAAGAGCAGCCGCTGCTCAAGGAAATTGCGCCGCTGAGGTTCTCGGCATGCCATTTGAATGACATGAAGTAGGGCCTGTGACGATCGCACTGGTTTGCTCCCCTCTCTTGCTCGCGGGAGAGGGGAGCAAACCAGCGATCATGGGGCCCGCTTCAGCGGATCACCTGCCCCTTCGAATTGATGATCGTCATCTCGACGAACTTCGAGCCGACATGGTTGTCCGGCGTGAAGTTGACGATAAACCCGCCGAGATCGTAGTTGCGCATCGATTCCAGCGCGGTCACCAGCTTCTCGCGCGTCAGGTCCTTGCCGGCGCGGCGCAGGCCCTCGGTGAAGGCCTTGGCGGCGATGAAGCCTTCGATGCTGGCGTAGTCGAACTCGCTGGGCTTGCCCGCGGCCTGCAGCAGCCGCAGGTATTCGCGCACGATCGGCAGCGTGGCGTTGCCCGGGTGCGGCATTACCTGCGAGATGATCACGCCGCTGCCTTGCGCGCCCACCACGTTGGCCAGCGCCTGCGTGCCGACGAAGGACACGTTGTAGAACTGGCCGTTGTAGCCGCGGCGCAGCGCTTCCTTCACGAAGGCGCCGGCGGTGCGGTAGGCGCTGATCATGACCACGGCGTCGGGCCTGGCCTTCATCGAGCCCTGCATGGCGTCGCCGATCTCCGTGGTGTTGCGCACCACGGGCTCGCGCGCGACGATCTGCACGCCGCTGTCGGGCGCGGCCTTGAGCGCGCGCTCGAGCCCGTCCAGGCCGGCCTTGCCGTAGGCATCCTCGTTGTAGACCACGGCCACGCGCTTGAGCCCGGTGGTCTGGATCTGGCGCAGGATCGCCGCGGTTTCCTCGTTGTAGCCGGCGCGCACATGGAACACGTAGCGGCTGCGCGGCTCGCGCAGCGACTGCGCGCCCGTGTACGGACCGAAGAACGGCACCCTGGCCTGGATCGCCAGCGGCAGCGCGGCCTGGCTGGTGGGTGTGCCGACATAGCCGAACAGGGCGAAGACGCGATCCTCTTCGATCAGCTTCTTCGTATTCTTTGCCGCCGGTTCGGGTTCGTAATAGTCGTCCAGCGCCTCGAGCCGGATCTTGCGCCCGTGGATGCCGCCCTGCTGGTTGATGTGGTCGAAATACAGCAGCGCGCCTGAATTCATCTGCTTGCCGAGCACCGCGGTCGGGCCCGTCAGCGCGGCGGACTGGCCCAGCAGGATGGTGTCGGCGGTGACGCCTTGCTCGGCTGTGGTGGTGGCCGCGGTATTCGCCGCGAAAGCGGCGCAGGACGCGCCGCCAGTGCCGATGGCGCACGCCACCAGCAGGCCGGCAAGCCGGCCGTTGACCCCGGATCGGAAAGACATAAACCCCCGCGAATGTTGGTTCGGTTACCCGTTGGCCGCGTTGGCCGGTCTGCGCCGGCGAGCTGCTGGATCGTGCGGCATGGTGCGCGTCCCGGTCTGTGCCGCGAGCGCGCCGGCACATCATAATCGAATACAATCGGCACGAGATACTTCCCGCCATCGCCCCGCACGCCCGGGGCAATGCGCCGCCAGCCGGCGCGGCGCAGGCGCCGCCACCCGCGGCCTGCGCCGGCATCTCCAGTTCCGTACGACCGAACGAAAACAACACAGCCCCCGCCCGGAGACCCCATGGCTTCCCGCATCGTCCGCGCCGCCTGCCCGCATGACTGCCCCGATACTTGTGCCTTGCTCGTCACCGTCGAGGGCGGCCGTGCCGTCAAGGTAGCGGGCGATCCAGACCATCCCGGCACGCAGGGCGTGCTGTGCACCAAGGTGTCGCGCTACACCGAGCGCACCTACCACCCGGACCGCCTGCTCACGCCGATGAAGCGCATCGGCCGGAAGGGCGAGGGCAAGTTCGCGCCGATCTCGTGGGATGAGGCGCTCGACACCATCGCCACACGCCTGCAGGCGATCGCCGCGCGCGATCCGCAGGCGATCGTGCCGTACAGCTATGCCGGCACCATGGGGCTGGTGCAGGGCGAAAGCATGGCCGCGCGCTTCTTCAACAAGCTGGGCGCGTCGCGGCTGGACCGCACCATCTGCGCCAGCGCCGGCGCCACCGCGCTGCGCTACACCTACGGCGCCAGCGTGGGCATGGACATGGAGCACGTGGTCGACGCCAAACTGGTGATCATCTGGGGCGGCAACCCGATTGCCTCCAACCTGCACTTCTGGACGCGCGCGCAGGAGGCCAAGCGGCGCGGCGCCACGCTGGTGGCGATCGACCCGTACCGCTCGCTGAGCGCCGAGAAGTGCCACCGCCATATCGCGCCGATGCCCGGAACCGACGGCGCGCTGGCGCTGGCGATGATCCACGTTCTGATCCGCGACGGCCTGCTCGACCACGACTACATCGAACGCCACACCGTGGGCTTCGAGGCGCTGCGCGAGCGGGCGCAGGCCTATAGCCCGGCGCGCGCCGCCGGGATCTGCGGCATCCCGGTCGAGGACATCGAATGGCTGGCCGGGCTCTACGGCCAACTGGCGGTGCGCGAGCGCCAGCCGGTGGCGATCCGCCTGAACTACGGCATGCAGCGCGTGCACGGCGGCGGCCAGGCGGTGCGCGCGGTGGCGTGCCTGCCGTCGCTGGTGGGCGCGTGGCGCGATCCGGCGGGTGGGCTGCAGCTGTCGACCTCCGGCTTCTTCCCGGTCAACGAGGCGGCGCTGCAGCGCCCGGACCTGCTGCCGGGCTGGCCGCAGCAACTGCCGCGCCTGGTCAACATGAGCACCATCGGCGATGCCCTGCTGGCAGAAGCCGCTCCCGGCGCGCCGCGCATCGAGGCGCTGGTGGTCTACAACAGCAACCCGGTGGCGGTGGCGCCGGAATCCGGCAAGGTCGCCGCCGGCTTCGCGCGCGAGGACCTGTTCACGGTGGTGCTGGAGCACTTCCGCACCGACACCGCCGACTACGCCGACATCATCCTGCCGGCGACCACGCAGCTCGAGCACACCGACGTGCACAAGGCCTACGGCCATACCTATTTCCTGGCCAACAACGCGGCCATCGCGCCGCTGGGCGAGGCCCTGCCCAATACCGAGATCTTCCGCCGGCTGGCGCAGCGCATGGGCTTTAACGACGCCTGCTTTGCCGACAGCGACGAGACCATTGCCGCGCAGGCGATCCTGCCGGACGATGCGCGCGCTGCCGGCATCAGCTGGGATTCGCTGAAAGCGCAGGGCTGGCAGAAGCTGGCGCTGCCGGCAGCGCCGTTCGCCGAGGGCGGTTTCCCCACGCCATCGGGCAAGTGCCAGTTTTATTCCGAGCCGATGGCGCGCGACGGCTTCGACCCGCTGCCGGACTACGTGCCGCAGTACGAAGCGCCGCAGACCGCGCCTGAACTGGCCGCGCGCTATCCGCTGGCGATGATCTCGCCGCCGGCGCGCAACTTCCTCAACAGCTCGTTCGTCAACGTCGACAGCCTGCGCGCCACCGAGGGCGAGCCGCACCTGGACATCCATCCGGCCGACGCCGCCGAGCGCGGCATCGTGCACGGCGCGCTGGTGCGCGCCTTCAATGACCGCGGCAGCATGGTGGCGCGCGCGCGCGTCACCGATCGCGCCCGGCGCGGCCTGGTGGTAGGGCTGTCGATCTGGTGGAAGAAGCTCGCGCCCGACGGCAAGAACGCCAATGAGCTGACCAGCCAGCGCCTGACCGACCTGGGCCGGGCGCCGGTGTTCTACGACTGCCTGGTGCAGGTCGAAGCCTGCGCGCAAGGGGCAGTCGAGGCGGCATGACGCGCCCGCGCGGCCGCCGCGGCTGGGCGGCACTCGTGGGGGCGGCGGCGCTGTCGGCCCTGGTGCTGCTGACGGCGGGATGCGAGGCGGTTGGCTACTACGCGCAGTCGATCGGCGGCCATCTCGGCGTGATGGCGCAGGCGCAGCCGCTGACCGACGCCATCGCCAGCGCGCACGATGCCAAGGATGCGCGCCTGGCCCAGCGCCTGGCGCTGGCCGGCCGCATGCGCGACTTTGCCTCGCGCGAGCTGAAGCTGCCCGACAACGGTAGTTATCGGCGCTACGCCAACCTGCACCGGCCGTATGTGGTGTGGAGCGTGTTCGCCACGCCCGAGCTGTCGCTGGAACTGCGCAAGTGGTGCTTCCCCATCGTCGGCTGCATCAGCTACCGCGGTTACTACGCCCTGGCCGATGCCGAGCAGTATGCGCAAGGCCTGCGCCGGGACGGGCTCGAGACCTATGTGGCCGGCGTCCCGGCCTATTCGACGCTGGGCTATTTCGATGACCCGCTGCTCAACACCTTCGTCTACCTGCCCGAGGGCGAACTGGCGCGGCTGATCTTCCATGAGCTGGCGCACCAGGTGGTGTACGTACGCAACGACACTGCCTTCAACGAGTCCTTTGCCACCGCGGTGGAAGCGGCCGGCGTCGAGCGCTGGCTGGACCAGGATGCGTCGGAGGACGCGCGTACCAGCTATCGCCAGTACGATGCCCGGCGCCAGCAGTTCCGCGCGCTGCTGCTGGGCACGCGCGACCGGCTGGTGGCGCTGTACCAGACCCCGCTCGACGACGCCGCCAAGCGCGAGGGCAAGGCGAAGATCTTTGCCGACCTGCGCGCCGGCTATGCGCGACTGCGCGCGGAGTGGGGCGGCTACAGCGGCTATGACCGCTGGTTCGACCAGCCACTGACCAATGCCCACCTGGCCGCGGTGGCGACGTACCAGCAATGGGTGCCGGCCTTCACCGCGCTGCTGGCGCGCTGCGACGGCGACTGGCAGCGCTTCTATGCCGAGGCGCGCCGCATCGGCGCGCTGCCCGCCGGCGAGCGCGAGGCGGCATTGCGCCGGCTGGCGCCGCCGGCCACCCGCACCGAGACGCTGGCCGCGGGCGGCAAGGCAGCGGTCAACTAGGCCGCCCCTGGCTTCCGGCGGGCAACCGCGGTGCCGCGCGGTGCGCCCGTGCGAGAATGCCGTCATGTCGATTGCTCCCAGATCCGAACCGCTGGTGCCGCCGTCGGGCGCGCCGACGCAGCCCCAGCCGGCCCGCCCGCATATCGCCGAGCGCCAGGAGGCGCGCCGCCGGCAGATCCTCGATACCGCCGCGCAGCTGTTCTACAGCAAGGGCTACCCCGGCATGACCATGAACGACCTGTGCCGCGCGCTGGGCGTGACCAAGCCGGCGGTCTATTACTATTTCACTGACAAGTACGAGATCTTCGACATCCTGTGCCGCGAGTCGGCGCAGACCTGCCTGCCCGTGATCCGCGAGACCGCCGATCCGGGGCAACCCGTCACGGACCGCCTGCACGCCTGCCTGCTCGAGATGGCGCGGCGCTGCATCGCGTGCCATGTGCCGGCCACGCTGAGCTTTCGCGACCGGCAATACCTGCGCCCGGACACCGTAGCCTGGCTCGACAGCATGGCACGCGAGTTCTATCGCGACCTTTATGCACTGCTGGAGGAAGGCAAGCGCGAGGGCGTGTTCGCCTTTGGCGACGCGCGCGTGACCGCCCATGCGATCGGCAGCGTGGTCGGGTTCCTGTACACCTGGCACGAACCCGGGCGCACCGAGCCCGAGACCCTGGCGCAGGAACTCGCGGCCAGCATGATGAAGCTGGTGCTGCCCAGCAACGGGTGAGCGCGGCGCGCACACTAGGGGTTATCCCGCTGCCCATGTCCGATCGGTGGCGCATAATGCTCGCCAGGGGCGGCCAGGATTGGCGAACGACCCCGAGGACTTCGTCTAAGTTGTTGTTTTAACCTGGACGCACGTTTAGCATCTCGGAAAAATCGAACGACCATTCAGAAATTCAGGAGACGGTGCTATGGAAAGAATCTGGCTGAAACACTACCCGGCCGGCGTGCCTGCCGAGATCGATGCCAGCCAGTTCCGCTCGCTCGCTGCCCTGCTCGAGGCGTCTTTCCATACCTATGCCGACCGCAAGGCCTTCATCTGCATGGACAAGGCCATCACCTACGGTGAGCTGGACCGGCTCTCGTCCCACTTTGCCGCATGGCTGCAGTCGCGCGGGCTGCGACCCGGCGCGCGCGTGGCAATCATGATGCCCAACGTGCTGCAATACCCGGTGGTGCTGGCCGCGGTGCTGCGCGCGGGGTTCGTGGTGGTCAACGTCAACCCGCTCTACACCCCGCGCGAGCTCGAGCACCAGCTCAAGGACAGCGGCGCCGAAGCCATCGTGATCCTGGAGAACTTTGCCGCGACGCTGCAGCAGGTGCTGCCCCGGACCCCGGTCAAGCACGTGGTGGTGGCCAGCATGGGCGACATGCTGGGCGGGCTGAAGGGCGCGATCGTCAATTTCGTCGTGCGCAACGTCAAGAAGATGGTGCCGGCGTGGGAGTTGCCCAACTGCGTGCGCTTCAACAGCGTGCTGGCCGAAGGCCGCAAGCTGACGCTGCAGCCGGCCACCACCGGGCCCGACGACATCGCCTTCCTGCAGTACACCGGCGGCACCACGGGCGTGTCCAAGGGCGCGGTGCTGCTGCACCGTAACGTGGTCGCCAACGTGCTGCAGTCCGAGGCGTGGATGCAGCCGGCGCTGAACAAGGGCGCCCATATCGACCAGCCCATCACCATCACGGCGCTGCCGCTGTACCACATCTTTGCGCTGACGGTCTGCTGCCTGCTGGGCATGCGCAGCGGCGGCACCAGCGTGCTGATCCCGAATCCGCGCGACATCCCGGGATTCATCAAGGAACTGCAGAAGTACAAGTTCAACATGTTCCCGGCCGTCAACACGCTGTACAACGCGCTGCTCAACAACCCGGAGATCGGCAAGGTCGACTTCTCCGGCCTGCGCGTGGCCAACGGCGGCGGCATGGCGGTGCAGGAGGCGGTGGCCAAGCAATGGCTGGCCAAGACCGGCTGCCCCATCATCGAGGGCTACGGCCTGTCCGAGACCTCGCCTTCGGCCACCTGCAACCCGACCGACACCGATGCGTTCTCGGGCACCATCGGCATGCCGCTGCCGTCGACCGAAGTCGTGATCCGCGACGACGACGGCAACGACGTGCCGCTGGGCCAGCCCGGCGAGATCTGCATCCGCGGCCCGCAGGTGATGGCCGGCTACTGGAACCGCCCGGACGAGACCGCCAAGGTCATGAGCCCCGACGGCTTCTTCAAGACCGGCGACATCGGCGTGATGGACGAGCGCGGCTATACCAGGATCGTCGACCGCAAGAAGGACATGATCCTGGTGTCGGGCTTCAACGTGTATCCGAACGAAGTCGAGGGCGTGGTGGCGGAGTGCCCGGGCGTGCTGGAAGTGGCGGCCGTCGGCGTGCCGGACACGCACTCGGGCGAGGTGGTCAAGCTGTTCGTGGTGAAGAAGGACCCCGGGCTGACCGAGGCCGACGTGATCGAGTTCTGCAAGGAGCGCCTGACCGGCTACAAGCGGCCCAAGTACGTCGAGTTCCGCACCGAGCTGCCGAAGACCAACGTCGGCAAGATCCTGCGCCGCGAACTGCGCGACAGCCGCGCGGCAGCCTGAACCCGAGCAGGCCTGCTGTGCAAATGACAACGGCCTCCGCGGAGGCCGTTGTGCATTCAGGCGGGGCCGCCCGGGATCAGCATTCGTTCGATGGCGCCAGCTGCGGCTCCTGGCCGTTGTCGGGGTAGATCACGCGCACGCAGGCGCCGGGTTCCAGCCCCGGCACTGCCGGTGCGTTGGCCGTGACCGTCGCGCCGTCCAGCGTGCGCACCTTGTACTGGAACAGGTCTACCTGCTGCACCGGCGCCGGCTTGCTGAACAGCCGGCTCAGGTCGAAGGCAAAGCCCACGCCGACGCCGCCGCCGCCGTGGCTGCCACTGGCCGCACCCACGCCGACACTGGTGCCGCCGCCATAGTAGTAAGGCACCTGGGCCACGTCCAGGCGGGTCAGGAACACCCGTTCCGTGACGCGGCCGATCTTGATGGTGGCGTTCACCGGGGCGACCTGCGGTGGCTGTGGCGTGCTGCAGGCGGCCAGCACCGGCAGCACGCCGCACAGGGTAAGGATGGCAAGCGGTTTCATGGCGAGATCAGGCCGGATTTGAGCCGGCCAAGCAGTCGGAACAAGGCGCGCCGGTCGGTCTCGGCCAGGCCCGAGAACAGTTGCCCGATCCAGTCCTCGTGCGCGCGCGCCATGCGCGAGAACGCGGCGCGCCCGGCCGGCGTCAGCCGGATCAGGTAGGCGCGCCGATCGGTGGGCAGGGCCTCGCGCGAGACCAGCCCTTCCTGCTGCAGCTGGTCGGTGATGCCCGTGACGTTGCCGCCGGTCACCATCATGCGGCGCGACAGCTCACCCATCTTGAGCCCTTCGGGATGGCGGTCGAGCTGTGCCATCAGGTCGAAGCGGGGCAGGGTGCAGGCGAAGTCCTGGCGCAGCCGCGAGCGGATATCGGCTTCGATCAGGTTGGTGCAGGTCAGCAGCCGCAGCCACAGCCGCAGGGCCTCGTGCTCGGTGTGGTCGGCGCGGGTTTCGAGGTCGACCGGCGCGCTCTCGGCGCCCGCCGCAGGGGACAGGTTTGGCATCTTCGGTGCGGCCTGGGTGGCAGGTGTGCGGCAAGCGCCGCCAGGGACCGCCCACGCTGCGGGCGGCCGACATTTGATGCCTCAAGTATATGCGCGATGCGCGCCGCGGCCCTGCCGGCGATCAATCCGGCGTCACGCCAGCCTCGGTGTGGCGTCACGCCAGCCTCGGTGTGGCGTCACGCCAGCCTCGGTGTGGCGTCACGCCAGCCTCGGTGTGGCGTCAATCCACCTTGGCGCCTGAATCCTTGACCACCTTGGCCCATTTCGTGGTTTCGGCGCGGATGAAGGCGGCGAACTGCTCGGGCGTGTTGCCGACCGGCTCGGCGCCCTGTGCCTGCAGCCGCTCGCGCACCGCCGGGGCGCCCAGCGCCTTGGCCACTTCCTGCTGGATGCGCTGGATCACGTCCGGCGGCGTACCCGCCGGCGCCAGCAGGCCGAACCACGAGCTGGCCTCGTACTGCGGCAGGCCCGCGGCCTGGGCGATGGTGGGCACGCCCGGCAGCGCCGGCGACGGCCTGGCGCTGGTCACGGCCAGCGCCTTCAGCTTGCCGCTCTTGATCAGCGCCATCGACGACGGCAGGTTGTCGAACATCACCTGCATGGTGCCGCCCGCCAGGTCGGTCAGCGCGGGCCCGCTGCCCTTGTACGGGAAGTGCACCATGAAGGTCCGGGTTTGCGTCTTGAACAGTTCGCCCGCGAGGTGGATCGAGGTGCCGTTGCCGCTCGAGGCCATGTTGATCTTGCCGGGGTTGGCGCGCGCATAGGCGATCAGGTCCTTGACGCTTTCGATCTTGTTCTGCTGCGCAAACGCGGGATTGAGCACCAGCACGTTGGGCACCGCCGCCACCTCGGTGATCGGCGCGAAGTCCTTGATCGGGTCGAACGGCAGCTTGCCGTACAGCGACTGGTTGATGCCGTGGGTGCCGACGGTGCCCATCAGCAGCGTGTAGCCGTCTGGCGCGGCCTTGGCGACGATGTCGGCGCCGATATTGCCGCCGGCGCCGGGCTTGTTGTCGACCACCACGTTCCAGCCCGGCAGCTTGGCCAGTTCGGCCGCCACCGCGCGCGCCAGGATGTCGGTGGTGCCGCCGGCGGCAAAGGGCACCACCAGCCGGATCGGCCTGGCCGGATACGGGTCGGCGGCCAGCGCCGGCTGGCTGGCGAGCGCGCCAAGGCTGGCGGACAGCAGCAGCGCAACGACGCGCCGGCGAGTGAGTTGCATGCCTGGTCTCCTGGTGTGGCCCGCTGGATCGCCCATGGCGGGGATGGTCAGTGCATTCTAGTCGGCACCCGCGGCGGCGCCGATGAGGTGATGCCCTATGGCGCGCGCTGCCCGGCAATGAAAAAAGGCACCCGAAGGTGCCTTGCAGGATCGGCCGTGGAGGGCGGATCAGAACTTGTGGCGGATGCCCAGTGCGACGCCGACCATGTTGTCCTTGCCGGTGCCCAGGAAGTAGCCGTTGGCGAAGCTGATGGCCGAGGTGTCGAAGTTGACGCCGGCGTTCTTCGCGTAGGCGGTGGTCAGGTAGACGTCGGTGCGCTTGGACAGGTTGTAGTCGGCGACGAACGAGATCTGCCAGGGGTTCTTGATGTTGTTGGTGACGCCGTTGGCGGCCAGGTTCAGGTTCTTGACGTCGTCGTAGAAGTAGGCGAGCGTCAGGCCCAGTGCCGGGGTGACCTGGTAGTTGGCGCCCACCCAGTAGTAGTTGTCCTTCAGGATGTTGTTGTCGTTGGCGGCCTTGTTCATGCCCCAGCGGTAGCCGGCCATCAGCTTGGCCGGGCCGAAGGCGTAGCTCGCGGCAATCGCGGCCTTCTTGAAGTCGCCGGTGCCGCCGGCGGCGTTCAGGGTCGGGTTGTACTGGTCGTAGGCCGCCGAAATGCCGAACGGACCTGCCGCCCAGGCCAGGCCGGCACCGTAGCCGGTGTCGCGGCGGAACTGGCCAGGAACTTCGCCGGCGCCGGCCACGCCGTTGCCGAACGACCAGTGGGCGATCGCCGTCACCGGACCGAACTTGCCGGTGTACTTGGCGGTGTTGTCCGAGCGGAAGTTCAGGCCCAGCTGTGCCACCACCGGTTCATACTGGGTGGCGTAGCCGGTCGGCGAGAAGTTGGCCATCATGTCGAACAGCGTGGTGTACTGGCGACCGAAGGTGAAGCGGCCGACCTGGGCGCTTTCCAGGCCGACATAAGCCTGACGACCGAACAGGCGGCCGCCTTGCTGCGACCGGCCGTCATCGAGACCGAAACCGCTTTCGAGCACGAACAGCGCCTTCAGGCCGCTGCCGAGGTCTTCCACGCCGCGCAGGCCCCAACGCGAACCGGACAGGCCGCCCGAGGTCAGCCGGAAGACGTTTTCAGCGGGGCCGGTTGCCAGGCCGTTGGCGATCGAGGGCGTGACGCTGGACATGTTGCTCACGTATTCGATGTTGGCATCCACCACACCGTACAGGGTCACGCTCGATTGGGCCTGCGCCGCCCCGGCAAATGCGCCAAGCGCTGCCAGCGCCAGAAGCGATTTCTTCATGCTCGTTGATCTCCACTGTAAGAATTATTGGTGACGGCGCGAGAGAACCTCCTGATGGTCTCCATCTCCCGTGCGTCAAACTTCCTTCGAAGTTGCGAAGTACTGTAACAAACAACGTTTCGTTCACCATTGGGGCCCAACCCCTTGTCTTGTTTTAACAACTCAGGGTTTCTGACTAGCCGGGCGTATCCACGCAAGGCGTGATGCGGGCTGGCGCCGATTAGAGGCACGCTACAATACGGGTAATCCCGATGGCGCCCCCGCGTGCCGCGCCGCGGCCGCGCACCCCAGCATGGCAGGGGCTTGCCCGGGCACCGATTCCAACCGCCTCTGCGACATGGACACCCTGATCAAAGAATTCGACGTGGCCCTGCGCGCCATTGCCGGCGCCACGCGCTCGGCGCGCGCCAACCCGGCTGACCGGCTGGCGCCGGACACCGAACAGATGAGCGCCGAGGAGCGCCGCCATGTGGCTGGCCTGATGCGCATCAACCATGTCGGCGAGGTCTGCGCGCAGGCCCTGTACCAGGCGCAGAAGCTGACCGCGCGCAACGGCGCCGTGCGCGCGCAGATGGGCGCGGCCGCGCGCGAAGAGGAAGACCACCTGGCCTGGTGCGCCGAGCGCCTGCGCGAACTGGGCTCGCGTCCCAGCCTGCTCAATCCGCTCTGGTACGCCGGCGCCTTCGCCATCGGCTGGGTCGCCGGCCGCGCCGGCGATCGCGTCAGCCTGGGCTTCGTTGCCGAGACCGAGCGCCAGGTCGAGCACCACCTCGGTGGACACCTGGACCGCCTGCCCGAGTCCGACGGCCGCTCCCGCGCGATCCTCGAGCAGATGCGCGACGACGAGATCCGCCACGGCGATGCTGCGCGCGAAGCCGGCGGCATGCCCTTGCCCGCCCCGGTGCGGGCGCTGATGCGCGGCGCCTCGCGCGTGATGACCACCGCCGCCTACCGTATCTGAAGTCCGGCGCCCGGGTTCGGGCATGTCCCTCCCAGCCCTGAATTCAGCGGGGCTGGCGGGCAATTGTTGTATCCTCGGGGCGCGCGCCGGGACAGGTCTTTTCCGCGCGGTCGGCAGTTCCTCCGCAAGTGGTTCTCAGGTGGTTTCTCTGCTTTCCTCCCTAAGATCTTCATTTCATTAAGGATTCACTTTTGCGGTGCGTGAGGTGTGCGCGCTAAGTCATTGTTCTGATTAAAAAAATCTCGTTTGCTGGCCCGCCTGCAGCCTTGACCGCCCATATCGCTTCCTCTAAAGTGGGAAATAGTGTGAGGAAGTGTATTTTTGTGTGAAATTGGGCCCCGGCCGTGGGATGATTCTCACCATAGCCGGAACGGAAGGATTCACGCGCAGGCCGGCCGGCGAACCGTTCGCAAGGCCGGCGTGGACGGGGAGCGAGCTTGTTTCAGGGAGCATCGGCGCTGTCGCTGGATGCCAAGGGGCGGATGTCGATTCCGTCGCGGCATCGCGAAGCGCTGCAACAGCAGGCCGAAGGCCGGGTGACGCTGACCAAGCACCCGGATGGCTGCCTGCTGCTGTTTCCCCGGCCCGAGTGGGAAAACTTCCGCACGCGCATTGCAGCGCTGCCGATGGATGCGCACTGGTGGAAGCGCATCTTCCTGGGCAACGCCGCCGACGTGGATATGGACGGCGCGGGCCGGGTGCTGATCGCACCGGAGCTGCGCAGTGCCGCCATGCTCGACAAGGAAGTCATGCTGCTCGGCATGGGCAGCCATTTCGAAGTGTGGGATGCCGCAACCTACGCCGCCAAGGAACAGCAGGCGATGGCGCAGGGCATGCCCGAAGCATTGAAGAATTTCTCTTTCTGAAGAGGTCATGAGTCCTACCGGAACCCCGGCAACCCCCGCCTTGCAGCATCGCACCGTGCTGCTGGACGAGGCCGTCGACGCCCTGGTCTGGCGGCCCGACGGGGTTTATGTCGACGGCACCTTCGGCAGGGGAGGGCACAGCCGGGCGGTACTGGCCCGGCTGGGGCCAGACGGGGCCCTGGTTGCGTTCGACAAGGACCCAGCAGCAATCGCAGAAGCGGGCACCATCAAGGATGCCCGCTTCTCCATTGAGCACGCGAGCTTTGCAGCCATGGCGGAACGCCTGGCGGGGCGCGGCCATGTTGCCGGCGTGCTGCTCGACCTGGGGATCAGCTCGCCCCAGATCGACGAGGCGGCGAGGGGGTTTTCCTTTCGTTTCGAGGGCCCGCTGGACATGCGCATGGACACCACGCGCGGCATCACTGCCGCACAGTGGCTGGCGCAGGCGGATGAGCAGGACATTGCCAGGGTGATACGAGACTATGGGGAAGAACGGTTTGCTGTACAGATTGCAAAGGCGATTGTTGCTCGCCGGAGCGAATCCGGCGATGGCGGACCCATCGCCACTACTGCCGACCTTGCCGCGCTCGTGGCGAAAGCCGTCAAAACACGCGAGAAGGGTCAGGACCCTGCGACCCGCACCTTTCAGGCTCTACGGATTCACGTCAATCAAGAGCTTGAGGACCTCGAAAGAGGGCTGAAGGCGGCGTATGACCTGCTGCAGGTAGGGGGACGCCTGGTGGTGATCAGCTTCCATTCGCTGGAGGACCGCATCGTCAAGCGGTTCATGGCGGCGCGCGCCCGTCCCCAGCAGGATGCCGACCCGGCGCTGCGCCGCGCGCCGCTGCGCGCGGCCGACCTGCCGCAGCCGACGCTGCGCCTGCTCGGCCGCTTCAAGCCGGGCGCCGCAGAGGTGGCCGCCAACCCGCGCGCGCGCTCGGCGGTGATGCGCGTGGCCGAGAAGCTGGCCCCGGCTGTGTCAACCGCTGGCGGAGGTACGCGCGCATGAACCGCCTGACCTTCTTCCTGCTGGCCGCGCTGATCCTGTGCGCGCTGTCGCTGGTGAGCGCGCAGCACCAGGCGCGCACGCTGTTCGTCGCGCTGGAGCGGGCCCAGGCGGAAGAAAGGCAGCTCGATATCGACTGGTCGCGCCTGCAATACCAGCAGAGCGCGCTGGGCAAGAGCGCCCGCATTGCCGAGGCGGCGCGCGCGCAGCTGAAGATGGCGCCGGTCAACCCCGGCAAGACCCAGTACCTGTCCGGCATCGTGCTGCCGCCGGCACCGTCGGCGCCGGCCAGCGCAGCGGAGGCGCGCTGATGAGCATGGCCCGCCCCAACCCGCCCCGCCGTGACCGCAACGGCACCGCCTCGCGCCCGCGCAGCGGCCAGTTCGCCGCCAGCCCGGTGCTGGGCCTGCGCCTGCCGATGTGGCGCTCCAAGCTGGTGGTGTTCCTGATGTTCGCCGCGTTCGTCGCGCTCGCCGTGCGCGCCGCGTGGATCCAGGGGCCCGGCAACCAGTTCTACGAGGCCGAGGGCAAGAAGCGCTTCCAGCGCACGCTCGAATTGCCGGCCACGCGCGGCAAGATTCTGGACCGCAACGGCCTGGTGCTGGCCACGAGCCTGCCGGTCAAGGCGATCTGGGCGGTGCCCGAGGACGTGCCCAACCAGGTCGAGGCCGGCAAGATCCGCCAGCTGGCCCGGCTGCTCGGCATGTCCGAGAAGGACCTGGGCAAGAAGCTGTCCGAGGACAAGGGCTTTGTCTATCTGAAGCGCCAGGTGCTGCCCGACGTCGCCGACAAGATCGCCGCGCTGAAGATCGAAGGCATCCACCAGACCCGCGAATACAAGCGCTTCTACCCGGAAGGGGAGGCGATGGCGCATATCGTCGGCTTCACCAACGTCGAGGACCGCGGCCAGGAAGGGGTCGAGCTGGCGCGCGAGAGCGGCCTGGCCGGCCGCGCCGGCGCGCGCCAGGTGATCAAGGACCGGCTCGGCCGCGTGGTCGAGGACATCGGCGTGCTGAAGACCCCGCGCGACGGCGAGGACATCCAGCTGTCGATCGACGCCAAGATCCAGTACCTGGCCTACAACGAGCTCAAGGCCGTGGTCGACAAGCACAAGGCCAAGGCCGCCAGTGCGGTGGTGCTCGACGCCCAGACCGGCGAGGTGCTGGCGCTGGCCAACTGGCCCACCTACAACCCCAACGACCGCACCCGGCTGTCGGGCGAGCAGCTGCGCAACCGCGTGCTGACCGACACCTTCGAGCCCGGCTCGATGATGAAGCCGATCACGGTGGGGCTGGCGCTGCAGCTCAAGCGCGTGTCGCCGTCGACGGTGATCGCCACCACCGGCAAGTACAACTTCGAAGGCGCCACCATCACCGATACCCACAACTACGGCGCGCTCACCGTCACCGGCGTGATCCAGAAGTCGTCCAACATCGGCACGACCAAGATCGCGATGATGATGAAGCCGCAGGAAATGTGGGACATGTACACCAGCATCGGCCTGGGGCAGGCGCCCAAGATCGGCTTCCCCGGCGCGGTCGCCGGACGCGTGCGCCCGTACAAGAGCTGGCGCCCGATCGAGCAGGCCACCATGTCGTACGGCTACGGCCTGTCGGTGTCGCTGTTCCAGATGGCGCATGCCTACACCATCTTCGCCCATGACGGCGAACTGATCCCGGTGACGATGTTCCGCACCAACGGCCCCGCCACCGGCGAGCGCATCCTGTCGCCGCAGGTGGCGCGCGACGTGCGCGCGATGATGGAAACCGTGACCGCGCCCGGTGGCACCGCGCCCGAGGCGCAGGTGATGGGCTACCGCGTCGGCGGCAAGACCGGCACCGCCTACAAGCATGAAGGGCGCGGCTACAACCGCAGCAAGTACCGCGCCTCGTTCATCGGCCTGGCGCCGATGTCGAACCCGCGCATCATCGTTGCCGTCAGCGTGGACGAGCCCACCGCCGGCAGCCACTACGGCGGCCTGGTGGCCGGCCCGGCGTTCGCAGCCATCACCGGCGGCACGCTGCGCGCACTGAACGTCCAGCCCGATTCGCCGATCCGCCAGCTGGTGGTCAGCGACAAGGTTCAGGAAAGCGAACCGTGGAGCTCGACCCAATGAGATCGATCCGATGACGGCCAAGCCCCTGCTTCCCCTCGAGGTCACCGCCCAGGCCAGCAACGCGCTGGCCTGGCTGCGTACCAACGTGGCCGCCGCGGCGCAGCTGACCGGCGATACCCGGCGCCTGGCGCGCGGCGATGTGTTCTTCGCCTACGTGCTGGGCAACGACCGCCTCGCCACCGACGGCCGGCCCTATATCGCGCAGGCGATCGCCGCCGGCGCCGGCGCCGTGGTGTACGAGGCCGACGGCTTCGACTGGCCCTTCGGCGACGCCGTGCCGCACCTGGCCGTGAGCCGCCTGCACCAGCTGGCAGGCCCGATCGCCGCTGGCTGGCACGGCAACCCGGCGCGCGGCCTGGCCGTGACCGGCATCACCGGCACCAATGGCAAGACCTCATGCAGCCAGTGGCTGGCGCGCGTGCTGCAGGGCACCGGCACGCCCTGCGCGGCCATCGGCACGCTCGGCACCGGCTTCCCCGACGCGCTGCAGGCCACCGGCTTCACCACGCCCGACGCGGTGCAGCTACAGGCCAGCCTGGCCACGCTGCACGACGCCGGCGCGCGCGCCGTGGCGATGGAAGTGTCGTCGCACGGCCTCGAGCAGGAGCGCGTGGCCGGCACGCATTTTTCGGTGGTGGTGCTGACCAACCTGACCCAGGACCACCTCGACTACCACGGCTCGATGGCCGAGTACGAGGCCGCCAAGGCGCGCCTGTTCCGCTGGGACGGCCTGCGCACCGCGGTGATCAACCGCGACGACGCCATGGGCCGGCGCCTGCTGGCAGCCGACGCCGCCGCCGTGGCCGCGCCGCACGTGATCGAATACGGCATCGACGGCCCTGCCGCCGCCACGGTGCGCGGCCAGCGCGGCGCATGGCTGCGCGCCACCAACTTGCGCGCCACCGCCACCGGCACCGCCTTCCATATCGACGGCAGCTTCGGCCACGCCGAGATGGCCACGCCGATGATCGGTGCCTTCAATGTCAGCAACCTGCTGGCGGTGCTGGGCGCGGCGCTGGCCAACGGCGTGGCGTGGGACGCGGCGATTGCCGCGCTGCGCGCGCTTGCGCCGGTGGAAGGACGCATGGAGCTGTTCGGGGCCGGCCACGACGCCGCGCAGGCGCCGCTGGCGGTGGTCGACTACGCCCACACCCCTGACGCGCTCGAGCAGACGCTGGCCGCACTGCGCCCGGTGGCGCAGGCGCGCAACGGCCGCCTGTGGTGCGTGTTCGGCTGCGGCGGCGACCGCGACCCGATCAAGCGCCCGCTGATGGGCGCCGTCGCCGAGCGCCTGGCCGACGAAATCGTGCTGACCAGCGACAACCCGCGCAGCGAAGACCCGCAGGAGATCCTCGACGCGATTGCCGACGGCATGGCCGAGCGCGCGCGCGGGCGCCAGATCGAAGACCGCGCCGCCGCCATCCTCTATGCCGTGCGGCACGCGGCGCCGGCCGACGTGGTGCTGGTGGCGGGCAAGGGCCATGAGGCCACCCAGGAGATCCAGGGCCGCAAGCGCCCGTTCTCGGATCGCGAACACGTACGGCTGGCACTGGCCACGCGCGGAGTATCGGCATGAGCCAGACCACCATGACCACCTTGCAGCAAGCGGCCGGCTGGATCGCCGGCGCGCGCATTTGCGGCGACGCCGCCGTGCCGTTCGCGCGCGTGCATACCGACAGCCGCAGCGTCGAGCCCGGCGACCTGTTCGTGGCGCTGCGGGGCGAGCGCTTCGATGCGCATGACTTCATCGCCGACGTGGTCGCGCGCGGCGCCGCCGCGGTGCTGGTGAGCCGCGAAGTCGATGCCGGGGTGCCGGCCATCGTCGCGCCGGACACGCGCATGGCGCTGGGCCAGCTTGGCGCGGGCTGGCGCCGCCAGTTCACGCTGCCGGCGGTGGCGGTGACCGGCAGCAATGGCAAGACCACGGTCAAGGAAATGATCGCGGCGATCTTTGCCGCGGCCGTCGGCGAGGACCAGCGCCTGGCCACCGGCGGCAACCTCAACAACGATATCGGCCTGCCGCTGACGGTGCTGCGCCTGCGCGCCACGCACCAGCTGGCGGTGCTGGAGCTCGGCATGAACCATCCGGGCGAGACCGTCTACCTGGCCGGCATCGCCCAGCCCACCGTGGCGGTGATCACCAACGCCCAGCGCGAGCACCAGGAATTCATGGTCAGCGTGGAAGCCGTGGCGCACGAGCACGCCGCCGCGATCGCGGCGCTGCCGGCCGACGGCGTCGCGGTGTTCCCGCTCGATGCGGAAAGCGGCGGCGCCTACGCCCCGGTGTGGCGCGCGGCCGCGGCCACCCGCCGCGTGCTGTCGTTCGGCACCTCGCAGCAGGCCGACGTGCACGCCACCGTGGAACTGGTCGACGGCGTGCAGGTGATGCAGGTGCGCGCGCCGGGCCATGCCTTCGAGGTGCGGCTGGCGCTGCTGGGCGAGCACAACGTGCGCAACGCGCTGGCGGCGATCGCCTGCGCGCTCGCCGCGGGCGTGCGCGTGCCGGCAATCCAGGCGGGCCTGGAGGAGTTCAAGCCCGTGAAGGGACGGCTGCAGGTCAAGTACACGCCGGCCGGCACGGTGGTGGTCGACGACACCTACAACGCCAACCCCGACTCGATGCGCGCCGCCATCGACGTGCTGGCCGGCTTTGCCGCGCCGCGCGTGCTGGTGCTGGGCGACATGGGCGAAGTAGGCGACCAGGGGCCGGCGTTCCACGAAGAGATCGGTGCCTATGCCCAGGCGCGCGGCATCGACGTGCTGTGGGCCACCGGCGCGCTGGCGGTGCATGCGGTGCGGGCGTTCGGCGCCAACGGGCGCCATTTCGGCAGCGCGGAAGACCTGGCCAAGGCCTTGGAGGAAGACAGCGGGGGCATGGTGGCGCAAGCGGGCGCCGTGCTGGTGAAGGGATCGCGCTTCATGCGCATGGAACGGATGGTCGCGGCGCTGGTCGCAGACACTTCCGCACACTAAATAAGACAACACGATGTTATTGGCTCTGGCCCAGTGGCTGCAAAACGACTACAGCTTCCTCCGGGTCGTCAACTACCTGACTTTCCGCGCGGTGATGGCCAACGTCACCGCGCTGGTGATCGGCCTGGCGTTCGGGCCGTGGGTGATCCGCAAGCTGACCGAGCTGAAGGTCGGCCAGGCGGTGCGCACCATCGGCCCGCAAACGCATTTGGTCAAGTCCGGCACGCCCACCATGGGCGGCGTGCTGGTGCTGGTGTCGATCGCGGTGTCGACGCTGCTGTGGTGCGACTGGGGCAACCGCTTTATCTGGGTGGTGATGCTGGTCACCTTCGGCTACGGCGCGATCGGCTGGGTCGACGACTACCGCAAGGTGGTGTATCGCGACCCGCGCGGCATGTCGAGCCGCGAGAAGTTTTTCTGGCAGACCCTGATCGGCCTGGTGGCCGCGGTCTACCTGGCCTTCTCGGTGTCCGAGAGCAGCAACGTGCGGGTCTGGGAGCTGTTCCTGAACTGGGTCGAGGGCGGGCTGTCGCTGGACATGCCGTACAAGTCCAACCTGATCGTGCCCTTCTTCAAGGAGATCAGCTATCCGCTGGGCGTGGCCGGCTTCATCGTGCTGACCTACCTGGTGATCGTGGGCTCGAGCAACGCCGTCAACCTGACCGACGGCCTGGACGGCCTGGTGATCATGCCGGTGGTGCTGGTCGGCGGCGGGCTGGGCGTGTTTGCCTATGTGATGGGCAACGCGGTCTACAGCAAGTACCTGCTGTTCCCGCATATCCCGGGCGCGGGCGAGCTGCTGATCTTCTGCTCGGCGCTGGGCGGGGCGGGGCTGGCCTTCCTCTGGTTCAACGCGCATCCGGCCCAGGTGTTCATGGGCGACGTCGGCGCGCTGGCGCTGGGTGGCGCGCTGGGCACGGTGGCGGTGATCGTGCGCCAGGAGATCGTGCTGTTCGTGATGGGCGGCATCTTCGTGGTCGAAACGCTGTCGGTGATGGCGCAGGTCACCTGGTTCAAGCTCACCAAGCGCCGCTATGGCGAGGGCAGGCGGCTGTTCCGCATGGCGCCGCTGCATCACCATTTCGAACTGGGCGGCTGGAAGGAAACGCAGGTCACGGTGCGGTTCTGGATCATCACCATGCTGCTGGTGCTGATCGGGTTGTCGACGCTCAAGCTGCGTTAAGAAAGACGCTGCGCTGAAACGGCGCGGCTTTATCGATACAGGAAACCAAAGGCAGGAAATCGAAGTGTTTGGCGAGCTGCAAAAACCTCATGTGCTGGTACTGGGCCTCGGCGAGTCGGGGCTGGCCATGGCGCGCTGGTGTGGCCTGAACGGCTGCGCGGTGCGCGTGGCCGACACGCGCGAGGCGCCCGCCAACCTTGTGTTCCTGCAGGCCGAGCTGACTTCGGCCGAATTCGTCGGCGGCCCGTTTGCCGAAAGCCTGCTCGACGGCATCGGCCTGGTGGCGATCAGCCCCGGCCTGTCGCCGCTCGAGCCCGCCACCGGCGCGCTGCTGGCCGCGGCGCAGGCGCGCGGCATCCCGGTGTGGGGCGAGATCGAGCTGTTCGTGCGCGCGCTGCGCCACCTCGAAGCCGAGTCCGGCTATGCGCCGAAGCTGCTGGCGATCACCGGCACCAACGGCAAGACCACCACCACCGCGCTGACCGGCCGGCTGGTCGAGCGCGCCGGCAAGAGCGTGGCGGTGGCCGGCAATATCAGCCCGTCGGCGCTGGACAAGCTGTCGGCCTGCATCGCCGCGGCGTCGCTGCCGGAGGTCTGGGTGCTGGAGCTGTCGAGCTTCCAGCTGGAAACCACCCATACGCTGGCGCCCCATGCCGCCACCGTGCTCAACGTGACGCAGGACCACCTCGACTGGCACGGCTCGATGGAAGCCTACGCCGCGTCCAAGGCGCGCATCTTCGGCCCGGCCGGCAGCGCGTGCGTGCAGGTGCTGAACCGCAACGACCGCCTGACGCTGGACATGGCGCGCCCCGGCTCCGCGCCGGTGACCTTCGGCATCGACCTGCCCGAGGTGCCGGGCAGCTTCGGCATCCTGCGCGAGGGCGGCATGCCCTGGCTGGTGCTGGCCGAGCCCGATCCCGACGCGGAAGGGGAGGGCAAGCCGCGCCGCCGCAAGTCCGCCGAGGCCGCGCCGGAAGCGGTGCCGGTGCGCCACAAGCGGCTGATGCCAGCCGACGCGCTGCATATCCGCGGCATGCACAACGCCACCAACGCGATGGCCGCGCTGGCGCTGTGCCGGGCCATCGACCTGCCGCTGAACGCACTGCTGCACGGCCTGCGCGAATACCGCGGCGAGCCGCACCGCGTCGAGTGGGTCGCCACCATCGACGACGTCGAGTATTTCGACGACAGCAAGGGCACCAACGTGGGCGCGACCGTGGCCGCGCTGTCGGGCCTGGACAAGCGCGTGGTGCTGATCGCCGGGGGCGAGGGCAAGGGACAGGATTTCTCGCCGCTGGCCGCGCCGGTGGGACAGTACGCGCGCGCGGTGGTGCTGATCGGCCGCGCCGCGCCTGAGCTGCGCGATGCGCTGCAGGGCAGTGGCGCCACCTTGGTCGACGCCGCCACGCTGGAGCAAGCGTTGACGCAGGCCGCCACGCTGGCCCAGGCTGGCGATGCGGTGCTGCTGTCGCCGGCGTGCGCCAGCCTGGACATGTTCCGCAACTACGTGCATCGCGCCGAGGTGTTCCGCGGCGCGGTGGAAGAACTGGCCCTGTCCCGGGGGATCCTCCCATGAACGACGCACAGGTCAAGCGCAGCGGATTTATCGGCGCCACCATCGGCAATGCCTGGGGCGGCCTGCGCGACGCGGTGTCGGGCGTCAAGCCGACCCGCTCGCGCATGATGGAGTACGACCAGCCCATGCTGTGGGTCTCGATCGTGCTGCTCGCGCTCGGCCTGGTGATGGTCTACTCGGCCTCGATCGCGCTGCCGGACTCGCCGCGCTACGCCAACTACCGCGAAAGCCACTTCCTGATGCGGCATGCATTCGCGCTGGGAATCGGCCTGTCGGTCGGGCTGGCCGCGTTCCAGGTGCCGGTCAAGGTGTGGGACCGCTACGCGCCCAAGCTCTTTATCGTTGCGCTGATCCTGCTGGTGATCGTGCTGGTGCCGTTCGTCGGCAAGGGCGTGAACGGCGCGCGGCGCTGGATTCCGCTGGGCGTGATGAACTTCCAGCCGTCCGAGCTGATGAAGCTGGCGGTGGTGCTGTACGCCGCCAACTACACCGTGCGCAAGCAGGAGTGGATGCAGACCGTGTCCAAGGGCTTCCTGCCGATGGGCGTGGCGGTGGTGGTGGTGGGTCTGCTGCTGCTGCTGGAGCCCGACATGGGCGCATTCCTGGTGATCGCCGCGGTGGCGATGGGCATCCTGTTCCTCGGCGGCATCAACGGCAAGCTTTTCGCCGGGCTGGTCGGGGTGGCGGTGGGCGCGTTCGCGCTGCTGATCACGGCGTCGCCCTGGCGGCGCGAGCGGATCTTTGCCTACCTGAATCCATGGGAAGAGAGCAACGCCCTGGGCAAGGCCTACCAGCTCACGCACTCGCTGATCGCCTTCGGCCGCGGCGAATGGACCGGCGTGGGGCTGGGCGGCAGCATCGAAAAGCTGCACTACCTGCCCGAAGCGCATACCGACTTCATCCTCGCCGTGATTGGCGAGGAATTCGGCTTTATCGGCGTGCTGGTGGTGATCGTGCTGTTCTACTGGCTGGTGCGGCGCGCCTTCAATATCGGCCGCACCGCGCTGCAGCTGGACCGCACCTTTGCCGGCCTGGTGGCCAAGGGCATCGGCGTCTGGATCGGCTGGCAGACCTTTATCAACATGGGTGTGAACCTGGGCTTGCTGCCGACCAAGGGGCTGACGCTGCCGCTGGTCAGCTATGGCGGCTCGGGCATCCTGATGAACTGCGTGGCGCTGGCGATCCTGCTTCGCATTGATTATGAAAATCGCGTGCTGATGCGTGGAGGGAAGGTATGACCGGAACGCAGCAGCACGCGATTTCGGCGAAGGCTAACTTCCTGCGATTGCAGGAAGTTAAGCGCAGCGGCCGAAGCCAAAACCGTGTATTGATGCGCGGAGGGAAGGTATGACGCAGCCGCGCACCCTGCTCGTGATGGCCGGTGGCACCGGGGGACATGTGTTCCCCGGGCTGGCGGTCGCGCAGGCGCTGCGCGCGCAGGGCTGGAACGTGGTCTGGCTGGGCAACCGCACTGGCATGGAAGCCACGCTGGTGCCGAAGCACGACATCCCGATGGAGTTCATCCAGTTCGGCGGGTTGCGCGGCAAGGGGCTGGTGACCAAGTTCCTGCTGCCGCTGAACCTGCTGCGCGCGTTCTGGCAGAGCCTCGCCGCGCTGCGGCGGGTACGTCCTAGCGTGGTGCTGGGCATGGGCGGCTATATCACCTTCCCGGCCGGCATGATGGCGTCGCTGCTGGGCCGGCCGCTGGTGCTGCACGAGCAGAACTCGATCGCCGGGCTGGCCAACAAGGTGCTGGCCAGGGTGGCCGACCGCGTGCTGTGCGCGTTCCCCGATGCACTGCCCGGCAGCGAATGGACCGGCAACCCGGTGCGCGAGGAGCTGGCGCAGCTGGATAACCCCGAGGCGCGCTACGACCGTCGCGACGGTCCGCTGCGCATCCTGGTGGTGGGCGGCAGCCTGGGCGCCGCCGCGCTCAACGAGGTGGTGCCCAAGGCCATCGCGCTGTTGCCGCAGCCTCAGCGCCCGGTGGTGACGCACCAGGCGGGCGCGAAGCAGATCGACACGCTGCGCGCCAACTACGCCGCGGCGCAGGTGGCGGCGCAGACGCTGCCGTTCATCGACGACATGGCGCGCGCCTATGCCGACGCCGACCTGGTGATCTGCCGCGCCGGCGCGATGACGGTGTCGGAAGTGGCCGCGGCGGGCGTGGCGGCGCTGTTCGTGCCGTTCCCGCATGCGGTGGACGACCACCAGACCACCAACGCACAGTTTTTGTCGAGCCAGGGCGCGGCCCTGCTCGTGCAGCAGAAAGACCTGACGGCCGAGGGCCTGGCGCGGACCATTGCCAGCCTGACCCGGCCGCAGCTGAAAGACATGGCGCGCCTGGCGCGCGGACTGGCCAGGCCTGAGGCAACCCGGCGCGTCGCCGAGGTATGCCGCGAGCTGGCCAGGGACTGAAGTGAGCGAAGCAGCAATCCAATGAAGCATATCGTCAAGAACATCCACTTCGTGGGCATCGGCGGCGCCGGCATGAGCGGCATCGCCGAGGTCCTGCTGAACCTGGGATACAAGGTCTCGGGCTCGGACGTGGGCAGCAATGCCGCCACGCGGCGCCTGGCGTCGCTGGGCGCCACCGTCATGCACGGCCATGACGCCGTCAACGTGAGCGGCGCCAACGCGGTGGTGGTGTCGACCGCGGTCAGCGGCGACAACCCCGAAGTGCTGGCCGCGCGCAGCCAGCGTATCCCCGTGGTGCCGCGCGCGGTGATGCTGGCCGAGCTGATGCGGCTGAAGCAGGGCGTGGCCATTGCCGGTACCCATGGCAAGACCACCACCACCAGCCTGGTGGCATCGGTGCTGGCCGAAGGCGGCCTCGATCCGACCTTCGTCATCGGCGGCCGGCTGAACTCGGCCGGCGCCAACGCGCGCCTGGGCACCGGCGACTTCATCGTGGCCGAGGCCGACGAATCGGATGCGTCGTTCCTGAACCTGTTCCCGGTCATCGAGGTCGTCACCAATATCGATGCCGACCACATGGACACCTACGGGCATGACTTTGCCCGGCTCAAGCAGGCGTTCATCGAATTCACCCAGCGCCTGCCGTTCTACGGCATCGCCGTGCTGTGCGTGGACGATCCCAACGTGCGCGAGATCCTGCCGTTGGTGTCCAAGCCGGTGGTGCGCTACGGCTTTGCCGAAGATGCGCAGATCCGCGCCGTGGATGCGCGCGCGGTCGACGGCCAGATGCATTTCACGGTGCTGCGCCAGCTGAACCATCACGCCGAGCCGCCGCTGGAGATCGTGCTGAACCTGCCCGGCATGCACAACGTGCAGAACGCGCTGGCGGCGATCGCCATCGCCACCGAGCTGGAAGTGCCCGATGCCGCCATCGTCAAGGCGCTGCGTGAATTCCACGGTGTCGGCCGCCGCTTCCAGCGCTACGGCGAAGTCGCCACGCCCGACGGCGCCGGCACCTTCACGCTGGTGGACGACTACGGCCACCATCCGGTGGAAATGGCCGCCACCCTCGCCGCCGCGCGCGGCGCGTTCCCCGGCCGGCGCCTGGTGCTGGCGTTCCAGCCGCACCGTTTCACCCGCACGCGCGATTGCTTTGAAGACTTCGTCAAGGTGCTGGGCACCGTCGATGCCCTGCTGTTGTCCGAGGTCTATGCCGCCGGCGAGACCCCGATCGTCGCCGCCGACGGCCGTGCACTGACGCGCGCGCTGCGCGTGGCGGGCAAGGTCGAACCTGTTTTCGTGGAGCAGATGGAAGAGATGCCGCAGGCCATCCTGAATGCCGTACGGCCCGGCGATGTGGTCGTGACCATGGGGGCGGGCTCGATCGGCGGCGTGCCGGGCCAGCTGGTGTCGCACCAGCAACCGCTGCAGCAAGGGAGCCAGGCATGAGCTTCGTCGCCCATCCCAATATCGATCCCAAGTCGCTGGGCAAGGTCGGCGTGCTGCTGGGCGGCCGCTCGGCCGAGCGCGAGATCTCGCTGATGTCCGGCAACGGCGTGCTGGCCGCGCTGCAGTCGCGCGGCGTCGACGCGCACGGCTTCGACCCCGGCCTGCAGGGCGTGGCCGAGCTGGCGGCGGCCGGTTTCGACCGCGTCTTCATCGCGCTGCACGGCCGCTACGGCGAGGACGGCACCATCCAGGGCCTGCTCGAGCAGCTGGGCGTGCCGTACACCGGCAGTGGCGTGCTGGCGTCGGCGCTGGCGATGGACAAGCAGGCCACCAAGCGTTTGTGGATCACGCATGGGCTGGCCACGCCGCGCTTCGCCATGCTGCACGCGGACACCGACTTCGACGCGGTCGCGGCCGACCTGGGCCTGCCGCTGATCGTCAAGCCGGCGCGCGAAGGCTCGTCGATCGGGCTGACCAAGGTCACCGCGGCGGACCAGATGCGCGCCGCCTTCGACAAGGCCGCGGCGCTGGACAACGACGTCATCGCCGAGACCTTCGTCGACGGCGCCGAGCTGACCTGCCCGGTGGTGGGCGAGGGCGATAGCGCCGAAGCGCTGCCGGTGATCCGCATCGTCGCGCCCGAGGCCAACTACGACTATCAAAATAAGTACTTTACTGACGATACCCAGTACTTGTGCCCGTCTGGCCTGGATGCCGAAGTCGAGCGGCAGGTGCAGGCGCTGGCGGTGCAGGCCTACCGCGTGCTGGGCTGCCGCGGCTGGGCGCGCGCCGACGTGATGCTGCGCGCCGACGGCACGCCGTTCCTGCTCGAGATGAATACCTCGCCCGGCATGACCGGCCATTCGCTGGTGCCGATGGCGGCGCGCGCGGTCGGCATCAGCTACGAGGACTTCGTGCTGCAGGTGGTGGCCGCCGCCACGCTCGACCTGCATCCCAACGAGCATTGGAAACCCGAATAACTTCACCCGACAGGACCGCACCGGACCATGTGGCATAACGCACGCCTGCTCAACCTGATCGCCTCCACGCTGTATGCGGTGGTGGCGCTGATGGCGCTCGCGGCGGGCCTGCTGTGGCTGGCGCAGCGGCCGGTGTTTGCCATCACGCACGTGGAGATCGGGCCGATGGACGGCGGCGCCCTGCGCCACGTGAACGCGCCCAGCGTGCGCTCCAGCGCGCTGGGCAAGCTGACCGGCAACTTCTTCACGCTGGACCTGAACGCGGCGCGCCAGGCGTTCGAGTCGGTGCCATGGGTGCGGCGCGCCAGCGTGCGGCGCGAATGGCCCAACGGCCTGGCGGTCGAGGTCGAGGAGCACGAGGCGCTCGGCACCTGGGGCGCGCCCGACAGCGGTCGCCTGATCAACACCTATGGCGAGATCTTTGTCGCCAACACCGCCGAGGCGGAAGAAGACGCGCAGCTGCTGGCACTGGACGGGCCGCCCGACAGCGAAGCCGACGTGATCGAGAAGCTCGAGGTGATGCGCCAGTGGTTCAAGCCGCTCAACGCGGAGCCGCTCGCGGTGGCGCTGTCCGGCCGCTACGCCTGGCGCGCGCGCCTGTCCAACGGCATGGAGGTCGAGCTGGGGCGCGAGCAGAACGACGAGGACCGCACCGCGATGGACCAGCGCGTGCGCCGCTTCGTCGCGGCCTGGCCGCAGGTCACGCAGCAATGGGGCAGCCAGATCGAGTATGCCGACCTGCGCTATCCCAACGGCTTTGCCATCCGCGCCGCCAACGCGCGCTTCCTGACCGAGGCGCAGATCGCGGCAGCGGTGCGGGCCGAGAAGGCCGAGAAAGCGGCCAGGGCGAAGGCGGCGAGTGCGGCGACGAGTGCGGCGACCAGCGCCGCCAGGCCGGGGGCGGCCGCAACGGTTTCAGGTACATCCAACAACAATCCGACGCGACTGAAGAGCAAGAACGCGGAGAAAACCCGATGAGCAAGGAATACAAGGACCTGTTGGTCGGTCTCGATATCGGCACCTCGAAGGTGGCGGCCGTGGTGGCGGAACTGCGCCCCGACGGCAGCTACGAGGTGATCGGGATGGGCCAGTCTGAGTCCAAGGGTCTGAAGAAAGGGGTCGTGGTCAACATCGAGGCCACCGTGCAGTCGATCCAGAAGGCGCTGGAAGAGGCCGAGCTGATGGCCGACTGCAAGATTTCGGAGGTCTTCACCGGCATTGCCGGCAGCCATATCCGCAGCTTCAACTCCAGCGGCATGGTGGCGATCAAGGACAAGGAGGTCACGCAGACCGACGTGGCGCGCGTGATCGAGACCGCCAAGGCGGTCAATATCCCGACCGACCAGCAGATCCTGCACATCCTGACGCAGGAATTCATCATCGACGGCCAGGAGGACGTGCGCGAGCCCATCGGCATGAGCGGCATCCGCCTGGAAGTGAAGGTGCATATCGTCACCGGCGCGGTCAGCGCCGCGCAGAACATCGTCAAGTGCGTGCGCCGCTGCGGCCTGGAAGTGCACGACCTGATCCTGCAGCCGCTGGCTTCGAGCCTGGCCGTGCTGACCGAGGACGAGAAAGAACTGGGCGTGGTGCTGGTCGACATCGGCGGCGGCACCACCGACATCGCCATCTTCAGCGAAGGCGCGATCCGCCATACGGCCGTGATTCCCATCGCCGGCGACCAGATCACCAACGATATCGCGATGGCGCTGCGCACGCCGACGCCCGACGCCGAGGACATCAAGATCCAGTACGGCATCGCCAAGCAGGCGATCGCCGACCCGGACGACATGATCGAGGTGCCGGGCGTGGGCGACCGCGGCACGCGCACGCTCAGCCGCCAGGCGCTGGCCGCGGTGATCGAGCCGCGCATCGAGGAGCTGTACTCGCTGGTGCACCAGGTGGTGCGCGAATCCGGTTATGAAGAACTGTTGTCGTCGGGCGTGGTCATCACCGGTGGGACCGCGATGATGCCGGGCATGGTCGAGCTGGGCGAGGACATCTTCCTCAAGCCGGTGCGCGTCGGCGTGCCCGAGTATCGCGGCAACCTGCACGAGGTGGTGAAGAGCCCGCGCTACGCGACCGTGATGGGCCTGCTGCTGGAAGGCCGCGTGCAGCGCATGCGCGGGCGCAAGGTGGCCGTGCAGAGCGGGTCGGTCAAGCAGGTGTGGACCCGCATGAAGGAATGGTTTGTCGGCAATTTCTGATCCATTCGGAAATTGACGCGCTGACGATGCAACGGCGCGCGGGCAGGGCGGTCTACCGCACAGGCCTGCGTGCCGGATGGAAGTTTTCTGATTTTCTTTTTTTTGGTTTCTTGTTCAGAAACCAGGGGTTGCGGCGGGGAGGCTGCATCGTCTGGGGACTGATTCTTCTCGGAGGCAGTGATGGACTTTGACATGATCGAAACGGAAGTGATGGACGGCACCATCATCAAGGTGGTCGGCGTGGGCGGCGCGGGCGGCAATGCCGTGCAGCACATGATCAGCCGCGGCGTCCAAGGCGTCGAATTCATCTGCATGAATACCGACGCCCAGGCGCTCAAGCGTTCCACCGCTTCGCGCGTGCTTCAACTCGGCAATACGGGCCTGGGCGCTGGCGCCAAGCCGGAAGTCGGCCGCGGTTGCGCCGATCAGGCCCGCGAGCAGATCGCCGACGCGCTGCGCGGCGCGCACATGGTCTTCATCACTGCCGGCATGGGCGGCGGTACCGGCACGGGCGCCGCGCCGATCGTTGCGCAAGTGGCCAAGGAGATGGGCATCCTGACCGTGGGCGTGGTCAGCAAGCCGTTCGACTTCGAAGGCGCGCGCCGCGCCAAGGTGGCCGAGCACGGTTCCAGCGAGCTGGAATCGAGCGTCGACTCGCTGATCGTGGTGCTCAACGAGAAGCTGTTCGAAGTGATGGGCGACGACGCCGAGATGGACAAGTGCTTCCAGTGCGCCGACGACGTGCTGCACAACGCGGTGGCCGGCATTGCCGAGATCATCAACGTTGACGGCCTGGTCAACGTCGACTTCGAAGACGTCAAGACGGTGATGGGCGAGCAGGGCAAGGCCATGATGGGGACGGCCACCGTGTCGGGCGTGGACCGCGCCCGCCTGGCGGCCGAGCAGGCCGTTGCCAGCCCGCTGCTGGAAGGCGTGGACCTGTCCGGCGCGCGCGGCGTGCTGGTCAACATCACCGCCAGCCGTTCGCTGAAGCTGTCGGAAACCAAGGAAGTCATGAACACCATCCGCAGCTACGCCGCGGAAGATGCGACCGTGATCTTCGGTACGGTGTACGACGACTCGATGAGCGACGCGCTGCGCGTGACCGTGGTCGCGACCGGCCTGGGCCGCTCGGCCAAGAAGCAGCAGCCGATGACGCTGCTGAAGACCGGCACCGACAACATGCCGGTGCAGATGATGGCCAACATGGCCGCCACCGCCGCGCAGCACAGCTCGCCGGACTACAGCAACCTCGATACGCCGGCAGTGTGGCGCAGCTCGCGTGAGTCGGCGTCGGCCCACGTTGCGGCGCTGCAGGAAAAGGGTGTGGATACGTACGACATCCCGGCCTTCCTGCGCAAGCAGGCAGACTGAAGCCTGCCTGGCGCGGCATCGGTGCCTCCACCGGCCGCCTGACGGAACGCGTCGCCTGGTCGCGATGCACGTGCGCTCCCCATCCGCGCGTGCCTTGCATGGCTGACGTGAACCGCCGGGCTGCTGGCGGCGCCGCGCCTGCGCCGGACTGAGCTTCACCCGCATCCCGTCGCCGGGACGGGCGTGCCGCTGGCCGCCTCCCCGGACTGGTTTCCCGCCTTCCCGGTCGGGATGTATCGTCGTCCGCGCGGCGCACCCAAAAGGTGCGCCGCGCGGACGTCTTTGTAGCGTCTTCAGGTGTATCGAAATTCGTCCGAATGTCACCGGATGTGATCCGGCTTTGGCAGCGCCGGCCGGGCACCTATGATCGTTAGGTTGCCCTGCGGCAACGCGCCGCCATGCGATCCCGCATCCGTCCTATCCTTCATAGACCCGTTCAGACACCCAAGGAAAACCAGAAAGCCATGATCACTGTCGGTTCCCGCGTCCCCGACGCCACGCTGCAGGAATTCTTCGAGACCGAAAGCAACGGCTGCGCGCTCGGCCCCAATGCGTTCAAGGTGGCGGACCTGGTCCGCGGCCGCAAGATCGTGGTGTTCGGCCTGCCCGGCGCCTTCACGCCGACGTGTTCGGCCAAGCATGTGCCGGGCTTCGTGCAGCATGCCGCGGCGCTGCGCGAGGCGGGCGTGGACGAGATCTGGTGCGTCTCGGTCAACGATGCCTTCGTGATGGGCGCCTGGGGCCGCGAGCAGCAGGTGGCCGGCAAGGTGCGGATGATGGCCGACGGCAGCGCCGAGTGGACCCGCGCGCTTGGCCTGGACCAGGACCTGAGCGCGCGCGGCATGGGCGTGCGCGCCAAGCGTTTCGCCATGGTGATCGACGATGGCGTGGTGACCCGGCTCGAAGTCGAGGCGCCGGGCGAATTCCGTGTCAGCAGCGCCGAGGCGGTGCTGGCGGCGTTGCGTGGCTGACACAGTCATCCGGGTAAACGTGGATAATACGTAACTTGTGACAGGCGTGTTAACAGCCGGAAACAAAACCCGGCTGCACCGCCCCGGATGTGGTGGTAAAATCCCTTAATCAAAAAGACAACACGATAGATTTTAATAATTGTTGAGGCTGTCATGCTCAAACAGCGCACGATCAAATCCCTGGTGAAGACCGTTGGCATCGGCCTGCACTCCGGCCGCAAGGTCACGCTGACGCTGCGTCCGGCGCCGGCGGGTACCGGCATCGTCTTCACCCGCGTCGACCTGCCCGAGGCCGTCGAGATTCCCGTGGCCGCTTCGGCCATCGGCGACACGCGCCTGGCGTCGGTGCTGCAGAAGGCTGGCGCGCGCGTTTCCACCGTCGAGCACCTGATGTCCGCCTGCGCCGGCCTGGGCATCGACAATCTCTATGTCGACGTCGACGCCGAGGAAATCCCGATCATGGACGGCAGCGCGGCGTCGTTCGTGTTCCTGCTGCAGTCGGCTGGCATCGAGGAGCAGAATGCGCCCAAGACCTTCATCCGCGTGAAGAAGCCGGTGGAAGTGCGCGAAGGCGACAAGCTGGCGCGGCTGGAGCCGTTCTTCGGCTTCAAGCTGTCGTTCACCATCGACTTCCGCCACCCGGCGGTCGACAAGACCGGCCAGACCTTCTCGATCGATTTCGCCGACACCAGCTACGTGCGCGAGATTGCCCGCGCCCGCACCTTCGGCTTTGCGCACGAGGTCGAGGCCCTGCGCGAAATGGGCCTGGCGCGCGGCGGCAGCCTGGACAACGCGATCGTGCTGGACGAGCACCGCATGCTCAACAACGAGGAACTGCGCTACGGCGACGAGTTCGTGCGCCACAAGATCCTGGATGCGATCGGCGACCTGTACGTGGTGGGCCATCCGCTGATCGGCGCCTATGTGGCGAACAAATCCGGCCATGGCCTGAACAACCAGCTGCTGCGCGCGCTGCTCGCCGACCAGGAAGCCTACGAGCTGGTCACCTTCGACCGCGTCGAGGAAGCCCCGGCGGCGTTCCTGCCGCAGGCCCAGCCGGCCTTCGCCTGAGCTGCCTCGCATGGAGAAAGAGCCGACCTGCACAGGTCGGCTCTTTTGTTTTGGACGCTGCGCCGGTGGTCAGCGGTGGTGTGACAGCAGGGTATTGAGCGCGTCGCGCAGCGGCGAATCCGGCAGGCTGCGCGCGAGCTGGGCCAGATTGGCCAGCCCGGTCGGCGTCATGCGGCCGCTGGTGCGCGGCCGGGGCACCGGCTCCACCTCCCAGTCGGAATGGCGCTGCACCTCGGGCTGCACCCGCACGCGGATCGAGGTGACCGGCGAGCCGCGCTGCTGCAGCCGTCCGAGCAGCGTGGGCACGACCTGGCGCACCCGCGCCGCGGCCGCGCCATGGGCTGCCAGCAACAGCAGCACCTGGCCGTTGGGGTCGGACGGGTCGCGCTTGATGCCGGCCACGGCCAGGCCCGCGCGCATGCCGGCCGGCAGCAGCGCCAGCACCTCGGCCTCCAGCACCGACAGCTGGCGCGCGGTCTGCAGCAGCGTCGACACCGGGCCGGCCTTGTCCAGCCAGTCGTTGAGCGGCTTGGCAACGGGGGTCTGCAGGGCGGGATGGGTGAAGCGGCGCATGGGTCCATTCTAGCAAGGGGGCGGCGCGTGCACGCAGGGCCGCGCAGGCCGGAAGCGAGGGCGGCCGGATCGAAGCCGGCGCAACCATCCCGAACTGCTTGCGGCGGGGCTGGCGCCAGCGCCCCGCGCCGCCGGGCGTGACCCCGGCACATGATAAACTCGGCGTTTTGCGCCAATCTATCCATTACCGCGCCCGGCCGCCGGGGCAGCCCGCCTTCCCTGGGGATGCCACCCGGTTCCGCGCAGGTGAAAGCAATCGATGATCACGGGCCTTCTCAAGAAAGTCTTCGGCAGCCGCAATGAGCGGCTGATCAAGCAATACCGCCGCACGGTGGCGCAGATCAATGCGCTGGAGCCGAAGTTCGAGCAGCTCTCCGACGACGAGCTGCGCGGCATGACCGAGGCCTTCCGGCAGCGCCACGCCGGTGGCGAATCGCTCGAGGCGCTGCTGCCCGAGGCTTTCGCCGTGTGCCGCGAGGCCAGCAAGCGCGTCATGAAGATGCGCCACTTCGACGTGCAGCTGATCGGCGGCATGGTGCTGAACGACAACAAGATCGCCGAAATGCGCACCGGCGAAGGCAAGACCCTGACCGCGACGCTGGCCGTGTACCTGAATGCCATCACCGGCAAGGGCGTGCACGTGGTCACCGTCAACGACTACCTGGCGCAGCGCGATGCCGAGTGGATGGGCCGGCTGTACAACTTCCTGGGCCTGTCGGTGGGCGTGAACCTGTCGCAGATGGCGCATGACCAGAAGCAGGCAGCGTACAACGCCGACATCACCTACGGCACCAACAACGAGTTCGGCTTCGACTACCTGCGCGACAACATGGTCTACGACCCGTCGCAGCGCGTGCAGCGGCCGCTGCACTACGCCATCGTCGACGAGGTGGACTCGATCCTGATCGACGAGGCCCGCACCCCGCTGATCATCTCCGGCCAGGCCGAGAACCAGACCGACCTGTACCAGCGCATGAATGGCATCCCGAGGCTGCTCGAGCGCCAGATCGGCGAGGAAAAGGCCGACGGCACCGGGGTCGAGAAGCCGGGCGACTACTACGTCGACGAGAAGGGCCACCAGGTCTACCTGACCGAGGCCGGCCACGAGAAGGCCGAAGAGATCCTGTCGCAGCTGGGCCTGATCGGCGAGGGCGAATCGCTCTACGCGCCGCAGAACATCACGCTGATGCATCACCTGTACGCGGCCCTGCGCGCGCACAGCCTGTTCCACCGCGACCAGCACTACGTGGTGCAGAACGACGAGGTCGTGATCGTCGATGAATTCACCGGCCGCCTGATGACCGGCCGCCGCTGGTCCGACGGCCTGCACCAGGCCGTCGAAGCCAAGGAAGGCGTCACCGTCCAGCAGGAAAACCAGACGCTGGCGACCGTCACCTTCCAGAACTACTTCCGCATGTACGAGAAGCTGGCCGGCATGACCGGCACGGCCGACACCGAAGCGTACGAGTTCCAGGAGATCTACGGCCTGGAAGTGGTGGTGATCCCGACCAACCGCCCGACCCAGCGCAAGGACCTGCAGGACCAGATCTACAAGACCGGCAAGGAGCGCTACGACGCCGTGGTGCGCGATATCCGCGACTGCTACGAGCGCGGCCAGCCAGTGCTGGTCGGCACTACCTCGATCGAGACCTCGGAGTACCTGTCGGGCCTGCTCGAGCGCGAGCAGCTGCCGCACCAGGTGCTCAACGCCAAGCAGCATGCGCGCGAAGCCGAGATCGTGGCGCAGGCCGGCCGTCCCAAGATGATCACCATCGCCACCAACATGGCGGGCCGCGGCACCGACATCGTGCTGGGCGGCAACGTCGAGAAGCAGTCGGGCTTTATCGAAGCGGACCCGAACCTGTCCGACGCCGACAAGGCCGCGCGCATCCGGCAGCTCGAGGATGAGTGGCAGTCGCTGCACGAGCAGGTCAAGGCCGCCGGCGGCCTGCATATCGTCGGCACCGAGCGCCACGAGTCGCGCCGCATCGACAACCAGCTGCGCGGCCGCGCCGGCCGCCAGGGCGACCCGGGTTCGTCGCGCTTCTACCTGTCGCTGGACGACCAGCTGCTGCGCATCTTCGCCGGCGACCGCGTGCGCGCCATCATGGAGCGCCTGAAGATGCCCGAGGGCGAGCCGATCGAAGCCGGCATCGTCACGCGCTCGATCGAGTCGGCGCAGCGCAAGGTGGAAGGCCGTAACTTCGACATCCGCAAGCAGCTGCTGCAGTACGACGACGTCGCCAACGACCAGCGCAAGGAAATCTACAAGCTGCGCAACGACGTGCTCGAGGCCAACGACGTTGGCGAGATGGTGGCCAACCTGCGCGAGAGCGTGCTGATCGAGCTGTTCCGCGACCACGTGCCGGCCGACACCATGGAAGAGCAGTGGGACATCGCCGGCCTGGAAACGCGCCTGCGCGACGACTGGGGCCTGGAAGTGCCGCTGGCGCAGACCATCGAGGGCGCGCAGAGCATCGAGGACGAAGAGCTGCTCAACCTGATCATGAAGGCGGCGACGGAGCGCTACGACAGCAAGGTGGCAATGGTCGGCCGCGAGTCATTCGCCGGCTTCGAGCGCTCGGTCATGCTGCAGAGCATCGACACCCACTGGCGCGAGCACCTGGCCGCGCTGGACCACCTGCGCCAGGGCATCCACCTGCGCGGCTATGCGCAGAAGGATCCCAAGCAGGAGTACAAGCGCGAGTCGTTCGAGCTGTTCGCGCGACTGCTCGACGTGATCAAGAACGAAGTCACGCGCGTGACCTTCAACGTGCAGATCCAGTCGCCGGAAGAACTGGAGCAGGCCTCGGAGCAGATCGAGGAAGGCCTGTCGCACCTGGAGAACGTGCAGTACAAGCACGACGAGTTCGCCGAAGGCCGCGAGCCGGTCGAGGAGGCGCCGTCGCCGCGCACCGGCACGGCCATGGCCGCCGCCGAGCTGGCGCTGGCCGGCATGCCCAAGGTCGGCCGCAACGATCCGTGCCCGTGCGGCTCGGGCAAGAAGTTCAAGCAGTGCCACGGCAAGCTCAGCTGAACTGAGCCGCGCCGGGTGCCCGGTATGACGTCGGTCCTGCAACGCGGGGCGTGACGCAACAGGAAACGAACATGCCCGCCCTTCGCGGGCATGTTCGTCTGAGACCAGCCAGTCGCTAGCAGCAACATCGAGGAGTCCTGCATGCCCGTCAATCTTCCGCTGCCCCAGGCAGAGAACCTGAAATCCGTCGCCGGCGTGGAGCTCGGCTGGGCCGAGGCGGGCATCCGCAAGGCCAACCGCAAGGACGTGCTGGTGGTGCGCGTGGCCGAAGGCGGCACCGTCGCCGGCGTCTTTACCAGCAACCGCTTCTGCGCCGCGCCGGTTCAGGTCTGCCGTGAGCACCTAGCGCTTGCGGAAAAGTCGGGCAGGGGCATCCGCGCGCTGGTGGTCAACACCGGCAATGCCAACGCCGGCACCGGCGAGCAGGGCCTGGTCAACGCCCGCGCCACCTGCGACGCGCTGGCCGCGCAGCTGGGCATCGATGCCGCGCAGGTGCTGCCGTTCTCCACCGGCGTGATCCTCGAGCAACTGCCGATGGAGCGCCTGCTGGCCGGCCTGCCCGCCGCCATCGCCAATGCCGGGGCCGACAACTGGCTGGCCGCGGCGGAAGCGATCATGACCACCGACACCCAGCCCAAGGTCGCGTCGCGCACGGTGCAGATCGACGGCAAGACCGTGACGCTGTCGGGCATCAGCAAGGGCGCCGGCATGATCCGCCCGAACATGGCGACCATGCTGGGCTTCATCGCCATGGATGCCGCGGTGGCGCAGCCGGTGCTGCAGGCGCTGGTGACGCACGCCGCCGACCACTCGTTCAACAGCATCACCATCGATGGCGATACCTCGACCAATGATTCGTTCGTGCTGATCGCCTCGGGCAAGTCCGGTGCCGTGGTCGACCGCGCCGAAGGTCCGGCCTTCGCAGCGCTGCGCCATGCGGTGACGAGCCTGGCGCAGGAACTGGCGCAGATGATCGTGCGCGACGGCGAAGGCGCGACCAAGCTGATCACCATCCGCGTCGAAGGCGGCAACGATGTGGCCGAGTGCCGCCAGATCGCCTACGCGGTGGCGCATTCGCCGCTGGTCAAGACCGCCTTCTATGCCTCGGACCCCAACCTGGGCCGCATCCTGGCCGCGGTGGGTTACGCCGGCGTGGATGATCTCGACGTCGGCCGCGTCAACCTGTGGCTGGACGACGTCTGGGTCGCCCGCGACGGCGGCCGCAATCCCGACTACCGCGAGGAAGACGGCCAGCGCGTGATGAAGCAGGCCGAGATCACCGTGCGCATCGCGCTCGGCCGCGGCAATGCCGAAGCGACCGTGTGGACCTGTGACCTGTCGCACGACTACGTGTCGATCAACGCCGACTATCGTTCATAAGCCCTGCCGGTTTGCTCCCTTCTACCGCTTGCGGGAGAGGGGCCGGGGGAGAGGGCCAGCGTCTCAACCAGCGTGGTGCCCGGCCAAACCACCGCCTCTCCCAACTCTCTCCCGCCGAGGGGAGAGGGAGCCAAGCAATCGGCACCAAGCTAACCCTCTACTGCTTACCGCCCCGCTGCCATGTCCGACCTCGCCGCCCGCCTCGACAACTTCCTCTCCCGCCTCGAACAATGGCTGCCGCCGCAACTGAGCGACGCGGACTGGCAGGAGGCGGTCGCGTTTCGCTGGCGCAAGCGCCAGAGCCTGTTCGGCAATATCGGCTACCTCCAGCCGGTGCGCCAGCTGCCGCCGATCCACCTGGACGACCTGAAGAATATCGAGCGCCAGAAGGATGCCATCGTCGGCAATACGCGCCAGTTCGTGAACCGGCTGCCCGCCAACAACGTGCTGCTGACGGGCGCGCGCGGCACCGGCAAGTCGTCGCTGATCAAGGCCTGTCTCAACGCCTTCGTCAAGGACGGGCTGCGGCTGGTCGAGGTCGACAAGGATGACCTCGGCGACCTCGGCGATATCGTCGAGCTGGTCTCGCAACGGCCCGAGCGTTTCGTCATCTTCTGCGATGACCTGTCGTTCGAGGAAGGCGAGTCGGGCTACAAGTCGCTCAAGTCGGCGCTGGACGGATCGGTCGCGGCGCAGTCGGACAACGTGCTGATCTACGCCACGTCCAACCGCCGGCACCTGCTGCCGGAGTACATGAAGGACAACGAGACCTACCGCCACACCGACGACGGCGAGATCCACCCCGGCGAAGTGGTGGAAGAGAAGATCTCGCTGTCCGAGCGCTTCGGCCTGTGGCTGTCGTTCTACCCGCCCAAGCAGGACGAGTACCTGGCCATCGTCGGCCACTGGCTGCGGCACTTCGGCTGCACCGACGAGGACATCGCCGCCGCGCGTGGCGACGCGCTGGTGTGGGCGCTGGAGCGCGGCTCGCGTTCGGGCCGCGTGGCCTGGCAGTTCGCGCGTGACTGGGGCGGCAAGCACGGCAAGCCGTACATCGCCGATCTGGCGGGGGACGCCAAGGCATGAGCGCGGCGACGCAGAACCCCGCAGCCACCGGCGGCAACCCGGCGCGCAAGGTGACCGAGGTGGCGGTCGGCGTGCTGGTGCAGCCCGACGGCCGCTTCCTGCTGGCGCAGCGCCCGGCCGGCAAGCCCTACGAGGGCTACTGGGAATTCCCCGGCGGCAAGCTGGAGCCGGGCGAGTCGGTGGAGGCAGCGCTGGCGCGCGAGCTTCACGAAGAGCTGGGGCTTGATGTCACGCAATGCGAGCGCTGGCACATCCTGGAACATGACTACCCGCACGCCTATGTGCGGCTGCATTTCTGCAAGGTCACGGCCTGGCAGGGCGAGCCTGTCGGCCGCGAAGGCCAGGCGTTCTCGTGGCAGGGCACGCCGGTGACGGTGGGGCCGCTGCTGCCGGCCACCATTCCCGTGGTGGCGTGGCTGGACGAGGAAGCGCGCGACGGCTGACCTCGCCGTCCGCGTCACCCACAAGCGGCCGCGGCGCCCGCTTGTGCGCCGCCCGGGCCGGCCGGACCGGTCCACAGGAAAGGAACCTGCATGCTACGTGTCGATCGTGTCGCCGACGACGTTTCCCTGCCTGAACTGACCCTGCGCGGCATCGTCCTCGGTGCGCTGATCACGGTCGTGTTCACCGCCTCCAACATCTACCTGGGCCTGAAGGTCGGCCTCACCTTCTCGTCGGCGATCCCCGCGGCCGTGATCTCGATGGCCGTGCTGCGGCTCTTCCCCGGCGCCAACATCCTGGAAAACAACATGGTGCAGACGCAGGCCTCGGCCGCGGGCACCCTGTCGTCGATTATCTTTATCCTGCCCGGGCTGGTGATGCTGGGCCACTGGCAGGGCTTCCCGTTCTGGCAGACGCTGGCGATCTGCGCGGCCGGCGGCATGCTGGGCGTGGTGTTCAGCATCCCGCTGCGCCATGCCATGGTGGTGCAGAGCGACCTGCCCTATCCCGAGGGCGTGGCCGCCGCGGAAATCCTGCGCGTGGGCAGCGCCGCGCCGGCCGAAGCCGCGCCGGGCCGGAAGCCGCAAGCGACCGGCCTGGCCGACCTGATGGCCGGGGGCCTGGTCGCGGGGCTGTTCAGCTTCGCCGCCGGCGGCCTGCGCGTGCTGGCCGAGGGCGCCAATTTCTGGCTGTCGGCGGGCGCCTCGGTGGTGCGGCTGTCGATGGGCTTCTCGCTGGCGCTGGTGGGCGCGGGCTACCTGGTCGGCATCGTCGGCGGGCTGGCCATGCTGCTCGGGCTGGTGCTGACCTGGGGCGTCGCGGTGCCCTGGCTGACCGCGGTCACGCCGCGCCCGGACGGCGCCACGCTGTCGGCCTTCGGCACCATGGTGTGGAGCCAGCAGGCACGCTTCATTGGCGCCGGCACCATCGGCATCGCCGCGATCTGGACGCTGCTGTCATTGGCCAGGCCGATGCTCTACGGCATCCGCGCCTCGTTCGGCGCGCTGCAGGCCGGGCCGACGGGGCAGGGCCGCGTGCCGCGCACGCAGCAGGACCTGCCCGCCAAGTGGATCGGGCTGGCGATGCTGGCGCTGCTGGCGGTGCTGGTGACGGTGTTCGCCTGGTTCCTCGCGCCGGCGCCGCTGGATGGCGGGGCGCGCTGGCGCCTGGTGGTCTACGCGGTGGTGTTCGCCTTTATCTTCGGCTTCCTGGTGGCGGCGGCGTGCGGTTACATGGCGGGGTTGGTGGGCTCGTCGGCCAGCCCGATTTCGGGCATCGGCATCATCGCGGTGATCCTGGTATCGCTGCTGATCCTGCTGGCGGGCCAGGCCGACGGCCTGCTGGCCACGCCCGAGGGCGGCAAGTTCGCGATCGCGCTGGCGATCTTCACCACCTCGGCGGTGGTGGCGGTGGCGTCCATCGCCAATGACAACCTGCAGGACCTGAAGACCGGCTGGCTGGTCGGCGCGACGCCGTGGCGCCAGCAGGTCGCGCTGCTGATCGGCTGCGTGGTCGGCGCCGCGGTGATTCCGCCGGTGCTGGAACTGCTCTACAGCGCTTATGGCTTCGCCGGCGCGCTGCCGCGTGCGGGCATGGACCCGAACCAGGCGCTGGCCGCGCCGCAGGCGACGCTGATGACCGCCATCGCCACCGGCATCTTCACCCACCAGCTCAACTGGAAGATGATCCTGATCGGCATCGGGCTGGGCGTGGTGCTGATCGCCATCGACGAAATCCTGCGCCGCCGTGGAGGCGTGGCGCGGCTGCCGGTGCTGGCGGTGGGCATCGGCATCTACCTGCCGCCGACGATCAGCTCGGCGCTGGTGGTGGGTGCGGTGCTGTCGTGGCTGTTGCTGCGCGCCGAGCGCCGCCGTGCCACCGCACGCGGCGACGACGTGCAGCTGGCACTCGAGCACGCCGAGCGGCGCGGCACACTGCTGGCCTCCGGCCTGATCGTCGGCGAAAGCCTGGTCGGCGTGATGCTGGCCGCGGTGATCGGCCTGTCAGGCAGCGATGCGCCGCTGGCAGTGGTCGGGGGCGGGTTTGAAGCGACCGCGCAGTGGCTGGGTCTGGCGGTGTTCGTGCTGGTGTGCGTGGGTTTCTACCGCCGCGTGCTGGCGGCAGCGCACTGAGGAAGAGGGCGCAGGGGGCGCGCCCTCAGTCGTCCTCGTCTTCGGACCGGTCGGGCGAGGTCTCGCCCGGCTTGCCGCCGATCACGTATTTCTCCGACGCCCAGGCGCCGAGATCGATCTGCTTGCAGCGCTCGGAACAGAACGGGCGGAATTTGTTGTCGGGCACCCAGGCCACCTCGGTGCCGCAGGTGGGGCATTTGACGACAGCTGGCATGGCGTTCAGCGCGGGCTTCAGAAATTGCAGAGTTTCAGCAGGAACGGGATATCGGCATCGACCGAGCGCGGGCGCAGGTCGCCGTCCTGCTGCGTGAAACGCACCCACAGCATGTACTTGTTGGCGCTCATCTCGGGGATGAAGGCCAGCAGCGAATCGTCCAGGTAGACCTGCATCAGCTGGTAGCTGCGGCCTGACAGCATCTGCTGGTAGCTGCCGCCGGTGGCGATCACTTTGCCGCTCTGGCCGGCCTCGCGCAGCAGCCGCAGCACGATGGTGGTGCCCATGCGCAGCGATACCAGCGGCCGCGCCCATTTCAGGATGTCGGCGCGGCGGTCTTCGGCGGGACGGTGCTGCCATGCATAGTACGCAGGCAGGTCGAACTCGCAGGTGCCGCCGGGGATGATGGCGCGGCTGCGGATGCTGGTCAGCCACTCGTTATCCGTCAGCAACTGGCCGGCCTTGCCCACGGTCTGGTTGAGCATGGCGATGCCCTGCTCGATCTCGCCGATGACCGAGTCGAGCGCGTCCTGGTCGATCTGCGGATTGGCGCGCAGCGGCGCCAACGCCTGGCGCTGGCGCTCCAGTTCCTTGATCAGGTCGGTCTTCAGGTCGGCGCGGCCGGCGACATCGATGATCTCGAACAGCGTGGTCAGCGCGACATGGTGCTGCTGGGCATGATCCTGGCCGAGGAAGTATTCCAGCCGATCGAACAGGTCCTCCAGGCGCAGGAGTGTCCTGATGCGTTCGTTGAAAGGGTATTCGTACAGAATCAAGTGCTGTGTCCGTGCAGGGCGTCGGGCGCTTCAGGGGCGGCCCGGTGCTGAATGAGGCCCGGGAAATACCGGAAAGGGCGATCTATGCGTGTGGAATACCGGCACTATGCGGCGATTTCCCGGCATGTTCCAGCGCATTCTATGCGAGACCAGGTCCGAGGACAATGTCGCGCGCGTGATGCAATGCGCCACAGCGCCAGCGCGGCGCGTTATGGATGGACCGTGCCCGCGGCCGACAGTTCACGGTAGTAGCGGTCGAGCCGGTCGACCTGCGCCACCAGCGCCTCGACCGGTCCGTCGTTATCGATGACGTCGTCGGCACATGCCAGGCGCGCCGCGCGCGTCGCCTGCCTGGCCATGATCGCCAGCACCTGATCGCGGCTGAAGCCGTTGCGCGACATCACGCGGGCCACCTGCGTGGCCTCCGTGCAGTCGACCACCAGCACACGGCCGACGCGCTCGCGCCATGAGCCCGACTCCACCAGCAGCGGCACCACATAGATCAGGTAGGGATGCGCGCCGGCATCACGGATCGACTGCGCGCGTTCGGTCGTCAGCGCGCGGATGAGCGGGTGCGTGATGGCTTCGAGCCGCGCCTTGGCGGCGGGATCGGCAAACACCAGCGCACGCATGGCGTCGCGGTCCATGGCGCCGTCCGGGCGCAGGCAGGCGGGGCCGAAGGCCTCGACCAGCGCCGGGATGGCGCGCCCGCCCGGGGCGGTGATCTCGTGCGCGAGCAGGTCGGTGTCGATGATCGCGGCGCCGCGCGCGGCGAACATGTCGGCCACGCGGGTCTTGCCGCTGCCGATGCCGCCGGTCAGTCCGATTTCCAGCATGTGAAGTATTCTGTCAGGCGTCGTTGCCGCAACGATACCAGCTTCGGCCGCTTCAGCCGTGGCCCGATCACGACCGCGCGGCCATCACCATGCAAACACCGGCAGCACGCCGGGGCCGAACAGCAGCACCACCACGCCGGCCAGCGCAATGAAGGGCCCGAACGGGAACGGCGTATCGCGCTCCTGGCGGCGCAGCGCGATATTGGCCAGTCCGAACAGCACGCCCGCCACCGACGACAGCAGCACCAGCGCCGGCAGCGCCTGCCAGCCGAACCAGGCACCCAGCGCCGCCATCAGCTTGAAGTCGCCGAAGCCCATGCCTTCCTTGCCGCGCAGCAGCCGGAACAGCCAGTAGGCGAGCCACAGCACCAGGTAGCCGGCGGCGGCGCCGACCACTGCGTCGGGCAGCGCCACGAACAGGCCGGCCAGGTTCAGCAGCAGGCCGATCCACAGCAGCGGCAGCGTGATCTGGTCGGGCAGCAATTGCGTATCGGCATCGATCATGGTCAGTGCCAGCAGCCCCCACACCAGCACCAGCGCGGCCAGCGCCTGCACGCCCGGGCCGAAGCGCCATGCCACCAGCGCGCTCAGCACGCCGCAGGCCAGCTCCACCAGCGGATAGCGCGCGCTGATCGGTGTCTTGCACGCCGAGCAGCGGCCGCGCAGGAACAGGTAGCTCAGCACCGGCACGTTTTCCCACGGGGCGATGGCGTGGCCGCAATGCGGGCACGCCGAGCGCGGCACCATCAGGTTGTAGCGGCCAGGGTAGGGCAGCGGGTCGCCGCGGAGCTCGGCAATGTAGTTGGCTTCTTCGCGCTCCATCATGCGCGGCACGCGGTGGATCACCACATTGAGGAAACTGCCGACCACCAGCCCCAGCAGCGCCGCGGCCGCCACCAGAAAGACTGGCGGCAGCGCCGCCAGCGCGTGCAGCAGCGGGGCACTGCCGCTCGGATAAGGGGACGCGGACCACACCGGCTGCATCGCTTACACCACCTGTCCCAGCTTGAAGATCGGCAGGTACATCGCCACCACCATGCCGCCGATCAGCACGCCCAGCACCACGATGATCAGCGGCTCGATTAGGCTGGAGATGGCGGCGACGGCATCGTCGACCTCGCGCTCGTAGAACTCCGCAACCTTCAGCAGCATGTTGTCCAGCGCGCCGGATTCCTCGCCGATCTGCGTCATCTGCAGCACCATGTTGTCGAACACATGGGTCGCCTGCATCGCGTTGGTCAGGCTGGTGCCGATGCGCACCGACTGCTCGATCTCGCGGGTGGCGTCGTAGTAGACCCAGTTGCCGGCCGCGCCGGCCACCGACTCCATCGACTCAACCAGCGGCGTGCCGGCCGCGAACATGGTCGCCAGGGTGCGGGTCCAGCGCGCGATCACGGCCTTGCGGAACAGGCTGCCGAAGATCGGCAGCTTCAGCAGCGCGCGGTCGGTGGCGCGCTGCACCTTCTCGGATTTCTTCAGCGCGCGCAGATAAAAGCTGATGCCGGCCACCGGCGCGCCGATCATCAGGTACCAGTACTGGACAAAGAAGTCCGAGATCGCGATCACCAGCAGCGTCGGCGCGGGCAGATTGGCGCCGAAGCTGGAAAACACGCCCTTGAACGCCGGGATCACGAACAGCATCAGGATCACGGTGACGGCAAAGGCGACGGTCAGCACCGCGATCGGATAGATCATCGCCGACTTGATCTGCCCCTTCAGCGCGATGGTCTTCTCCATGTAGAGCGACAGGCGCTCCAGCAGCGAGTCCAGGATGCCGCCCTGTTCGCCGGCATCGATCAGGTTGCAGTAGAGCGTGTCGAAGTATCTGGGATGGCGGCGGAACGCCGCGGCCATGCTGCTGCCGGCCTCGATGTCGAAGCGGATGTCGGACAGCAGCTGGGTGAAGTTGGGGTTCACGTGCCCGCGCGCGATGATGTCGATCGACTGCAGCAGCGGGATGCCGGCCTTGAGCATGGTCGACAGCTGCCGGGTGAAGTAGGCGATGTCCTTCTCGGTGATCTTGCGCCCGCGCGCGGCCTTGCGCTTCTTCAGCCTGACGATGGTCAGGCCCTGCTTGCGCAGCGTGGCGGTGACTTCGGCCTGGTTTTCGGCGCGCAGCTCGCCGGTGAAGGTCTTGCCCTTGCGGTCCTTGCCTTCCCACTCGAAGATGTACTGGGTGGGAGCCTTGCGTCCCTTCCCTGATTTGGCCCGTGACGGTGCCCCCGTCCGGGCGCCCGCTGCTGGTGCGCGCGTCGCCATGTTATTGACCCCCGATGACAATGACGCTTGTTCTGCGTCTTGTATTTACGTTATGTCCTGCTTCCCTACGTGTTCGTGGTCGCCAGCACTTCTTCGAGTGACGTGACGCCCTGCCTGACCTTCAGCAGCCCCGCTTCGCGCAACGATAGCACGCCGTCCTTGCGCGCCTGCTCGGCAATCTGCAGCGCGGTGCCGTGCGCCAGGATGATCTCCTGCATGGCCTCGGTGATCGGCATCACCTGGTAGATGCCGCAGCGGCCCTTGTAGCCGCTGCCGTTGCAGCGCTCGCAGCCGACCGGATGGTAGGGCTGCCAGCTGCCGTCCAGGTCCTGCTCGCGAAAGCCCGCTTCCAGCAAGGCCTCGCGCGGGATCTCGCCCTCGCGCTTGCAGCTGCACAGGCGCCGCGCCAGCCGCTGGGCGGTGATCATCAGCACGCTCGAGGCAATGTTGAAAGGCGCCACGCCCATGTTCATCAGGCGTGTCAGCGTGGTCGGCGCGTCATTGGTGTGCAGCGTCGACAACACCAGGTGGCCGGTCTGCGCGGCCTTGATGGAGATGTCGGCGGTTTCCAGGTCGCGGATTTCGCCCACCATGATGATGTCCGGATCCTGGCGCAGGAACGAGCGCAGCGCGGTGGCGAAGGTCAGCCCGGCCTTGTCGTTGACGTTGACCTGGTTGATGCCCGGCAGCTGGATTTCCGCCGGGTCCTCCGCCGTCGAGATATTGATGTCGCCCTGGTTCAGCAGGTTCAGGAAGGTGTACAGCGACACGGTCTTGCCGCTGCCGGTCGGGCCGGTCACCAGCACCATGCCGTACGGGCGCTTGATCACGTCCAGCAGCAGCGCCTTCTGCTCCGGCTCATAGCCGAGCTGGTCGATGTCGAGCTTGTCGGACGACGATTCCAGGATCCGCATCACGATCTTCTCGCCGAACAGCGTCGGTAGCGTCGAGACGCGGAAGTCCACCGCCTTCTCGACGGTTTCCTTGGCATCCTTGTCCTTGGGCAGCGCGATCAGCAGCTTCATGCGGCCGTCCTGCGGCACGCGCTTTTCGGAAATATCCAGCCGCGACAGCACCTTGATGCGGGTCGCGATCTTGTCGCGGATATCCAGCGGCGGCCGCGCGACTTCCTGCAGCACGCCATCGACGCGGAAGCGGATCCGGTAGAAGGTTTCGAACGGCTCGAAGTGCAGGTCGGAGGCGCCGCGGTGGAAGGCCTCGGTCAGCAGCTTCTGCAGGAAGCGCACCACCGGCGCATCGTCGATACTGTCGGCCGTGGTGCGGTTGCGCGGGTTGGCGGCGGCGGCGACCGGATCGTATTCGATCATCTTGCGCTCGGCCTGCACCGGCGAGATGTTCTTCAGCGTGCCGAGCGCCTCGCCGGCGGCGCGCACATGCTTCATCAGCTTGTCGTGCTCGACCACCACCGCTTCGACCGGCAGCTTGTACTTGTCGCGGATCGCGTCCAGGCCGGCCTGGTTGGACGGATCGGACAGCGCCAGCACCAGGCGGTTCTCGCGCCGGCCCAGCGGCAGCAGCCGGTGGGCATGGAATTCACGGTTGCCGGCGAGCGCCGGCGGCACCTTGGCGAGGTTGTACTGGGCCAGGTCCAGCAGCGGCAGCTGGTACTTGTCCGCGGCGAACAGCGCCAGGTCGTGCGCGCTCATGGTGCCGCTGCCGACGATCTCGTCGATCAGCTGCGATTGCTTTTCACGCGCGGCCTGCTCCAGCTGAGCAAGCAGGGCGGGCGCGATACGCCGGCTCTGGGCCAGGGAAAGTCCGAGTGTCATGGCAGGTGCGCGGTGCGGTTAGGCGGTAAGGCATGCAGGCAAGGGCGGACGAACCCACGTCCCCGGCTCGGGGCAGTTTGACGCTGGGGTCACTTTTTGTAAAGGCGATGACGGCCCGGTATTGGCGTTTGCGCGACACGGGCGCAACCCTACTTGCGCGGGGAGAAATGGCGCTGATGAAGGACAGGGGTTTGGGGCTATGGACAATCCGCGGGAGCCGCGGAATTGTGCATGGCCAGAATGACAAAAGGCCGAACCACTGACGTGAGTTCGGCCTTTCTAAATCTGGTCGGGGTGAGAGGATTCGAACCTCCGGCCTCTACGTCCCGAACGTAGCGCTCTACCAGGCTAAGCTACACCCCGATTTGTTTCGCCGGCAGACGTTTTGGCGTCAGCAGCAAAGAAGGTAAGTTTAGCAGCGTTTTTTTGGGAATGGAAGAGGGCGAAGGAAAACGCCACGCATCCCGGCTCAGGACTGCCGCTGCAGCGAGAACGCACACAGCTGGATCAGGGTTTCCTTCAGCTCGGACGGCGGGAATTGCCGGGCTGCCTGCTCGGCGGCTTCGGCCTCGCGCCGTGCCGCTTCGAAGGTGACCTCGAGCGCGCCGCTGGCGTGGATCGCGGCAAAGACCGCGTCGAAATGCTCGGTGCCGCCCTGCACGATCGCGTCCCGGGCCAGCTGGCGCTGTTCGGCGGTGCCGTGTTCCAGCAGGTGCAGCAGCGGCAGGGTGGGCTTGCCTTCGCGCAGGTCGTCGCCGGCGTTCTTGCCCATCTGCTCGGCGCTGGCGGTGTAGTCCAGCATGTCGTCGATCAGCTGGAACGCGGTGCCGATGCGGCGGCCATATTCGGCGGCGGCTTCCTCCATCTGCGCGTCGGCGCCCGACAGCACCGCGCCCAGTTGCGCGGCGGCCTCGAACAGCTTGGCGGTCTTGTAGCGGATCACCTGCAGGTAGCGCTCGACGGTGACGTCGGGGTCGTGCATGTTCAGCAGCTGCAGCACCTCGCCCTCGGCGATCACGTTGGTCGCGTTGGACAGGATTTCCATGATGCGCATGCTGCCGGCATCGACCATCATCTGGAACGCGCGCGAATAGAGGAAGTCGCCCACCAGCACGCTGGCGGCATTGCCGAACACGGCGTTGGCGGTATCGCGGCCGCGCCGCAGCTCGGACTCGTCGACCACATCGTCGTGCAGCAGCGTGGCGGTGTGGATGAACTCGACCACGGCCGCCAGCTCGTGATGGCGGTTGCCGTCATAGCCCAGCGCGCGCGCTGTCAGCAGCAGGATCACCGGGCGCAGGCGCTTGCCGCCGGCACCGATGATGTATTCGCCGATCTGCTCGATCAGCGGGACTTCGGAGGACAGCCGCTGGCGGATAACAGCATCGACCGCGCGCATGTCTGCAGCGACCGGGGCAAGCAAGGCAGTGGCGGAAGGCTGGGACAAGATGATCACCGTTACGCAAAACCGGACGATTATATGCGATGCAGGCGGCGTTCTACGCATGCCTCGCATAGTTTGCCGGGCACCGGGCTCAGGGTATGCGCGCAGCGGCGCCGGTCATCGGCGCCACTATAATTGCAGTCATGGACAAGCCCGTACCTCGCCGCCAGCTGCGCCGCACCGCCTGGTGGGTGGCGTTTGCCGCACTGGCGGGGTTCCTTCTTGCCGACCTGACCTGAGCGCAGTGGCCGCCGATTGTGCCGGGCGCGCCGCTCGCAGGCTATGTGCCTGTTTTCTTTGCGGTTTTCCCCGATCTCGTTTACAATTCCCGGTTTCCTCCGGTAGTCGCTCGCCTTGCGGGTCCTTGCCGGTGGGAGATAACCGGACCGCATCGCGCGGTTTCGGCGTTTTATTCACATCCGAGAGGTTCGACAATGTACGCGGTCGTAAAAACCGGCGGCAAGCAATACAAGGTTGCTGCTGGCGAAAAACTGAAAGTAGAACAGATACCGGCAGACATTGGCGCAGAAATCACGCTCGACCAGGTGCTCGCAGTGGGCGCCGGCGACCAAATCAAGTTTGGTACGCCGCTGGTGAGCGGGGCTTCCGTCAAGGCTACCGTTATCTCCCAGGGTCGTCACGACAAGGTGAAGATCTTCAAGATGCGCCGTCGCAAGCACTACCAGAAGCGTCAGGGCCATCGTCAGAATTACACCGAACTGCGCATCGAAGCGATCGTTGCCTGATCGATCGAGCGTAATCCGGTAAAGCGACAGGAGTAAGACATGGCACAGAAAAAAGGCGGCGGTTCCACGCGGAACGGCCGTGATTCCGAATCGAAGCGTCTGGGCGTGAAGGTGTTTGGTGGCCAGGCCATCAACGCCGGCGGCATCATCGTGCGCCAGCGCGGTACCCGCGTGCATGCCGGCGACAACGTCGGCGTGGGCAAGGACCACACGCTGTTCGCCCTGATCGACGGCCACGTGCAGTTCGCCGTCAAGGGCCCTGCCAAGAAGCAGCAAGTCAGCGTCGTTCCGGCGGCCTGATAACAGCCTTTGCAGGACGAAAGGCCCCGCAACGCTTGCGGGGCTTTTTCTTTTCGGGCGAAGTAAACTACGCCGGCGCCCGATCTACCGATCCCTGCCGATCCATCACGGAAAACCCATCATGAAGTTCATCGACGAAGCCCGAATCGAAGCCATCGCCGGCAACGGCGGCAATGGCAGCGCCTCGTTCCGGCGCGAAAAGTTTGTGCCCTTCGGCGGCCCGGATGGTGGCGACGGCGGCCGGGGCGGCAGCGTGTTCGCCGTGGCGGACCGCAATATCAATACGCTGATCGACTTCCGCTACGCCAAGAAGCATGTGGCGAAGAATGGCGAGAACGGCCGTGGCTCCGACTGCTACGGCGCTGCCGGTGAAGACATCACGCTGCGCATGCCGGTGGGCACGCTGATCACCGACATGGACACCGGCGAGGTCATCGCCGACCTGACCGAGCACGGCCAGCGCGTGTGCCTGGCCGAGGGCGGCATGGGCGGCTGGGGCAACCTGCACTTCAAGTCCAGTACCAACCGCGCGCCGCGCCAGCAGGTCGACGGCAAGCCGGGCGAGCGCCGCATGCTCAAGCTCGAGCTCAAGGTGCTGGCCGACGTCGGCCTGCTGGGCATGCCCAACGCCGGCAAGTCGACCTTTATCTCGCATATCTCCAATGCGCGCCCGAAGGTGGCGGACTATCCGTTCACCACGCTGCATCCCAACCTGGGCGTGGTGCGCGTCGACCATGAGCAATCGTTCGTGGTCGCCGACATCCCCGGCCTGATCGAAGGCGCGGCCGAAGGCGCGGGCCTGGGCCACCAGTTTTTGCGCCACCTGCAGCGCACCGGGCTGCTGCTGCATATCGTCGACCTGGCACCGTTCGACGAGGCGGTCGACCCGGTCGCCGAGGCCAGGGCCATCGTCAACGAGCTGAAGAAGTACGACGAAACCCTGTATGAAAAGCCGCGCTGGCTGGTGCTGAACAAGCTCGACATGGTGCCCGAGGACGAGCGCGCCGCGCGCGTGAAGGACTTCCTCAAGCGCTACAAGTGGAAGGGCCCGGTGTTCCAGATCTCGGCGCTGACCGGCGAAGGCTGCCGCGAGCTGATCTATGCGATCAAGGACCACCTGCAGGCGATCAAGGCCGAAGAGGCCGCGGCGCTGGCAGAGCCGGACATCCGCCTGGACGACCGCCTGCATAACGTCGACCAGGACCAGCGCGAGGCATAAGCGGCGCGCCTGCGCGTGCCAATGGTTGGCTCCCCTCTCCCGCGGGCGGGAGAGGGGCTGGCGGTGAGGGCGGGGGCCGATCGGGCGTGGCGCCTTGTCTAACCACCCCTCACCCTGCCCTCTCCCCTGAGGGGAGAGGGGAACACAATCGCAGACAGGATTTCCACCATGCAATCGGTCATCGCGCAGGCAAAGCGCATCGTCGTAAAAGTGGGCTCCAGCCTGGTCACCAACGACGGCAAGGGGCTGGACCACGACGCCATCGCCCGCTGGGCGGCCCAGATCGCCAAGCTGCGCGTGGCCGGCAAGGAAGTGGTGCTGGTCAGTTCCGGCGCCATCGCCGAAGGCATGCAGCGCCTCGGCTGGGCGCGCCGCCCGAAGGAAATCCATGAGCTGCAGGCGGCCGCCGCGGTCGGCCAGATGGGGCTGGCGCAGGTCTACGAGAGCCAGTTCGGCCGCTATGGCATCCGCACCGCGCAGGTGCTGCTGACCCACGCCGACCTGGCCGACCGCGAGCGCTACCTGAACGCGCGCTCCACGCTGCTGACGCTGCTGTCGCTGGGCGTGGTGCCGATCATCAACGAGAACGACACCGTGGTCACCGACGAAATCAAGTTCGGCGACAACGACACGCTCGGCGCGCTGGTCACCAACCTGATCGAAGGCGACGCACTGGTGATCCTGACCGACCAGCGCGGCCTGTACACCGCCGATCCGCGCAAGGACCCGGCCGCGCAGTTCGTCGACGAAGCCCTGGCCGGCACGCCCGAGCTGGAAGCCATGGCCGGCGGCGCGGGCACGTCGATCGGGCGCGGCGGCATGCTGACCAAGATCCTGGCGGCCAAGCGCGCGGCCAAGTCGGGCGCGCATACCACCATCGCCTCGGGCCGCGAGGCCAACGTGCTGGAGCGCCTGGCCGCCGGCGAGGCCATCGGCACCCAGCTGCTGGCGCCGACCGGCCGGCTGACCGCGCGCAAGCAGTGGATGGCCGACCACCTGCAACTGCGCGGGCGCGTCGTGATCGACAACGGCGCGGTCGAGAAGCTGACCGGCGGCGGCAAGTCGCTGCTGCCGATCGGCGTGGTCGAAGTGCAGGGCGAATTCGCCCGCGGCGAGGTGATCGCCTGTGTCGATGCGCAAGGCAAGGAGGTGGCGCGTGGCATCACCAACTATTCCAGCGCGGAGTCGCGGCTGATCGCGCGCAAGCCGTCGTCCGAGATCGAAGCCGTGCTCGGCCACCTGAACGAGCCCGAACTGATCCATCGCGACAACCTGGTACTGGTCTGAGCGATGGAAAGAAAAACGGCGGGACTGCCTGGCAGTCCCGCCGTTTTTCTATGCCGGTGCGGCGCGCATCAGCGCTTGTGCGGCGCGCGCGATTGCAGCTCGAGCACCATGTCCGCGGGCTTGCCGGCGACGGTGCGACCCTCGCAGAAGAAATCGATCGCCAGCGTGGCGGCGTAGGCGTTGCGCACCCCGGTCTGCATGCGGTGCCAGGTCTCGCCGTAGTCGCTGCTGTTGGGCACCCACTCGGTGGCGCCCGGGGGCAGGGTCGCGTACAGCTTGCGCTCGAACGCGTCGCAGCGCATGCCTTCGAAGGTCACGTTGCGGGCGCCGCTCTGGCTGGTGGTGACCACGGTATAGCGCACCACGTTGTCCTTGCCCACTGAAATGGACTTGCTGTCCACCGCGAACGAAAGCGTGCCGGTGCCGGCTACCGAGAACGGGATCAGGTTGGCCTCCTGCGGCAATGGCGGCAGCATGGCCTTGGCTTCCTCGAAGGTCTTGGGCGCGAACGGGTTGTTCCAGGTGCTCTCTTCCTCCGCCATCTCCTTGCCGGTGGTCTTGCAGCCGGCCAGCGCCAGGCTGGCCGCGGCAAGCAGCAATCCGGCCGCGCTCAGGCCGCCGCGGCGGCCCACGCCGGTCAAACTAGTCATCAGTGCTCCGTGAGGTGGATACCGGCGTCGCCGGCGAAACGTAGTCGGCCGCGCCCGGGGCTGCGGCATTGCCGTCGGCGTCGGCCTGCTGCGCGGCCTGGGCACGGCTCAGCGCCTGGCCGCGCGGCCCGCCGTGGCGCCCGTGCACGCCGTGGCCACCATGGCTGCCATGCGTCCCATACGGGCTGAGCGGCACGCGCGGATGCCGGTTCAGGAAGCGTGACAGCTCCGTCAGCGCCATCTGGTAGACATCGCGCTTGAACTCGATCACGGCCTCGAGTGGCACCCAGTAGTGGCTCCAGCGCCAGGCATCGAACTCCGGGTGCTCGGTGGCGCGCAGGTGGATGTCGCAGTCCCTGCCGGCCATGCGCAGCAGGAACCAGATTTGTTTCTGGCCCTTGTAGTGGCCGCGGATCTCGCGGCGGATGAACTTGTCCGGCACCTCGTAACGCAGCCAGTCGCGCGTGCGACCGACGATCCTGACGTGCTCCGGAAGCAGGCCGATTTCCTCATGCAGTTCGCGGTACATGGCCTGTTCCGGCGTTTCGCCGTACTTGATGCCGCCCTGCGGAAACTGCCAGGAGTGTTCGCCGATTCGCTTGCCCCAGAAAACCTCGTTTCTTGCGTTGAGGAGGATGATGCCGACGTTCGGGCGAAAGCCTTCACGATCGAGCATGACTGCACCTCGAATCCTTTAGAATTACGCTGATTATAAAGGAAGCGCGCAGCCGGGCCCGGAGCGGGGGATGGTGGTTTTCCCCGAGCGGAAGGGCAGTTTCAGGCGCGTGCGCATAATTCAGCGCCGCCAGCCCCCCGGATCGTGCCGGGACGGATTTTTCCGACCTCGGCGGCCCAGAGAGAAATTACGGATGAAAGCCTCGCAATTCTTCATTTCCACCCTCAAGGAAGCGCCCGCCGACGCGGAAATCGTTTCGCACAAGCTGATGATGCGCGCCGGCATGATCAAGAAGCTGGGTGCCGGCATCTACAACTACATGCCGGTCGGGTTGCGCGTGATCCGCAAGGTGGAAAACATCGTGCGCGAGGAAATGAACCGGGCCGGCGCGGTGGAGCTGTCGATGCCGGTGATCCAGCCGGCCGAGCTGTGGCAGGAAACCGGCCGCTGGGACAAGATGGGGCCCGAGCTGCTGCGCCTGAAGGACCGCCATGAGCGCGACTTCGCGGTGCAGCCGACCTCCGAAGAGGTGGTGACCGATATCGCCCGCTCCGAGATCCGCAGCTACAAGCAGCTGCCGGTCAATTTCTACCAGATCCAGACCAAGTTCCGCGACGAGCGCCGGCCGCGCTTCGGCATCATGCGCGGGCGCGAGTTCACCATGAAGGACGCCTATTCCTTCGACCGTGACGCCGACGGCCTGCGCAAGTCGTACGAGAACATGTACGACGCCTACGTGCGCATCTTCCGCCGCTTCGGGCTGGAATTCCGCGCCGTCGCCGCCGACAACGGTGCCATCGGCGGCTCGGGCTCGCATGAGTTCCACGTGATCGCCGAAACCGGCGAGGACGCCATCGTCTACTGCCCGAGCTCGGCCTATGCCGCCAACATGGAGGCCGCCGAGGCGCTGCCGCTGGTGGCGGAGCGCGCCGCGCCCACGCAAGACCTCGTCAAGACCTTCACCCCGGAGAAGGTCAAGTGCGAGCAGGTGGCCGAATTCCTAAACATCCCGCTCGAGACCAACGTCAAGTCGATCGTGCTGGCCACCGATAGCGACGCCGGCGTCCAGATCTGGCTGCTGCTGATCCGCGCCGACCACGAGCTGAACGAGGTCAAGGCCTCCAAGGTGCCGGGGCTGGCCGAGTTCCGCTTCGCCACCGAGAACGAGATCGTCGAAGCCTTCGGCTCGCCGCCGGGCTACCTGGGCCCGATCGACATGAAGAAGCCGGTCAAGGTGGTGGCCGACCGCACCGTCGCCAACATGAGCGACTTTGTCTGCGGCGCCAATTACCGCGACTACCACTACACCGGCGTCAACTGGGGCCGCGACCTGCCCGAGCCGATCGTGGCCGACCTGCGCAACGTGGTGGCGGGCGACGCCTCGCCGGATGGCCAGGGCACGCTGGAAATCTGCCGCGGCATCGAGGTGGGCCACGTGTTCATGCTGGGCACGCGCTACTCGGAATCGATGAACGCCACCTTCCTCGACGAGAACGGCAAGACCCAGCCGATGCAGATGGGCTGCTATGGCATCGGCATCACCCGCATCCTGGGCGCGGCGATCGAGCAGAACTTCGACGAGCGCGGCATCATCTGGCCGGCCGCGATCGCCCCGTTCGCGGTGGTGATCTGCCCGGTGGGCTATGACCGCTCCGAGGCCGTCAAGGCCGAGGCCGACCGCATCCATGCCGAGCTGCTCGCCGCCGGCGTCGACGTGATCCTCGACGACCGCGGCGAACGCCCGGGCGTGATGTTTGCCGACTGGGAACTGATCGGCGTGCCGCACCGCGTGGTGGTGGGCGACCGCGGCCTGAAGGAAGGCAAGGTCGAGTACCAGGGCCGGCGCGACGCGCAGGCCACCGCCGTCGGCGTGGCCGAAGTGGTCGGCCACGTGCGCAGCCAGCTGGCGAACTGAGCCCCATGCGCGCCGTCCGCGGCATGACCGCCGCAGCTGCCGCCGCCCGCCGCCTGGCGGGCGCGCTGCTGGTAGCGCTGCTGGCCGTGGCGGCCACGGCGGCGCACGCCGGCGCGCAGAAGGAAGAAGACCTGGCCGATTCGGTGCGCGGCGCGCTGGCCGCGGCCATTGCCGATGACCGGCCGCTGCGGCCGGTGTTCGCCTCCGGCGGCGAGCGCCTGGCCTACCTGAAGTGGCTGGGCGAGATGTCGGCGCGGCTGGCCGCGCGCATCCCCGAGCCGCAGGTGCGGGTCGAACTGATCGAGGTGGCCTACTACGAAGCCAAGCGCGCCGGCCTGGAGCCCGCGCTGGTGCTGGGCCTGATCCAGGTCGAGAGCAACTTCCGCAAGTACGCGATCAGTTCCGCCGGGGCGCGCGGGCTGATGCAGGTGATGCCGTTCTGGGTGCGCACCATCGGCGACAGCGACGCGCGCAAGCTGTTCCACCTGCAGAGCAACCTGCGCTACGGCTGCACCATCCTGCGCTACTACCTGGACCGCGAGCAGGGCGACCTGTACCTGGCGCTGGGCCGCTACAACGGCAGCCGCGGCCGCCCGGAATATCCCAACGCGGTGCTGGCGGCGTGGAAGCGCTGGCAGTATTCCGAAGCCACCGTCACCGTGGCCGGCGATGCCGAGATCGCGCCGTCGCGCCCGCGCGCGCCGGTGGCGGAGCCGCCCGCCCGCAACCCGTTCTCGTCGCAGCGCGTCGCAGCCAATCCGTCATGATCCGCGAAGCATCCGTTGCCGGCCGCAAGGCCGGCTACACCGAATCCTCGCCCGAACTCGAACAATGGCTGGCCCGGCATATCGCCCAGGGCTTTGCCGCCGATGCGCTGGTGCTGTCGATGCTGCGCTCGGGCTACGACGACGCCTTCGCGCGCCGTGCCGTGGCCGCGGCGTTTGCGCAGGACACCGGCGGCGCTGCCGCGCCGGCACGGCCGGCGCCGGCCGACGTGGCGGCCGCCGGCACGCCCGCGGTCTACGCGGCCGACGGCGGCGACCGCCAGGTGCCGGTGCTGTTCCGGCTGGCGGCGCCGCAGGTGCAGCTGTTCCAGCAGTTGCTGAGCGACGACGAATGCGATGCCCTGGTGGCGCTGTCGCGCGGCCGGCTGGCGCGCTCGCCGGTGGTCAATCCCGACACCGGCGACGAGAACCTGATCGACGCCCGCACCAGCATGGGCGCGATGTTCCAGGTGGCCGAGCACGCCCTGATCGCGCGCATCGAGGCCCGCATCGCCGCCGTCACCGGGGTGCCGGCCGAGCATGGCGAAGGGCTCCAGATCCTCAACTACAAGCCGGGCGGCGAATACCAGCCGCACTTCGACTACTTCAACCCGCAGCGTCCCGGCGAAGCGCGGCAGCTGTCGGTCGGCGGGCAGCGCATCGCCACCCTGGTGATCTACCTGAACACGCCCGAGGCGGGCGGCGCCACCGCATTCCCGCGCGTGGGCCTGGAGGTGGCGCCGGTCAAGGGCAACGCGGTCTACTTCAGCTACCTGCTGCCGGACGGCACGCTCGACGACCGCACCCTGCACGCCGGCCTGCCCGTAGCCGCCGGCGAAAAGTGGATCGCCACCAAATGGCTGCGCGAACGGCCGTACCGCAGCGCGGCGTGAGCCGTCCCGCGGCCGCACCGGCACCCGGCTGCTGGTGGGCGGACCCCGCGCTGCCGTTTGCCGAAAGCCGGCGCGCCAGCCACAGCAGCGCCAGCTACCTGGCGCATAGCCATGCCACGCTGTCGGTCGGCGCCGTCGACGGCGGCACCAGCCGCTTTGCCTGCCGCGATGCAAGCGCGGTGCTCGGGCCGGGCGCGGTGGTGGTGATCCCGGCGCACCAGGTCCATGCCTGCAATCCGGTGCCGGACGGGCGCTGGAGCTACCAGATGCTGCATTTCGACCCGGCCTGGATCGCGGCCCTGCTGGACGAGGACAGTGCGGCGCGGGCCTGGCTGCCGGCACGCGTGATGGCCTCGCCGGAGGTTTACCGGCTGGTCTGCGCGTTGAGCCGCACGCTGTTCTCGCCCGCCGACAGCGTCGAGAAGGAGGCCGCGCTGGTCGCCTTCATCGGCGACCTGCATGCCGCCATCGATAGCGGCGCAACCACCCGGACACTGCCGATACCGGCCGCGGTCTCCGCCCGGGTGGCGCAGTTATGCGAACTGCTGCGCGAGCGCCATGCCGAGCGGCTGCCGCTGGCCGAACTGGCGCGCGCCTGCGGCCTGAGCCGCTACCACCTGGTGCGGGCCTTCCGCGCCGAAACCGGCATGACGCCGCACGCCTACCAGCTCGACCTGCGCATCCAGCACGGGCGCCGCCTGCTGCGGCAGGGCGCGGCGCTGGCCGAGGTCGCGCTGGCGCTGGGCTTTGCCGACCAGAGCCATTTCCAGCGCGCCTTCAAGCAACGCGTGGCCATGACGCCGCGCGGGTATCAGCGCGCCGCCTGAGGCGCCGGCCTGGCGCCGCACCGCAACTTTCTTCAAGACCGGCCGCCGCCGCGCGCACCACAATGCGGACTCTTCACGGAGGGTCGGCATGGACATGGTTTTCGATCTCGCCCCCGGGGCATTGCCATGGCAGCAATTCGCCATGGTGGCCGGCGCGCATGCGCTGGCGCTGCTCAGCCCGGGACCGGATTTCTTCCTGGTAGTGCGCAGCGCGCTGCTGCACGGGCCGCGGCGCGCCGGCGCCGTCTGCCTGGGCATTGCGCTGGGCAATGGCGTCTTTATCGGCCTGGCGCTGGCCGGCGTGGCCGCGATGCGTGACTCGCCGCAATGGTTCGCGGCGTTGCAGTGGGCCGGCTGTGCCTATCTGGCGTGGCTGGGGTGGCGGCTGTTGCGCGCGTCCGGCGAGCTGTCGATCCCTGCGGCCGATGCTGCCGCGAGACCCGCGGCCGCGGACTGGCCGGCGCAGCTTGCCAGCGGCTTCCTGTCGGCCGTGCTGAACCCGAAGAACGGGCTGTTCTACGCCAGCCTGTTTTCAGTGCTGGGCGCCAGTCGCACGCCGCAGGCGGTGCAAATCGCCTATGGCGCCTGGATGTTTGCCGTCGTGCTCGCCTGGGACCTGCTGGTGGCCGGCGGCATCGGGCATCCGGCGGTGGCGGCGCGCTTCGCGCGCTCGGTGCGGTGGGTCGAACGCCTGACCGGGGCCGTGCTGTGGCTGCTGGCGTTGGGCGTTGCCTGGCATGCGCTGCGCTGAGCCGCGCGCTGCCCACCGGTCGCCCTGTATCGGCGCATTTCCTGGAAAGTGTACCGGTACTGTACCGATAACTGGCCGTAGACTGATTTTCCGAAAGCACATGAACGCCCCCTGGAGTCAGTCATGGAAGTGTCCCAACTCGCCGCCGGCACCGGTGTCTTTGCCGCCTTTGCCGGCTTTGCCCTGGTGTCGTCGATCACCCCCGGTCCGAACAACACGATGCTGCTCGCCTCCGGCGTGAACTTCGGCTTCGTGCGCACGCTGCCGCACCTGCTCGGTGTCAGCATCGGCTTCGCGCTGATGGTGGGATTGGTGGGCCTGGGGCTGGGGTCGCTGTTCCATGCGTTCCCGTGGACCTGGCAGGTGCTGCGCGTGGTGGCGACGGTCTACCTGATCTGGCTGGCATGGAAGCTGGCCACGGCCGGCGGCGTGCAGGACCAGCAGGTGGCGCGGCCGATGGGCTTCTGGGCGGCCGCGGCGTTCCAGTGGGTCAATCCCAAGGCGTGGGTGATGGCGGTGGGCGCGTGCAGCACCTATGTGCTGCACGGCAACCTGTGGCTCAACGTGCTGCTGCTGTCGGCGATCTTCGGGGTGGTAAACCTGCCCAGCGTGGCGCTGTGGGCGTTGTGCGGCTCGGCGCTGCGGCGCTGGCTGGCGCGGCCCAGGGTGCTGCGGGCGTTCAATGTCGGGATGGCGGTACTGCTGCTGGCGTCGCTGTGGCCGATCCTGGGTACGCAGCACGCGTAGACGTAAGCCCTTTCCATGAACCGATTGTGTGCTCCCTCTCCCGCTTGCTGTATGGACCGGTGACATGGGTAACACATGTGCCAGGACATGGGTAACAGTCCAGTCTCCAGTTTAATCGGCCTGCTGTAGGTCTATTGTGGCGACCTTTTGATGGCAGAAGTAGACGTCAAAGGTGCCGTCCAGATCCACGCGAGGGCGCAGCGCTACGGGCGTTCCGACCAAGGCTCGTCCGACCCGGAACGTCTTTCCTCGGAAGCAGATGCGCCCGCCGTCGCCTACCTTTCGCACGATGTCATTGCTGCCGTACTCGATGGGCGGGAGTTCGCGCGGCATCGCCCGTGGGCTAGGCGCATAGCGGCTTGCGGGGGTCTCCATATCCAGCGCGTGGTGGGGGCGCTTGAAGTTGTACACGTGGCGCCAATGGCTGAAGTGATGCTGGGCATCGTCCAGATCCCGGAAACGCTGGTTGGCCAACAGCTCAGCCTGCATGGTTCGATGGAAGCGCTCGTCCTTACCGTTGGTCTGAGGATGGCCAGGTCGGCTATGACTGAGCCGCACGCCCAGGCGAATCAGCCACGCGCCCAGCGTGGTTAATGCTCGGGGCACAGGAGAACCCCAGGGCGGGCCGTTGTCTGCATTGATCCGTTCGGGCAGCCCATAGCGCGCAAAAGCCATCTCTAACGCTTCCTGTACGGATTCAAACTGTTCGTTGCCTAAGGCCTTGAGCAGCACATTGAACCGGGAGTGATCGTCCAAGACCGTGAGCGGGTGGCACCTCTGCGTGTCGGTAGCGAAGTGGCCTTTGAAGTCAATTTGCCATAGTGCATTGGGCCGGTCGTGCTCGAAGCGCTGCCATGCTGTAGCGGCCGCGCTGGCGGCCGGATCGATCAAGCCATGGCGGCGCAGCACCCAATTGACTGTGCTCGGGGCGATTTGGATGCGGTGGTCGCGCTCCAGCACGCGTGCGATCTTGCGGGCGCCCCAGGCCGAATGTTCGGCTCGTATCGCTAGCACGCTCTCTTCGATGGCAGCTGGAGTTCGGCCGGGAGAGCTATGTGGCCGCCGAGTTCGGTCGTCCAGATCCTCTCGGTTCAACCACTTGTAGCCGGTCTTGCGGCTGATGCAGAAGCGGCGGCAAAGCTCCGCAATATTGGCGTCCGCCTGGCGTGCCAGGCGGACGAACTCTTCTCTTTGCTGCTTCACGGTGGTTTGGCTCCAGGGCAACGTTTTCCTCCCGCTGACTAAGCGGGAAAAGTGTTACCCATGTCCTGGCACACCTGTTACCTATGTCCCCGGTCCATACAGCGCGCGGGAGAGGGGAGAACACCCTCAGCGCGCGCCGCGCGCCCCTCTCTAATTCAAACCAGCGCCCGGATCGAATCCAGGTTGCGCCAGTAACCCTTCGCATCCATCCCGCAGCCAAACACGTAGCGGTCCGGCACGGCAAAGCCGCAGAAGTCCGGATGCATCGGCTTGGGTTTGCTCAGCGTCTTCTCGCACAGCACGGCGGCGTGGAATTCCCTCGCGCCCATGTCCATGATGCGCTGGCGGATGGCGGCCATGGTCTCGCCTTCATCCAGGATGTCGTCCAGCACCAGCACCACGCGGTCCTTGACCGATTCGCGCGGGGCCACGCGCCATTGCATCTCGCCGCCGACGGTCTTGTTGTTGTAGCGCGAGAGGTGGATGTAGTCGAACTCCAGCGGGAACGCCAGCTTGGGCAGCAGCATGCCGGTGAAGACCACCGCGCCGCCCATCACCGACAGCACCAGCGGGAAGTCATTGCCCATCCTGGCGGTGATGTCCGCGGCCATGCGGTCCAGCGAGGCCTGGACTTCCACGGCGGAGACGATTTCTTCGGAATTGGCCCACAGCTCGCGGGCCTGTTCGGCAGTCATCATGATGTCTTTCCTGTTCTTGTGCGGGGAGGCGGTTCGGCTTGCGGCGGCCGGCTTCAGCGGTTGAAGAGGCCCTTCATGCCGCCCTTCATCGCGCCCATCTGGCGCATCATCTTCATCATGCCGCCGCCCTTGAGCTTCTTCATCATGGATTGCATCTGGTCGAACTGGTTGAGCAGGCGGTTGACCTCCTGCACCGGCACGCCGGCGCCCGCGGCGATGCGGCGCTTGCGGCTGGCCTTGATCAGCTCCGGCTTGGCGCGCTCGGCCGGGGTCATGCTGTTGATGATGCCCTCCATGCGCGCCACCTGCTTTTCGGCCTGGTCCATGTTGGCGCCCTGCGCCTGCTGGGCGAACTGCGCCGGCAGCTTGTCGACCAGGCTGCCCAGGCCGCCCATCTTCTTCATCTGGCCGATCTGCGCCTTGAAGTCCTCGAGGTCGAAGTCGCCGGTCTTCTTGATCTTCTTGGCCAGCTTCTCGGCCGCTTCCATGTCGACGCCGCGCTGGGCTTCCTCGACCAGCGCCAGGATGTCGCCCATGCCCAGGATGCGCTGGGCCATGCGGTCCGGGTAGAACGGCTCCAGGCCGTCGAGTTTTTCGCCGACGCCGACGAACTTGATCGGGCGGCCGGTGATGTGGCGCACCGACAGCGCCGCGCCGCCGCGCGCATCGCCGTCCAGCTTGGTCAGCACCACGCCGGTCAGCGGCAGGGTGTCATTGAACGCCTTGGCGGTGTTGACCGCGTCCTGGCCCAGCATGGCGTCGACCACGAACAGGGTCTCGGCGGGCTTGAGCTCGGCGTGCAGTGCGGCGATTTCCTGCATCATCGCCTCGTCGATGCCCAGCCGGCCGGCGGTGTCGACGATCAGCACGTCGTGGTAATGCTTGCGCGCCCAGTCCACCGCCGCGCGGGCGATGTCCACCGGCTTCTGGTCCGGCTGCGACGGGAAGAAGTCAGCGCCGACCTGCTCGGACACGGTCTTGAGCTGGGCGATGGCGGCGGGGCGGTAGACGTCGCACGAGACCGTCAGCACCTTCTTCTTTTTGTTTTCCTTGAGCCACTTGGCCAGCTTGCCGGCGGTGGTGGTCTTGCCGGCGCCCTGCAGGCCGGCCATCAGGATGATGGCGGGCGGCTGCACCGACAGGTTCAGCTCGGCCTCTTTATTGTTGCCGCTGGCGGCTTCGGCGCCGCCGATCACCGTGGTCAGCTCGCGCTGGACCACGCCGACCAGGGCCTGGCCCGGGGTCAGGCTGCTGACCACCTCCTCGCCCATGGCCTTTTCCTTCACGCGGGCGACGAATTCGCGCACGACCGGCAGCGCCACGTCGGCTTCGAGCATGGCAAGGCGCACTTCGCGCAGCATCTCGGCGGTGTTGGCCTCGGTCAGGCGCGCCTCGCCGCGCATGGTCTTGACCACACGCGCCAGGCGTTGAGTGAGATTGTCCAGCATGGCAGGAATCGGAGGAGAAGTCGGAGCAGGGCTCGGGGCTGAAATCGGGAGGCAGTCCGGCACACGGGCGGGCCTGGAACACCGGCCACACCGGTTCAAGCGGGCCGCCACCGGCCGTGGGCACTAAGGTAAACTGCGTAAATGGTCATTGTACTGTATGCCCTGACGGCACTTCTCTATTGCGGCCTGGCCTGGCACGGCTGGGCCACGCGCCATCCGCGCGTGGCGGCTTCGGCCGGCCCGGCCGGCGCTTCGGCTGCTGCCGTGCTGGTGGCTGGCGGCGGCATCCCTCCGGCGGGCGGCGCGCACGGCGAGGGGCGCCCGGCCTGGTGGCATGTGCTGATGCTGGCGGCGCTGGCCAGCCACGGCATGCTGCTGCATGAAACGATCTTCCCGGCCGAGCGCATGATGTTCGGCTTTGCCTTTGCGCTGTCGGCCATGCTATGGCTGGGCGTGGGCATTTACTGGATCGAGAGCTTCTTCTTCTCGCTGGCGGGGCTGGGGCTGATCGTGATCCCGGTGGCGCTGGTGGCCAGCCTGATGCCGCTGGCGTTTCCCGGCTCGCAGATCCTGGGCTACGCGGCGCGGCCGCTGTTCAAGCTGCATTTCATCATCGCCAACGTGGCCTACGGGCTGTTCACGCTGGCCGCGTTCCACGCCTTCTTGATGCTGCTGGCCGAGCGGCGCCTGCACGGCTTCCGGCACGCGCCGGCGCGGCCAGCGGCACCGCAGCCCGGCCAGTGGCTGGGACGCTGGCTGGACCTGCTGCCGCCGCTGCTGACGCTGGAGAAGCTGCTGTTCCGGCTGATCGGCGCGGGCTTCGTGCTGCTGACGCTGACCATCGGCTCGGGCCTGCTGTTCTCCGAAGAGCTGTTCGGGCGTGCGTTCCGGCTGGACCACAAGACCGTGTTCGCGCTGATCTCGTGGGCCATGTTCGGCGGCATCCTGGCCGGCCGTATCTTCCGCGGCTGGCGCGGCAAGGTGGCGCTGCGCTGGGTCATGGCCTCGTTCGGCATCCTGCTGCTGGCCTATGTCGGCAGCCGTTTCGTGATTGAAGTCGTCCTGCACCGGCTCTGATTCTCCATGGCACGTATCCTGATCCTGCTGGCCGTGGTGCTGGGCGTCTTCTGGTGGCTGCGCGCCCGCGCCGAGGCCCGGCTGGCCGAGCATCGCGCCCGCCAGGCGCGCGAGGCCAGCGAACACGCCGCCGCCGGCACGCCCGACGCGGCCGCCGAGCGCATGGTCCAGTGCGCCCAGTGCGGCGTGCACCTGCCGCAGGGCGATGCCATTGCCTGGCGCGGCCTGCACTACTGCCGGCGCAGCCACCTGCCTGAAGAAAGCCGCACCGAAAGCAGCCGCGGCAGCGGCGACGGCAGCAGCGGCCCGCACCCATGACCCAGCCGGCGCCGTCGGCCTGGCAGCGGCTGAACGCCTGGCGCGGGCTGGCGCAGCTGTGGCGCCAGCCCGAGCCGCCTGACTTCCACTGGCGCCTGCTGCGCTATTTCTGCTGGACCCGCGTCGCCATAGGGCTGCTGCTGGTCGGCTTTGCGCTGATGCGCCGCGGCGAGCCGGTCACCGGCGCGGCCACTTCCGCCACCGCTACCATCGCGGCCGCGATCCCCGCCTTGCCCTTTGGCCTGGACGCCATGGGCGGCATCGAGCATGCGGCGGCCATGGCCGTCGCCGTCCCTTACCTCGGCATTGCCCTGGCGATGCTGGCCGGCACGCTGTGGCGCCGGCATTTCCATCTGCGCGTGCGGGTGCAGGTGCTGGCCGACCTGGCGCTGCTGGCGCTGGTCTTCAGCGTGCTGGGGCGCGACGGGCACGCCGAGGGCCTGGCGATGATCTTCCTGCTGCCGGCGCTGGAAGCCGGCGCGCTCACCAGCCTGCTGTTCGCGCTATTTGCCGCGGCGATCTCGGCGCTGGTGGTGATGAGCGGGCCCTTCATGCACACCATCCTGCTGCGCCAGGCCGATGCCGGGCTGCTGGGCTCGGGCCTGTTCGGCCTGGTGTTCATGATCGCCGCGCTGCTGATGTATATGCTGGCCAACCGCCAGCTGGCGCAGGAGCGCCTGGCGCTGGCGCGCGAGCAGGAGCTGCGCCTGCAGCAGCTGGTCAACCGGCTGATGGTCAACGACATGCAGGACGGCGTGATGCTGGTGCGCGCCAACGGCGCGGTAGTGGCCGCCAATCCCGCCGCGGTGGTGCTGCTGGGCGTGCAGCCGCACGAGCGCATCTACTCGCGCAAGCTGGGCGCTGCGCCGGCCGGCGCAGGCGGGCCGGGCGGCGGCGATACCGTGCTGTTCGACCTGCGCCGCATCCCGCGCCTGCAGCCGCTGATGGAAATGCTGCGCGACTGGCTGCGCAGCAAGGACGACGTGCCGCGCATCCTGCAGCTGCTGCCGATGGCTTCCGGCGCCGCGCTGGCCGATGGCACCATGCAGCACACCCGGCTGCGGCTGCGCTTCGTGCTGCCGGGCCTGGCCGGCCTGCGCTCGACCATGGCGCATGGCCGCACCGTGCCGGCCGCGCTCGACACCGCCGCGTGGAACGAGCTGTCGCCCGAAGCCGCCGCCCGCCTGCGCCTGGCCATCGCGCAGAACGAGGCCATGGCGTGGTCGCAGGAGGATGAGGCGCTGCTGCGCAGCGAGATGCGCGACACCGTGCTGGTCCATATCGAAAGCTGGGAACGCATCGCCGAACAGGTGCAGCAGGAAAAGCTGGCCGCCATGGGCCGGCTGGTGGCCAGCATCGCGCACCAGATCCGCAACCCGCTGGCGGCGATCAGCCAGGCCAGCGAACTGCTGGGCGATTCCGGCCGGCACGATCCGGACGCACCGGAGCAGGGCGGTGCCGGTGTCGATATCGACGCCCGCCTGCTGCGCATCATCCACGACAACGTGCGCCGGCTGGACCAGGTGGTGGCGGACGTGCTGCAGATGTCGCGCCGCCCGCGCACCGGCCGCAGCACCGTGCAGCTGGCGCAGGCGCTGCCCGAGATCGTCGAGCGCTGGCGCGCCGAAATGCGCCAGCGCCGCCCCCGCGCCGGCGAGACCCGCCCGGCCGGCCGCGCCGACATCAACGCCAATGCCATCCGCCTGACCGTCGACGTGGTCCAGCCGGTGGTGTTCGACGCCGCGCAGCTGCAGCAGGTGCTGGGCAACCTGCTCGACAACGCCTGGCGCTACTGCAGCCGGCTGCCCGGCTCGATCCGGCTGCTGGCGCACGCGCTGGACCAGCACCATGCCGAGCTGATCGTCTGGAACGACGGCGCCGAGGTGGCGCGCGAACACCAGCGCAGCCTGTTCGAGCCGTTCTTCACCAGTAACGCCCAGGGCACCGGGCTGGGGCTGTTCATGGCGCGCGAGCTGTGCGGCGCCAATGACGCGCAGGTGCGCTACGGCACCATCTCGCTGCCGGCGCTCATCGAGCGCACCGGCATGCTGGCCGCCGCCGCGCGCGATACACTGCCGGCCAAGGCCTTCGTGCTGACGTTGCGCATCGAAAGCGCCGAAGCCGCCGCGGCGGCCGCCGTTTGACCCTACCGATTCCGCCATCACCCATGCCGCCCAGAATGTCCCGCCCGCCCGATCCCATCCTGGTCATCGACGACGAGGCCGACCTGCGCGAGCTGCTGGACATCTCGATCCGCCGCATGGGCCATGACGTGGTGCTGGCCGGCTCGCTGGCCGAGGCGCGCGACAAGCTGGCGCAGGGCCGCTACAGCCTGGTGCTGACCGACATGCGCCTGGGTGATGGGCTGGGCATCGAGATCGTGCGCCAGCTGTCGGCCGCGCCCGAACGCATCCCGGTGGCGGTGATCACCGCCTACGGCAGCGCCGACAACGCCGTGGAAGCGCTCAAGGCCGGCGCCTTCGACTACATTGCCAAGCCGGTGTCGCTGGAGCAGCTGCGCAGCCTGGTGCTGAACGCGCTCGGCCGCCAGTCGCGCGACAGCGCCGATGCCGACGCCGCCACCGCGGCCGCGCACGCGGCCGACCGCGCCGCGGCGCTGCTGCCCGGCCATTCCGCGGCGATGCAGGAGGTGCGCCGCTCGCTGTCGCGGCTGGCGCGCAGCATGGCGCCGGTAGTGATCAGCGGCGAATCCGGCAGCGGCAAGGAGCGCGCGGCACAAGCCATTCATGCGATCAGCAGTCGGGCCGCCCATCCCTTCGTCGCCGTCAACTGCGGCGCCATCCCCGAGAACCTGATGGAGTCCGAGTTCTTCGGCTACGTCAAGGGCGCGTTCACCGGCGCCGACGCCGAGCGCGGTGGCTTCTTCCAGGCCGCCAACGGCGGCACGCTGCTGCTCGACGAGGTGGCTGACCTGCCGCTGCCGATGCAGGTCAAGCTGCTGCGCGCGCTGCAGGAGCGCCGCGTGCGCAAGATCGGCGCCAGCCGCGAAGACGCGGTCGACGTGCGCGTGATGTGCGCCAGCCACAAGGACCTGGCCGCGATGGTGGCGGCAGGGCAGTTCCGCCAGGACCTGTACTACCGCCTGAACGTGCTGGCGCTGCGCATGCCCACGCTGCGCGAGCGCGGCGAAGACATTCCGGTGCTGGCGCGCGCCATCCTGGACCACCTGGCGGTGCGCTACGGCGATGCGCATCCCAAGCGGCTGTCGCCGGCCGCGCTGCAGCGGCTGGCGGCCTATCCGTTCCCGGGCAATGTGCGCGAGCTGGAAAACCTGCTCGAGCGCGCCTACGCCTTTGCCGAGAGCGGCGACATCGAGGTGGCCGACCTGGGCCCGCTGGACGCAGGCGCCGGGCGCGCCGGGCTGATGCATGCGCCGGCGCCGGCAATGGTGCCGCAGCCGATGGCGCCATACCCTTACGCGCCCTGGGACACGGCAGCGGTTGCGGCCGCGCCGGCCGCCGCCACGCCTGCGCCGGTTGCGCCCGAGCCACCGCCGTCGGCCGCTGCTGCCTACGCGGAGGAGCAAGAAACCGCGCCCGAGGCCGGCCCCGGCGACCCCGCCGAACGCGCCTGCCGCGGCATCGTCTTCCCGATCGACCTGCCCGCCAGGCTGGAAGCCGTCGAGCGCGAACTGATCCTGCAGGCGCTGGCGCAGACCAACTTCAACCGCACCGCCGCCGCGCCGCTGCTGGGCCTGAACCTGCGCCAGTTGCGCTACCGCATCCAGCAGCTGGGCATCCGCGAAGCCATGGACGCCGCCGACCGCGGCGCGGCGGAAGGCGAGGGCACGTCATGACCGCGCCTGCACGTTCCGCCTTCCTGCCCGATGCCGACGGCTGGGTACCGGCGGCCCGCCGCGTGCCGTCGCCCAATTTCGACGCACGTCCGGACGGCATGCCGGTGGACCTGGTGGTGCTGCACAACATCAGCCTGCCGCCCGGCCAGTTCGGCAGCGGCGACATCGAGGCGTTCTTCCAGAACCGGCTCGACCCGGACAAGCACCCGTTCTTTGCCACCATCCACCAGGTCCAGGTGTCCGCGCACTTCCTGGTGACGCGCACGGGCGAGCTGGTGCAGTTCGTGCCGTGCACCCAGCGGGCCTGGCATGCGGGGCAGTCAGACTTCTTCGGCCGCGCGCGCTGCAACGATTTTTCAATCGGCATCGAGATCGAAGGCTGCGACGACCTGCCGTTCACCAAAGCCCAGTACGACACCGTGGCGACGCTGGTGCCAGCGCTGATGGCAGGCTACCCGGTGCGCGCGATTGCCGGCCACAGCGACATCGCGCCGGGCCGCAAGACCGATCCCGGCCCGCATTTCGACTGGGAGCGCTTTGCCAGGCAGGCCGGCGTGGCGCCGGGCATGCTGCCCTACCAGTGCCCGGGCGCTGCCCGGCAGGTGACGGATTCCTAACGTCATTGCTAACGCTGGCGTGCCCCATCCCCGCGCACATGCCCCACGTCGGTGTGGGGCTATCGCAACCCTGCAACAATCAAAAAAATTTTTGTCAAATGTGCAGTTGCGAACGGTCTGGCCGAAACCCTTGCGACTACTAGGCTTGCGGGCATGTGGCGCCGCCGCACAGCCGCGGGCGGCCCCCAAATAACGGTTGTCAAGACTGGTCATTCGGATTCGTTTCACTATACTTAGCCCAGTTTTCCGCATCACACACTATATCTAGTAGTCAAACCGGGGAGCCGGCCCAAGGAGCGAGGCAGCAGCCGCGAAGTTCGCGTCGACTGCAAAACTCCACGCAAGGCCAGCGAATCACAAGAGTCCCTGGCGAAATGTTCACGTAAAGGCAGTCTGTCGCACCCGCTATGCAGCCGGGAGGGACGTTCTTTTTCGCCGCATTTCGCCAGGGACTCTTTGTCTCTTATTTCCAGGGTAAAAACAGGAGTTCTCATGCAAACGGCCCAGAACGAAATCACCACGGGTGGCGCCGCCACCGGCGTTGCCAGCCAGGCCTCGACCGCGCAGCAGACCCCCAGCGCCGCAGCCACGAATTACCCGGACCACAAGATCATTCGTCGCAACGGCGCCGTGGTGGCGTTCGAGCCGTCCAAGATCGCCGTCGCCATGACCAAGGCCTTCCTCGCCGTCAACGGCGGGCAGGGCGCTGCCTCGGCGCGCGTGCGCGAGATCGTCGAGCAGCTGACCGGCAACGTGGTGCGCGCGCTGGTGCGCAGCCGCCCGAGCGGCGGCGCCATCCATATCGAAGACGTGCAGGACCAGGTCGAGCTGTCGCTGATGCGCTCGGGCGAGCATGAAGTGGCCCGCGCCTACGTGCTGTACCGCGAGAAGCGCAAGGCCGAGCGTGCCAGCGCCAGTGCCGAGGCCGTGGCCCGCGTGCAGGAGGCCGGCATCAGCATCAACGTGACCGACGCCGGCGTGAGCAAGCCGCTCGACATCGTCGCGCTGCACGCCCTGATCGACAACGCCTGCTCCGGCCTGGGGAATGGGGAAAACTCGGCCGTCAGCGCCGAGCCGATCCTGAAGGAAACGCTGAAGAACCTGTACGAAGGCGTACCGATGACGCAGGTGTACGACTCCGCCATCCTGGCCGCGCGTACCCTGATCGAGAAGGACCCGGACTACAGCCAGGTCACCGCCCGTATCCTGCTGCACACCATCCGCAAGGAAATCCTGGGCACCGAAGTGACCCAGGCCGAGATGGCCACGCGCTACGCCGAATACTTCCCCAAGTTCATCGCGCGCGGCATCGAGGCCGAACTGCTCGACGAAAAGCTGGCCACTTTCGACCTGGCCCGCCTGGGCGCCGCGCTGGACGCCGGCCGCGACTTCCAGTTCAACTACCTGGGCCTGCAGACCCTGTACGACCGCTACTTCCTGCATATCGATGAAACCCGCATCGAAATGCCGCAGGCCTTCTTCATGCGCGTGGCCATGGGCCTGGCGCTTAACGAGAAAGACCGCGAAGCGCGCGCCATCGAGTTCTACCAGCTGCTGTCGTCGTTCGACTTCATGTCGTCCACGCCGACCCTGTTCAACTCGGGCACCCAGCGCTCGCAGCTGTCGTCGTGCTACCTGACCACCGTCTCGGACGACCTGGAAGGCATCTACGAAGCGCTGAAGGAAAACGCGCTGCTGTCCAAGTTCGCCGGCGGCCTGGGCAATGACTGGACCAATGTGCGCGCACTGGGCTCGCACATCAAGGGCACCAACGGCAAGAGCCAGGGGGTGGTGCCGTTCCTGAAGGTAGTGAACGACACCGCCGTGGCCGTGAACCAGGGCGGCAAGCGCAAAGGCGCCGTCTGCGCCTACCTGGAAACGTGGCACCTGGACATCGAAGAATTCCTGGAACTGCGCAAGAACACCGGCGACGACCGCCGCCGCACCCACGACATGAACACGGCCAACTGGATCCCGGACCTGTTCATGAAGCGCGTGATGGAAGGCGGGGAGTGGACGCTGTTCTCGCCCGCCACCTGCCCGGACCTGCACGACAAGGTCGGCAAGGAATTCGAGAAGGCCTACCTGGGCTATGAAGCCAAGGCCGCCAGCGGCGAACTGAAGCTGTTCAAGAAGCTGCCCGCGCTGCAACTGTGGCGCAAGATGCTGGGCATGCTGTTCGAAACCGGCCACCCGTGGATCACCTTCAAGGATCCGTGCAACATCCGCAGCCCGCAGCAGCACGTCGGCGTCGTCCACAGCTCCAACCTGTGCACGGAAATCACGCTGAACACCAACGACAGCGAAATCGCCGTGTGCAACCTGGGCTCGGTCAACCTGGTCGCCCACCTGGCCAAGCAGGCCGATGGCTCGTACGCGCTTGACCATGCCAAGCTGCAGAAGACCATCCGCACCGCCATGCGGATGCTGGATAACGTCATCGACATCAACTACTACGCTGTCGACAAGGCCCGCAATTCCAACCTGCGCCACCGTCCGGTCGGCATGGGCATCATGGGCTTCCAGGACTGCCTGCACGTGCTGCGCACCCCGTACGCCAGCGACGCCGCGGTCAAGTTCGCCGACACCTCGATGGAAGCCGTGTGCTACTACGCCTACCAGGCCTCCACCGAGCTGGCCGAAGAGCGCGGCCGCTACAGCACCTACGAAGGCTCGCTGTGGGACCGTGGCATCCTGCCGCAGGACTCGCTCAAGCTGCTGGCCGAAGAGCGCGGCGGCTACCTGGAAGTGGACCTGTCCAGCACCATGGACTGGGACAGCCTGCGCGCCCGCATCAAGCAGCACGGCATGCGCAACTCGAACTGCATCGCGATCGCGCCGACCGCCACGATCTCGAACATCATCGGCGTGTCCGCCTGCATCGAGCCGACCTTCCAGAACCTGTACGTCAAGTCGAACCTGTCGGGCGAGTTCACCGTGGTCAATGACTACCTGGTGCGCGACCTGAAGGAACGCGGCCTGTGGGACGAAGTGATGGTCGCCGACCTGAAGTACTTCGACGGCTCGCTGTCGCGCATCGACCGCATTCCGCAAGACCTGCGCGACATCTACGCCACCGCGTTCGAAGTCGAGCCGACCTGGCTGGTCGAAGCCGCCAGCCGCCGCCAGAAGTGGATCGACCAGGCCCAGTCCCTGAACATCTACATGGCCGGCGCCTCGGGCAAGAAGCTGGACGACACCTACAAGCTGGCCTGGCTGCGCGGCCTGAAGACCACGTACTACCTGCGCACGATGGCTGCCACGCACGTGGAGAAGTCCACCGTGTCGCGCGGCTCGCTGAACGCGGTGTCGTCGGGCAGCGACAGCACGTCGTCCCTGGACGCCGCCGCTGCATCGGCCCCGGCCATGCCGGAAGCCGAAGGCGCCGTCTGCACGATGCGCCCGGGCGATCCTGGGTTTGAAGAGTGCGAAGCCTGCCAGTAAGGCGAAGAACCTGAGCGTAAAAACAACCCCCGGTTTGCTCCCCTCTCCCGCTTGCGGGAGAGGGGCGGGGGTGAGGGCCGGCGCATCAACGAAGTAAAGCGTCAAACCTGACCAACTGCGCCCCCCAACCGAATCACGGAGAACCAATCATGCTGAGCTGGGACGACGACGTTCAAGCCACCCCGCAGGCCGCACCGCAGCCTGCCCTGCAACCCGCTGCAGTTTCCAACCCCGCGGCTGCCACCGCCGACCAGCAAGGCGTCCTGCCGCCGAGCGCCACGCAAGCCGGCATCCTGGGCAACAACCCCAACGCCGCCGCCGCGCAAAGCAACCGCCGCGTCAACGCCGCCGACAAGCGCGTCATCAACGGCTCGACCGACGTCAACCAGCTCGTCCCGTTCAAGTACAAGTGGGCGTGGGAAAAGTACCTGGCCGGCTGCGCCAACCACTGGATGCCGCAGGAAATCAACATGTCGCGAGACATCGCGACGTGGAAAGACCCGAACGGCCTGACCGAAGACGAGCGCCGCATCATCAAGCGCAACCTCGGCTTCTTCGTCACCGCCGACTCGCTGGCCGCCAACAACATCGTGCTGGGCACCTACCGCCAGATCACCGCGCCGGAATGCCGCCAGTACCTGCTGCGCCAGGCCTTTGAAGAGGCCATCCACACGCACGCCTACCAGTACATCGTTGAATCGCTGGGCCTGAACGAAGCCGAGATCTTCAACGCGTACCACGAAGTGCAGTCGATCCGCGACAAGGACGAGTTCCTGATCCCGTTCATCGACACGCTGACCGACCCGTCGTTCAAGACCGGCACGCCGGAAAACGACCAGAAGCTGCTGAAGTCGCTGATCGTGTTCGCCTGCATCATGGAAGGGCTGTTCTTCTATGTGGGCTTCACGCAGATCCTGGCGATGGGGCGGCAGAACAAGATGACTGGGGCGGCGGAGCAGTATCAGTACATCCTGCGGGATGAGTCGCTGCACTGCAATTTTGGGATTGACCTGATTAATCAGATCAAGCTGGAGAATCCGCATCTTTGGACGGCGGAGTTTAAGGCTGAGATTACGGAGCTGTTCAAGAAGGCGGTTGATCTTGAGTATCGCTACGCTGAGGACACCATGCCGCGTGGGGTGTTGGGGCTGAATGCGCCGATGTTCAAGTCTTACCTGCGGTTTATTTGCAATCGTCGTTGCCAGCAGATTGGTCTTGATCAGCTATTCCCGAACGAGGAGAATCCGTTCCCGTGGATGTCTGAGATGATTGACTTGAAGAAGGAGAGGAACTTCTTTGAGACGCGGGTTATTGAGTATCAGACGGGTGGGGCGTTGAGCTGGGATTGAGTGGTTATCTTCCTTGGATAATGAGAAATGGGAGCTGATGGCTCCCATTTTTTTGCTTAAGGTGGCTGCTATCGGCTGCGGATTCAACCGGTCGATGCAACGTTTTGATGGAATCGTTCGGCCGGCGTATCAAAGTTGAGTGTCTTGCGCGGACGTTCATTGAGCCGCCTCGCGACGGCATTGAGTTTGGCTTGCGAGTAGACAGAGAGATCCGTGCCTTTCGGGAAGTATTGTCTTAATAGGCCGTTCGTGTTCTCGTTGGAGCCCCGTTGCCAGGGATTCTGAGGGTCGCAGAAGTAGACCTGAATGTCGGTCGCCACGGTAAAGCGCTTGTGATCGGCCATCTCTTTTCCACGATCCCACGTCAGCGATTTGTACAGCTCCTGGGGTAATTTGCCTGCATGTTTGATCAGGGCATTGACCACAGTCTCTGTGTCCTTGCTGGCAACCTTCACCAGCATCACAAACCTCGTCTGACGCTCGACCAAGGTGACGATCTGGCTGTTGTCGCTGCCGAAGAGCAGGTCGCCTTCCCAGTGGCCGGGAATCGCGCGATCTTCGACGGTTGCAGGCCGCTCACTGATCGAAACGGTGTCACAGATTCTTCCACGGTCGTCAGTCTTCGCGGAATAGAGACGAGAGTGACGCATGACCCGGCAGCGCCTCAGGTGTTCAAGCAACTCCTTCTTCAGCGCACCGCGGGCCTGTACATAAAGGCTACGATAGATCGTCTCGTGTGACACCTGGTAGTCCTTGTTGACCGCATATGCATGCTTGAGCCAGCCTGCAATCTGCTCTGGGGACCATTGCATCCTCAGCTTGGCTGCCACAACCTGCGCCAGCGTTCGGTTTCCGACGAGCTTACAGGCCTTTGGGCGGCGCGCTCGCGCCCAGGCAAGCTCGTCCGCCTGGTTTGCACGATAGCCTTGGCTTCCCCCGTTTCGCCTGAGCTCACGGCTAATGGTAGACGGGGCGCGTCCTAGCCGGGATGCAATCGACCGGACAGAGAGTCCGGCCGCCACGGAGCGAGAGATCTCCTCTCGTTCGGCAAGCGTCAATGCCAATCGGGAGCGGTGTCGCTGTACTGGCTGGATACCACCGGTCTCCGCCAAGATCCTCTGCATCGAAGAGTGACCCCGATCGAACAATCGTGCGATCTGATGAAGCGTGTCACCTTTGCGCCACCGTTCCCACATCAGTGCCTTTTGGGTCTCGGTGTAGTAGATCCGCCGTCTTTGCTTCATTTGCAGCACCCCTCAGGCTTGCAAAGCCTTTAGTGTGTTGCATCGACCGGTTGAATCCGCAGCCATGAAGCGTCATTCGCCTCCACCGACGCGTGGACGTTAGTGCGTCCGCTTCGCTCAAGCAACAGACCCCTGTTCGCAATCGCTTCTGTCGCCTTTGTGGCGCTTCGACACGCCTTCGTGTCCTGACGTCCGCGACAATTCGCGAGTGGCGCCCGACTGGCTGCGCGCCTCATACATATACACAAAAAGTATCAATGACTAACCAATAATATATTGGACGTGTTTTAGTTGCGGCCATATTCTCCAGCAGACCCCAACAACGGGCGCGGAAATGACCATGGCAAGCAATCTCATTCTTGAAACCGTCGGACTGAGGAAGGAATTCAAGGGATTCGTCGCCGTAAACGACGTCAGCCTCAAGGTCACGCGTGGGCACATCCACGCACTGATCGGTCCGAACGGTGCAGGCAAGACCACCTGCTTCAACCTCCTTACCAAGTTCCTGGATCCCACGCGCGGCACCATCCGGTTCAACGGTGCCGAGATCTCCGGTGAGAAGCCGGCACAGGTCGCACGCCGGGGCGTGGTGCGCTCCTTCCAGATCTCGGCGGTGTTTCCGCACCTGACCGTGCTTGACAACGTGCGTATCCCGCTGCAGCGCAGGCTCGGGATTTCCTTCCAGTTCTGGCGCTCGCCGAAAGTCCTCGCATCACTCGATGACAGGGCCATGGCTTTGCTCGCCGACGTCGGACTGGAGGACTTCGCCGGCATGACGACCGCCGAGATGCCGTACGGCCGCAAGCGCGCGCTGGAAATCGCCACCACGCTGGCCCTCGACCCCGAGCTGATGCTGCTCGACGAGCCCACGCAGGGCATGGGCCACGAAGACGTTGACCGCGTCATGCAGCTCATCAAGAAGGTCTCGGCCAATCGCAGCATCCTGATGGTGGAGCACAACATGAAAGTGGTGTCCGGCATCTGCGACGCCATCACGGTGCTGGCGCGCGGCAGCGTGCTGGCCGAGGGCACATACGCGGAAGTCTCCGCCAACCCGCAGGTCATCGAGGCCTATATGGGCAGCGCTGATGCCGCGCTCGCTGCGCAGGGAGGGCATTGATCATGGCGACGGAATACCTGCGGGTCACCGACCTCCATGCCTTCTACGGCGAATCGCACATCCTGCACGGCATCGACTTGCTGGTGAACGAGGGAGAGTGCGTGACCCTGCTCGGCCGCAACGGGGCAGGCCGTACCACCACCCTGCGCGCGATCATGGGCCTGACGGGGCGGCGCGCCGGCTCGGTCATGATCGACGGCCGCGAGGCAATCGGCATGCCGGCCCATCGCATCGCGCGTCTCGGCGTCGGCTTTTGCCCGGAAGAGCGGGCGATTTATTCCAGCCTCTCGTGCGAGGAGAACCTCTTGCTGCCGCCGCAGGTGGGTGGCGGCGGGATGAGCCTCGACGAGATCTACGCGATGTTTCCCAACCTCCACGAGCGGCGGCATAGCCAGGGCACGCGGCTCTCGGGCGGCGAGCAACAGATGCTGGCGATGGCGCGCATCCTGCGCACCGGGGCGCGGCTGCTGCTGCTGGACGAAATCTCCGAGGGACTGGCGCCGGTGATCGTGCAGAAGCTCGCCCAGGTCATCCGCGACCTCAAGGCGAAAGGCTACACGATCGTGCTGGTGGAGCAGAACTTCCGGTTCGCCGCGCCGCTGGCCGACCGCATGTACGTGGTGGAGCACGGCCAAATCGCCGCGGAGATCCACCAGCACGAGATTCACGAGAAGCAGCACCTGCTCCAGGAACTACTGGGTGTCTGAGACCGCTGCGGAGGAGACAACATGACAACGATTCTGGGAGTCCCGCTACAGGGGCTGTTGGGGCAACTCGTGCTCGGGCTGGTGAACGGCTCGTTCTACGCGATTCTCAGCCTCGGGCTTGCCGTGATCTTCGGCATGCTCAACATCATCAACTTTGCCCACGGCGCGCTGTTTATGGTGGGCGCATTCGTCGCCTGGGCGGGCCTGGAGTATCTCGGCATCAGCTACTGGTGGTCGCTGCTGGCGGCGCCGGCGCTGGTCGGGCTAGCGGGTATCGCCATCGAGCGCGGCCTGCTGCGGTGGCTGTACAAGCTCGACCACCTGTACGGGCTGCTGCTCACCTTCGGGCTGGCGCTCATTATCGAAGGCCTGTTCCGCTTCCAGTTCGGCGTCTCGGGACAGCCCTATTCGATTCCCGACGAGGTGGCCGGCGCCTTCAACCTCGGCTTCATGATCCTGCCGAAATACCGCGCGTGGGTCATCGGTGGCTCGCTCACAGTGTGCCTGCTGACCTGGTTCACGATCGAGAAGACCCGCCTCGGCGCCTACCTGCGCGCCGCCACCGAGAACCCAAGCATTACCCAAGCCTTCGGCATCAACGTGCCGGTGATGGTGATGATGACCTATGCCTTCGGCGTGGGTCTGGCCGGGCTGGCCGGCGTGCTGGCAGCACCGACGGGGCAACTAAGTCCGCTGATGGGGTCGAACCTGATCATCGTCGTGTTCGCGGTGGTGGTGATCGGCGGCATGGGTTCCATCCTTGGCGCGATCGTCGCCGGACTGGGACTGGGCGTGGTCGAAGGACTGACCAAGGTGTTTTATCCGGAGGCGTCGGCCACGGCGGTCTTCGTGATCATGGTCATCGTGCTGATGGTTCGGCCGGCAGGCCTGTTTGGCAAGGAAAAGTGAGGTCGAGTATGAAAATGAGAAATCTTGGCTACGGTGTCCTGCTGCTGGGCGCGCTGGCCGCCCCTGCCGTGCTTTATCCGGTGATGCTGATGAAAGTGCTGTGCTTCGCCTTGTTCGCCTGCGCCTTCAACCTGCTGCTCGGCTATACCGGCCTGCTCTCGTTCGGCCATGCGGCGTTCCTCGGCACGGCGGCCTATATATCGGGCTACGGCATGAAGACCTGGGGGCTGACCCCGGAACTCGGCCTGCTGCTCGGCACGGCCGTCTCGGCTGCCGCGGGCTTTGTCGTCGGGGCGCTCGCTATTCGCCGGCAGGGCATCTACTTCGCGATGATCACGCTTGCGTTGGCACAGATGTTCTACTTCCTGTTCCTGCAGGCGCCGTTCACCGGCGGCGAGGACGGCATGCAGGCCATTCCGCGAGGCAGGCTGTTCGGCCTGATCGACCTGGCGTCGGACCTGCGCATGTACTACTTCGTGCTGGCGATCTTCCTGTTCACCTTCTGGCTGATCCACCGCATCATCCATTCGCCTTTCGGCCAAATCCTGAAGGCGATCCGCGAGAACGAGGCGCGCACCACCTCACTGGGCTACGACGTCGCGCGCTACAAGCTGCTGGCCTTCGTCCTCTCGGCGGGCCTGGCCGGCCTTGCCGGGGCCACCAAGACCCTGGTCTTCCAGTTTGCCACGCTGACCGACGCGCACTGGCACACCTCCGGCGAAGTCGTGCTGATGACGCTGTTGGGCGGCCTTGGCACGGCCTTCGGCCCGGTAGTGGGCGCGGGCATCGTGGTCGCCATCCAGAACGCCTTGGCCGACAAGGTCGGTTCCATGATCACCGTGATCATGGGGAGCATCTTCGTCGTGTGCGTGCTGGCGTTCCGCCGCGGCATCGTCGGCGAGTTGATCGCGTTGTGCCAGAACATCGTGGGCAACCGCCGCGGCCGGCCCGCACCGTGCCACGCTGCCGTGCCGGCACCAAGTCATGACGAAACGCCCGCCGGAGCAGGCGTGCATGGCCGGCGCGTGGAAGGAAAGGCATGAAATCTAGCGCTGAACGGAACACCCCATATATATCCCCACAGTAGAGGAGACACATGATGAACAATCGCATCAAGCTGCTTTCGCTCGCCGCGCTGCTGACGGCCTCGACGGCGCAGGCCGAGATCACGGACGGCGTGGTCCGGATCGGCGTGCTCAACGATCAGACCGGCGTTTATGCCGGGCTGGCTGGTCCCGGTTCGGTCTGGGCCGCGAAGAAGGCGGTCCAGGACTTCGCGCCCGAGAAGCATGGCCTGAAGGTGGAGATCGTGGCCGCCGACCACCAGAACAAGCCGGACGTCGGGGCGAGCATCGCCCGCCGCTGGTTCGACGTGGACAAGGTAGACGCTATCGTCGACGTGCCGACCTCGTCGGTCGTCCTGGCGGTCAACCAGGTGGCCAAGGAAAAGAACAAGGTGATGATTGTCACCGGCGGCGGCACCTCCGACCTCACCGGCAAGGCCTGCACGCCCAATGCGATCCACTGGGCCTATGACACGTGGGCACTGGCGAATGGGACTGGCAAGGCGGTTGTCAAGTCGGGGGGCAAGAGTTGGTTCTTCGTGACTGCTGACTACGCCTTCGGCCACTCGCTCGAACGCGACACCGAGGCCGTTGTCGTCAAGAACGGTGGCAAGGTCCTCGGCAAGGTCCGGCATCCTTTCCCGGGCAACGATTTCTCCTCCTACCTGCTTCAGGCTCAGGCCTCGAAGGCACAGGTAGTGGGCCTGGCCAACGCCGGGGGCGACACCATCGGCGCGGTCAAGCAGGCCGCCGAGTTCGGCGTGACCGCCGGCGGTCAGAAGCTGGCAGGCCTGCTCGTCTTCAGCAGCGACGTCCAGGCGCTCGGCCTCAAGGCTGCACAGGGCCTGTTGCTGAGCGAGACCTGGTATTGGGATATGACCGACGAGAACCGCAAGTTTGGCAAGGAATTCGCCGCTGCCAACAACGGCAAGTTCCCGACCATGGCGCAGGCGGGTACGTACTCGGCTGTGATCCACTACCTGAAGGCAGTAACGGCGATGAAGGCGGATGGCGACGGCGGCGCCGTGGTGGCGAAGATGAAGGCGATGCCCACCGACGACAAGCTGTTCGGCAAGGGCAGCATTCGCGAAGACGGCCGGAAGATCCACCAGCTTTATCTGTTCGAGGTGAAGAAGCCGTCGGAATCGAAGTATGCGGGCGACTTCTACAAGCTCATCGCCTCCATTCCCGCCAACGAGGCGTTCCGGCCGATGGAAGAAGGTAGCTGCCCGCTGGTTGGGAAGAAGACGTCATGAAGATCACCTGTCGCGAGACGACGCCCGAGGCGAGCGCCAGCTTCCTGGAGGCCATCGACCTCGGCATCGAAGGGCTGGGCGACACCCTCACCGAGCGCAATGGCCGAGACCGCCCTGTTATCAGAACTTCCTCTCACGCCTGTTGCGGGCCGCCCTGGCCGACGGCAACTCGCTGGCGTTCGACCGCCACGTACGGCTGCCGCCTATTGCCGGCAGCCCGGCGCGCCTGAACGTCCGCGCCATTCTCCGGCCCTCGCCAACGTTACAGCGGGCGAGGCCCGGGGGAACCTTCACAGCATGCTTTTCGCCGTCTCGATGAAAGCCGTCATCAGCGGCGTTGGGGTGCGCTGGCTATAGCCGAGCATGATCTCGACTGTTGGTTGCCGGCCTTTGATCGGCTTGTAGACGACGTGGTCGAACTTCATCTGCCGGACCGATGCCGGCACGAAGCCAATGCCCGCACCGGAGCTGACCAACCCGACCAGCGTGTAGACCTGCCCCACTTCAGACACGACCTTCGGCACGAAACCCGCCGACGCGCACATGCGCATGTTCATGGCGTGGAAGTCCGGCGCCGCCTCAGGCATGTACATGATGAAGGGCTCCTGCGCGCAATCCTTCAGCGAGATTGACTCCGCGTTCGCGAATGGGTGCCTTGCAGGCACAGCCAGCACGAACGGCTCTTCGAGGATGGTTTCCCACGTCACGTCCTCGAGGTCGGGCACGGGCCGCATGAAGGAGATATCCGCGTCACCCCGCCGCAGCGCTTCTGCCTGTTCGACGACCGGAAACCAGCGCAGCAGGATTTCCACGGAGGGAAAACGCTCCCGGTAGGCGCGCAGGATGGGCGGCAGCAGCGTATAGGACGTGTGCTCGAAGAAGCCGACCGTCAGCCGGCCAGTCTCACCGCGATGCGCGCGCTGCGTCTGGATGACCGCACTCTCAGTAGCGCGCAGAATCTGCCGCGCCTGCTCCAGGAAAATGCGACCCGCCTCGGTCAGCTCCACGTGCCGACGCGAGCGGTTCAGCAGTGTCACATCCATCTCCTCCTCGAGTTGGCGGATCTGCAGGCTCAGCGGCGGCTGGGCGATGTGCAGGCGCTCGGCCGCCCGCGTGAAGTTGAGTTCCTCGGCGACGGCGATGAAGTACCGGAGGTGGCGAAGGTCCATCGCTATATCCTGTAAGTATAAAAGAGCGATTAATTATATATTGGACGCTAGTTTGCGCAATCCCTACGATTCCATGCATACCCCGCTCCGCGCTCCACCCCGCGGTCCGCAAGGCTGGCAGCGAAGACCGGATAAGCCAATGTATGCATGGAGACAAAGATATGGATTCCAGACTGATCGATGATGCGCTCGATCGCATCCTGCAACGCATCGATGCGACGATCGCGCAGGACGAGGCGGGCTTTCCGCACTATGGCAATCCGGCCGACGGCACCTGGACACGCTCCCCGGCCGGCGACTGGACCGGAGGCTTCTGGGTCGGGATGCTGTGGCTGGCTGCCTTGCGCACTGGCGAGCAGAAGTACCGCGACAGCGCCCGCATGTGGTCCGCGCGGCTGGCACCGCGGGTGGCGTCGAAGTCGGTGTTCAAAGGATTCCTCTTCTGGTACGGCGCGCAACTCGGAGGCTCGCTGCTGGCCGATCCGCAGGCCGCAGGGCTCGCCCTCGACGGCACGCGTGGCCTGGCGGAGATGTACAGCGAAGCGGCCCGCCTGATCCCGCTCGGCTCCGAGGCCGAGGAGGCCTCCAGCGTGGGGACGAGCGAGGCCAACATCGATGCGATTCCGGGCACCGTGGCGCTGCTGCTGCGGCACGACGCCGCGCTCGGCACGGGCGAGATCGGCCGCCAGCACCTGCGCCAGCACATTGCCCTGTGCGTGCGGGAGGATGGCTCGGTCTGCCAGTCCGCCACATTCAACGCTACCGATGGCTCGCTCGTGAAGCGCTACACACACAAGGGCATCCATGACAGCAGCACCTGGGCCCGCGCCCAGGCGTGGGGCATGCTCGGCCTCGCACAGGTGCTGTCGTGCGGCGAGCAGGCGTTCAAATCCGACGCGATCCGCGTGGCAGATTGGTGGGTCGCGCACCTGCCCGCCGACCGCGTGGCCTTCTGGGATTTCGACGATCCCGCCATCCCGCACACTAACCGTGACACCTCGGCCACCGCCATCGCCGCTGCCAGCCTGCTCAAACTGGCCGCGCTCATCCCGGAGCGCGCGGCGGTCTACCGCCAGGCCGCCATCGATAGCATCGAGCAACTCGTGACCCGCTTCCTGACCCCGGTCAGCCCAGGCGATGAACGGCAGGCTGGCATCCTCACCGGCGGCTGCTTTAACAAGCGCAATGGCGTCGCCATGGATAACGAGCTGGTCTGGGGCGACTACTTTCTCTTCGAATCCCTGCTCATCCTCGCGGGCAGGATTGACGCCACCCAGGTCTGAACCCAACCCACTCCCGGAGAAACCAAGTGTCTGACATCAAGATCCCGCACGAAGGCAACGTATCCACCCTTATTGGCACGCACACCAGTTACACCCGCACCCTCGGCGAGTACGACATCTATGCATTCGCCGGCATCAGCGGTGACAACCACCCCAACCACATGGACGACGAATACTGCAAGCGCATGGGCTTCGGCGGCCGCATCGCGCAGGGCGCCATGATGGTCGGTTTCATCGCCGGCGCCGTGACCAAGTATCTCGACATGATCCAGCGCCCGGCGGTCTCCTACGGCTACGACAACGTGCGCTTCACCAAGCCCGTGCGCATCGGCGACACCCTTACCGTGAACTACCGCATTGCCCGCGCCGACGACGAGAAGAAGCGCCTGTGGGCCGAGGCGACGCTACTCAACCAGCGGGGCGAGACGGTCTGCGTCGGCACCCACATCATCCATTTCCAGGCCTGAGCCCGGGCTGCGAGCGACGAGGAAGGTGAGAGATCGCATGAGCAAGATCTGCACTGCGGCGCAGGCCGTTTCGGATATCCGGCCCGGTCAGAGCGTGGGCAGCGTCGGCGTGATCGGCTGGCTGACGCCGGACGCGTTGTTCCAGGCGCTGGCGCAACGCTTCCACGAGACTGGGTCGCCTCGTGACCTGACGTTCTTCTTCCCGGTCAGTGTCGGCGACGGCATTGGCATCCGCGGCATGGATCACGTGGCCGTCGAAGGGCTGATGAAGCGGATCGTGTCGGGCAACTTTACCAATGCGGTGAATCCGGCCACCGGCAAGCGCCCGGAGTTCATGCGCCTGATCCGCGAGAATCGGGTGGAAGCCTACTGCTGGCCGATCGGCGCCACCATGCACTGGCTGCGCGAAGTCGCCCGGCGCAGCCCAGGCTACCTGACCCGCATCGGCCTCGGCTCCTACATCGACCCGCGCCAGCAGGGCGGCAAGTATACGGCGCGCGCCACCGACGACCTGGTGCGGGTGCAGGAGCTGGACGGCAAGGAATACCTGTTCTATCCGAGTTGGCCGCTCGACGTGGGGTTCCTGCGCGCCACAAGTGCCGACGAGGACGGCAACCTGAGCTTCGAGGATGAGCCGATCACGTCGTGCGCACTGGCCATGGCGCTGGCGGTGAAGGCGTCAGGCGGCACCGTGATCGCACAGGTGCGCAAGCTGGTGCCGCGCCACGCCCGGCCGGCGCACGCGGTGCGGATTCCCGGCGTGCTGGTGGATCGCGTCGTGGTGGAACCCGACGCCATGATGACCACCGACATCCGGTACGACGATGCCTATCTCGGCGGCCAGCTTTTCGACGGCCGCGCCTCGGACCGCCTGACGCCCGGCGCCGACAAGGTGATCGCCCGGCGGGCGGCCCGGGAAATCAGGCCCGGCGAAGTCAGCATCTTCGGCTTCGGCGCTTCGTCCGATGTGCCCACGGTGATGATGGAAGACGGCCTGTTCGCCGACGGCGGCCTGCATCGCTACAGCTTTACCACCGAGCACGGCCCCTTCGGCGGCGTCGTGATGAGCGGCTGGCAATTCTCCGCCAACAAGTATCCGGAGGCCTTGATCGACGGCCCGTCGCAGTTCGACTTCATCGACGGCGGCAACTGCCCGATGGCGGCGCTGGCCTTTGCCCAGTTCGACCGGGCCGGGAACATCAACGTCAGCCGCTTCGGCGCGGCCAATCCGGGGCCGGGCGGCTTCATCGACATCGCCTACAACGCGCGCAAGCTGCTGTTCACCGGCACCTTCACCACCGGCGGCCTCGCCGCCGACACCACCGACGGCTTCCTGTCGGTCGGGCGCGAGGGGAGCGTGCGCAAGTTCGTCGAGCGCGTGGACGAGATCACCTATCCACTGGGGCGCAACGTGGCCGAGCGCGGTCAGGAGGCCAAGGTCATCACCGAGCGCGCAGTCTTCTCGGTGGCGCCAGACGGACTGGTGCTGGAGGAGGTTGCGCCCGGCATCGACGTCAGGTCGCAGGTACTGGACCTGATGGCCTTCCCGCCGGTGCGCGTGGCGGAGCCGCTTCCGCGCATGGACCCGACGCTGTTCCGCGCCTGACGCATCGACATATCTACGAGGAAAACATGGCTGTCATCAACTACCTGACTACCGTCCACATCGACTTCGGCGCCATCCGGATGCTGGGGGCCGAGCTGCAGCGCCTGGGCATCCAGCGACCGCTGATCGTCACCGATCGCGGCATCCGCGCCGCCGGTATCGCCGACAAGGTGCTCGACGCCCTGGGCCCGGATTGCTCTCCCACCGTCTTCGAGGACACCCCACCCAACCCGACGGAAGCCGCCGTGTCCGCGGCGACCGGCCTTTACCTCGGCAACGGCTGCGACGGCATCGTGGCCGTGGGCGGCGGGTCGCCCATCGACCTGGGCAAGGCCACCGCGCTGCTGGCGACCCACCCGGCACCGCTGCAGACCTACGCGGCGGTGGAAGGCGGTGCGAGCCGGATCACTAGCCGGGCCGCCCCGCTGGTGGCCATCCCGACAACTGCGGGTACCGGCAGCGAAGTGGGCCGGGGCGCGGTCATCGTCATGGAGTCCGGCCGCAAGCTCGGCCTCCTTAGTCCGTTCCTGCTGCCGAAGCTCGCCATCTGCGACCCGGAACTGACGCTGGGCCTGCCGCCGGCCCTGACCGCCGCGACCGGCATGGACGCCATCGCCCACTGCATCGAGACCTTCCTGTCGCCGGCCATCAACCCGCCCGCCGAAGCGATCGCCCTGGACGGCCTGCGCCGCGGCCTAGCCAATATTGGCAAGGCCACCGCGGACGGCTGCGACCGCGACGCGCGCTGGAACATGATGATGGCCGCCATGGAAGGCGCGCTGGCCTTCCAGAAGGGGCTGGGTGCGGTGCATGCCCTGTCGCACCCGCTGGGCGCGGTGCCCGGCGTCTCGTTGCACCACGGCACGCTGAACGCCGTGCTGCTGCCGGCCGTGCTGCGCTTCAACAAGCCGGCGACCCAAGCCAAGCAGGCCGCACTGGTACAGGCCATGGGCCTGCCCGCCGGCGGGAACCCGGCTCAGGCCATCAGCGAACTCAACGCCCGTCTCGGCTTGCCGGCTGGTCTCGGCGTCATGGGCGTGCCGCGTGACGTGTTGGAGGACATCGCGGTCGCCGCCACAAAGGACCACTGCCACGCCACCAATCCCCGCACTGCCACGGTCGACGACTACTTGGCGATGCTGCAGGAATCATATTGAGGAGAAAGACGATGTCATACATCGCAGAACACCACGAGATGATCCGCGAGGCGGTGCGCCGCTTCGCCGAGGAAGAGATCGCACCGGTCGCCCACCGGTTGTGGGAAGAGGAGAGTTTTCCCTACGAGATCTGGCGCCGGGCCGGCGAACTGGGCTATATCGGGCTGCCCTACCCCGAAGCCTGGGGAGGCAGCGGTGGCGACTGGCTTGGCTTCGCCATTGCGCTGGAAGAGATCGCCCGCGTCGACTGCGCCGTGGCGGTAGCCATCATGGCCAATTCGACAGCGGCCAGCCTGCTCAACAACTACGGCACCGACGGTCAGAAGGCGCGGTTCCTGCGGCCGATCCTGACGGGCACGCAGGTCGGCTGCATCGGCCTGACAGAGCCGAACGCCGGTTCCGACGCTGCGAATATCCAGACCCGCGCCGTGCTGAAGGATGGCTGCTGGGTCGTCAATGGCGCCAAGACCTTCATCAGCAACTCGGGTTCCGAGATCACCGGCCCGATCGTCATTGCGGCGGTGACTGGAACCCGGCCCGACGGCCGCAAGGAGATTTCGAACTTCATCGTGCCGAACGGTACGCCCGGCTTCAGCCATGGCAAGAAGCTTCACAAGATCGGCTGGCGCGGATCGACCACATTCGAGCTGTTCTTCGAGGACTGCACCATTCCTGCCGAGCACCTGCTCGGCGAGCTCGGGGCCGGCCTTAGACAGACCCTGTCACAGGTGAGCACCGGCCGCATCCTGATCGGAACGCTGGGCCTGGGCATCCTGGAGGGCTCGCTGGAACGCTCCATCCGCTACATGAGCGAGCGCACAGCGTTTGGCAAGACGCTCAACCAGTTCCAGTCGCTGCAGTTCAAGCTGGCCGACATGGCGACCCACGCGCACGCTGCCCGCCTGATGCTCTACGACGCCGCGGTGGCCAAGGACGAGGGCCGGCCCTACGATCGGCAGGCCTCGATGGCAAAGCTCTTCGCAACCGAGAAGGCCATGGAGGCGGCCCATCAGGCCGTGCAGATCCACGGCGGCAACGGGATCATGACGGAGTACGCGGTATCGCGCGCGTTCGGGGATGCCAAGGTGCTCGAGATCGTTGAGGGGACCTCCGAGATCCAGCGGATGATCATCTCCCGCGACGTAATGCACTGACGCAAGGCTGCAGCCAGTGAGGCAATCCATGGAACACGTCGAACACAGCGCGGATGGGCTGGAGCGCAGCCCGGTCAACTTCTTGCCCCTGACGCCGATCTCCTTCCTGCGCAGGACGGCCGAGGTCTACCCTGAGCGTACAGCCATCGTCTACGGCGAGCGCCGCACGAGCTGGCGGGCAATGCTGGAACGCAGCCGCCGCCTCGCGTCGGCGCTGGTGGCTGCCGGCGTCATGACTGGCGATACGGTGGCCGTGATGGCCGCCAACACGCCGGAGATGCTGGAGATGCATTTCGGCGTGCCCATGAGCGGCGCCATGCTGAACACGTTGAACGTGCGCTTGGACGCGGCCGCCATCGCCTTCATGCTCAGGCACGCGGATGCAAAGGTGCTGGTCACCGACACGGAGTACGCTGACGTAGTCGAAGCCGCACTGGCGCTGCTCGACAACAAGCCGCTGGTGATCGACATCGTCGATCCCGCCGTCGAAGCGGGCCGCAGGCTGGCGGAGATCGAATACGAGGGCTTCCTGGCCGGGGGCGATCCGCACTGGGAGGGCGGCGAGCCCGTCGACGAATGGCAGGCCATCGCCCTCAACTATACCTCCGGCACCACAGGCAACCCAAAGGGCGTGGTCTACCACCATCGCGGCGCCTATCTGGCTGCGCTGTCGAACATGCTCGACTGGGGCATGCCCCGGCACCCCGTTTTCCTGTGGACGCTGCCGCTGTTCCACTGCAATGGCTGGTGCTTCGCCTGGACGCTGGCTGCCAACGCCGGTACCAGCGTCTGCCTGCGGCGGGTGGAGGCCGCCGCCGTGCTCGATGCGATTCGCGAGTGCCAGGTCACGCACTACTGCGGGGCGCCGATCGTGCATGCGATGCTTGCCCACGCACCCGAAGCGTGGAAGGCGGGCATCGACCATCCGGTCCACGGACTCATCGGCGGCGCCCCCCGCCGATCCCGGTGATCGAAGGCCTGATGCGCATGGGGATCAGGATCACCCAGATCTACGGGCTGACTGAGGTCTACGGCCCCGCGGCGGTTTGCGTGGAGCAGCCCGAATGGGAGGAACTCGGCATCGGTGCGCTGGCGGAACGAAAAGGACGGCAAGGCGTCCGCTACACCGCACAGGAAGGCATGGCCGTGCTGCATCCCGAAACCCTTGTGCCGGTGCCGTGGGACGGGAAGACCATCGGCGAAGTCATGTTCCGCGGCAACATGACGATGAAGGGCTACCTGAAGAACCCCGAGGCCACGGCGGAAGCTTTTGCCGGCGGCTGGTTCCACTCGGGTGACCTCGCAGTCGTCTGCCCGGATGGCTATGTACAGATCCGGGACCGTTCCAAGGACGTCATCATTTCGGGCGGAGAGAATATCAACTCACTGGAGGTTGAAGAGGTGCTCTACCGGCACCCTGCGGTGCGCGTGGCAGCCGTCGTCGCCCAGCCGGACGAGCGTTGGGGGGAGACGCCATGCGCCTTTGTCGAAGTCGTCGATGGCGCCAGGGTCGGCGAGCGCGAACTGATCGAACATTGCCGCGCCCATTTGGCGCACTTCAAGGCGCCGAAGAAAGTAGTCATCGGCCACCTTCCCAGGACGTCGACCGGCAAGATCCAGAAGTTCCTCCTCAGGCAACGAGCAAGCTCCGGCGCTCCCTGGCCCGGCCACGTACAGGCGTGAGTTCCCCCGTGAATGTGTTTCGGTGGCCGGCCGAGCCTGCTCTCCACATTCGGGATATCCGAGAGCGCCCGGTCGTGGCGGAGCAGAAGACTCGTGTCCGGCATCGCATTGGGAGCGAAGACCGGTTGATCGACCGCCTTGGCGACATCTTGCGCGAGATGCGTGACTGGCGCGGTACTACAGCACGGCAGGCTCGGCACCTGTCCAGGCGTCACGGTATCGGCTACCAGGCCGCGCTGCTCTTCCTCTATCGCGCGGAGATGCGTTCAGCGTGCCCGAGGCGCATGGTGATCTGTCTAGCTGCGGCGGTGGAACTTGGCATTGACTTGAGCGGCTTCCCACCTGGATGCAGGATCGAAGAGGCGGAGTTGTCTTCGGAACTTCGGGTCATGTATTGGACGGCCTTACGGAGGGGCGCAGGGCGGAAATGGAGGCAGTGGCCGGGTGATGGCGCCGGACAAGTATGAGTACAGGGTAATTTCGGATAGTGGTCGGCTGAATCCGCGGTGGTAGGCGGCCGTAGGCATGGCAACCGGTGATAGCTGCTTGGCCTTTTCTGCCGTTGGCGCGCTGATTGCCGAATGACTGAAATGGCGACCGTCTACCGAAGCAGCATTAGGGCGGATGACCGTTGGACTCGGATAGCCGTCATCGTGTTGAGGAAGATTCGAACGGCGCAGAAGGGTCGGTAGGAGCCGTTCCGTTGATTCCCACCAACCTCGCCGCGTGCCTCACTCTACGGAAATCACGACCTTTTTGTGGCCTACCTGAACTTTCAGTAGCTGTCCAACGCTGAAACCAGCTCTCTCCAGCCAAATACCACGCAATCGAATCCAAGGGATTGCCCGTAGCTCAGAAAATCTATTATTGCTGCCTGCAGCAACCGGGTAAAAAGTGCGCCCAGCCTTGATGGTGCGTACCTGCGCACCAGCAGATCCTTTCGCCATAGCCAACTCCTGTGAGATTGTTACTTCGCCCTGTTCATAGGGCGGCCAGGCACTTGAACACCGCTCACAGACGGCCCGCAGTTTTCCCCTTGCGGGTCTTGTATGACTGCGCGTTACCCGGCCATAGCGAGAGCTATGGACGCAAAGAACCACGGACTGTCGAGCGTGGCTGAGTCGCTGTAAGCGGTGTGTTCAGCACCATTGATTAGGCTAAGCAACAACACTTCCGCTAGCGACTACCAATGAGTGCACGTCCCATAGACGAAAGGCGACCAGACGAAAGGGACCGATCTATTTCATCGCGCCAGACTAACGGCCTGCCAGCGTCTCCGCGTAAGCCTGGAACCTGCGAAGCTCATCACTCGGAACCAGCGAACCACCGGTGGCCCAGATCACATGCGTTGCATCGCGCATGTCGAGCCCGTGATCGCGTACATACGCCTGGCCTTCGGCTGAGCCGCCCAACCAGCCTGGGCCACCTATGCCGGCCGCCGCTGAAGGTTCGACTTCCACGCCCATCGACGTCTTGAGCGCGAGCAACTGAACGTAGAGTTGATCGTCGGGGACGGTGAACACGCCGGCGAGCTGGCAGGCCATCAACGGGCTGACCAGATGGGATGCCTGTCCGACGGCGAGGCCATCGGCATCGGTCCGGTTATCGAGGCCGATGTCGTAGACGGATACGGGCGTGTCCGCACCTGAGGCCAACTGCACCAGCACGCACGGCGAGGCCACGGGCTCGGCAAAGAAGCAGTGCACATGTTCGCCGAACAGAGCCTTGAGTCCGAAAGTGATGCCACCGGGCGCGCCGCCGACACCGCAGGGGAGGTAGACGAAGAGCGGATGCGCGGCATCCACGACGCGGCCGGCCTCGGCCAACTGGCGTGCCAGGTGACGGGCTGCGGCGGCGTATCCAAAGAAGAGCAGGGCGGAGCGTTCGTCATCAACGAAATGGCAGCGCGGCGCCGCCAACGCCTGCTCCCGGCCTGCTGCAACAGCTTCTGCGTAGTCGCCCTCATGTTCAACGACGCGCACGCCGCGCTTGCGCAGACGGTCCTTCTTCCACGCTTTGGCGTCGGCGGACATATGCACCACCGCATCGAATCCGAGCGCAGCCGCCATTACGCCGATGCTCAAGCCGAGGTTGCCGGTGCTGCCGACCGTCATCGAGTATTGCGAGAACAGCGCGCGCGCTTCCGCCGTCGCGAGCACGCGGCGATCACCATTCGGGTCGAGAATGCCATGCTCAATCGCGATGGACTCGGCAATCGCCAGGACTTCATGAAAGCCGCCGCGCGCCTTGATGGAACCGGCAATCGGCAGCTCGTCGTCTCGCTTGATGAACCACGCGCCCTCGGCGCCATCGGAGCCAATGAGCGCGTGCTGGAGCGCGGTGGCAGGCATCAGTTGCGATTCCACTTGCCCATGGCTCGGCACCAGTTCGGCAAACAGCGTGGCCATGAGCGGTGCGCAGCGCGCAAGACGTGCCTCGGCTGCCTCGATAAGTTCTGTCGACGGCGCGGAAGCCGGCAAGGGTTGCCCCAGCCTCGGATTCAGCCAAAGCAGCGGCTGTCTCGATTGAAGTCGCGCTAATAGCTCTGCGGGCATCGGCAGGGTGCTCATCAAGTCCTTCTCCAAGGAATGCGTTATGGGAGAGGATCCTAGGCGCCGCAGTCGTGCAAGAATAGCGATCGTTTCTAACGCATGCATTAGCTTGGCTAATCCCAATGCTCGACTCCTCTGTACTCGGCGCGCTGCGCTGTTTCGAAGCCGCGGGACGCCTGCTGAGCTTCACCAAGGCTGCCGAATCCCTGAGCCTCACCCAAAGCGCGGTGAGCCAGCAGATTCGCCAGCTGGAAGACCGGCTCGGCTACATGCTCTTCGTGCGCCAGCCGCGGGGCCTGAAACTGACGCCAAAGGGCGAGGCGCTGTTCGAGACCACGACGCGCGCACTGCATGACATCCAACAGACCATCCAGCGGCTCGGCTTGCCAAACGCGCCGTTGCAGGTCAATTGCCTGCCGTCGTTTGCGCTGCAATGGCTGATGCCGCGCCTGACCGAGTTTCACCGCGAGCAGCCGGATGTGTCCGTGCGCCTGAAAGCCGAGTTCCAGGCCCTGGACAGGCAATCGATGGAAGCGGAAGACATTGACGTGGCAGTGCGTTACGACCCGGTCCGCTACAGCCAGCTGCACGCGGACGTCTTGCTGGACGAGTACCTGATTCCGGTAGCCACCCCCGAGTATCTGGCGCAGCATCCTGGACTATCCGACGGGGTGTCGCTCGACGGCGTCGAGTTGCTGCATGACGCATCGCCATGGGTCGGCGCAGCCGAGTTCGTGGAATGGCGCACATGGCTTGAGGCGTTTCATCCGGCATGGATGGCGCATCTGGCGGGGCCGCAATTCAATCTGTCGAGCCTTGCCATCAGCGCGGCATTGAACCACCAGGGGGTGGCGATGGGACGTACGGCGTTGGTCTACGACGAGCTCAGGAGCGGGCGGCTGGTGGATGTCTTCGGCAAGCATGTTCGCGCGCCGGCGCGCTACATGCTGCTTTCTCGTGATCCTGAGGATCGGCGCGTGACCATTTTCTCTTCGTGGTTGAAGGCGGAGTGTGAGCGCTTCGATATTGCGCGGCTGGAGTTGCTTTCCCCTGGCGGAATGCCACGAAAGGTCGGGGAGGGGGAATCGATAGCTGATTGATCCGCAGCCGCCGTGCCGCGCAGTTGTTCCCTCTACTGCAGAGCGATCCCACGGCACGCTCCCGCAGTCGTAAGCTGTCGTGGCAGGGTCCGTAACAGGGGTGGTAGAAAAGCGGTAGCCTTAACCACCCGGCATCGGCTCTCCTAGCTCCTCCGCCTTGTGAGTCGGCAAAGTGCAGCATTGATTCGGGCAAGCAGGGATGAAATCAATGGATGTCGAGCGGCTAGCCAGACCCTCGATCGGGCGGCTGAAGCTGGTCCCCGCCGTTGCCAAATGGACGCGGTCAGCGCTGAAACCACTGCCCACCAAAAATCGACTGACTGTAGCAGAGCGCTGCTCTGCCAAGCGCTTCCCGCCCTTCTCCGAACTGTCAACATGGCCGGCGATGAAGAAGGCTTCATAGTTCGGAAAGCTCGCTTTCAAATCCGCGATCCAACTCGCTAGTCGCAGCGCTTCCCCAGCGGTCAGATCGGCCGACTCGTTGAGAAACGATAAGTCCAGCGAACGACCAGGCCTACAGGCATGAACGTTCCCAATGGCCGCATACAAGATCCATAGCGCTACGAGCGCCTTACTCAGAACAGACAATGTAACCCGCGATGTTGTCGGCATTTTCTATAGTCCTTGGGTCTTGGATTCTGGCTCGAGCCTTTGCCTTATGCGTAGAGTACCAATGGTCAAGAGATCCGAATACGTCAGCAAAGTGGGATACCTCGTGCACCAGGGTTAGCAGCTGAGAATCGAAGCTTCGGTGGCGCGACCGTAGTGTGTAGAAGTCCAAACGTATGGCGATGGTATGCGTCGCGGTATCCGGGGCGCATACCTCCGCGACCATACCGACGTTATGCTCGCGAGATACGCAGCCAACATGTCGCATTTTTTCCGGCGAGTAGCGGATGAAGTTGGCGGGCGTCAGGCCGGTCAGCACGGCATTCATCCGCTGCAGGCCCGTAGCAATCTCATTACGCGCCGTGGCCTCGGTGGTCCCGAACCACTGTCTGAACCATTGCTGATCGGTGGTATGCCATCTCTGCAATTCGACTTGCCTTGCCGCAACCGAGCTAAGGGCTTTAGGCGCATGATATGAGCTTGGAACTCGGCATTGCTCATATTCGGACAGATGCGGTCCGCATCGTCCCCGAGGGAATCCGTCGATGTGTCCACGAGCTTCTGTCGAGACTCTGGCAGCATGTGCTCACCGGACAGGTCGTTCGCACTTGTTTGCTCGATCGAACCCACTTCGATGGTGAATGTCTTCTGCGATGCGATGACATAGGGTTTGGAAGCGCATTTGCAGTAGACACGGGCACCTTCAACCAGCACCGTCTTCCCCATGATCGTAAAGGCGGGCTCACAGTTATTGAGCGCCGGTCCTCCTTCCTTGCACCTGGGACAAGTGGCAAAGGTGCCGTGCACGGCAACTCTCTTGCCAAGGTGTGTCATAAACGGCTCAGTACTGACCAGATGGCCGCCAGTGGTTGTTGCGTCGCCGTCAAGGAGAGCGGATCGAACGTCAGGCATTGACTGTCCCTCCGCACACAATTCCCTTGCCGCATAAGTTTCTGGCTGGGTGTGCGCTCACAATATCCCCTCAGAGTACAGAACGATTGTTCTATAGCGTGGGATAAGGAACCCAGGGTGCAGACAAATCTAAGATGAGAGAAAACTTGATTGAACTCAAGATTCATCGTCTCAAAGCTATTCTCCTGACAGTTGCTTGCATCAGGCGAGTCAGAATGACATGCGGCGATTCTTGGGCCCACGTAGTTTCTTGACGAGTACGGATTGCCGAAGGAGTGGTGGGCAAGCAATCCGGGCGGGGAGAACGGCCTGATCCGACAAGCGGGTACACAGTACGCGGTCGCGCTGCCACGGCCACCTGTAGGCTAAGTTGGTACTTCATGGAGCCCAAGAGCTACTCCCACTTTGCTTCGCTATTCTCGGTCCACTATCCAGGCTTGGAAACGGTCTTTGAACCATGACGAGCACACTGCTCCCCGAAATTGCTGTTCTCATTCGCCCACCCGTCTCCCCGTCTCTCCAGGATCAGTTGGATCAACTGGGCAGGTTCATCCGCGTGATCCAGACCTTGGGGCCGTCGTTCAGAAAGTGGTACCTGGGCGGCGACAGCAAGGATGAAGCATTGCGGTATGAGGCCTTTGGAGATGCTGGAATCAAGCCAGCGGCGCTCGCGGTCCTCCGGACGATGAATAGCGGAAAGGCCACGGCATGTGACGTCGGCCTCTGGAATGGGCAAGACGGTGCCCAGGCCGCTGGGCTGAAGTATTTGATCGGCGGACTTCGCCCGTGGACTGTCAATCTTAGGGCGAGAGTCGACCCGGCAATTACCACCCCGCAGTTCGTCTACGTTGTGGAACAAGCCGCCGTCATTTGGTCGCCCTTGCTAATTACTGCGCACGCTCAGTCGTATATGACCAAGAAGGTGTTTCGCGATCGCCCTGGCGTCGGCAACATGATCTATCTGCCGCGCTCCGCCACACAAGGTGAGGTACCGGAAGCGGGTGCTCTCGTTCCTGTCATAAGAGAGCAGTGTCAAATCGGGACGATCATCATCAGTGTCGTCGATCAAGTGTTTTCGGACCTGATTCCTGATCACGTAAGGGTGGCGAACAGTATTGAGGTGCGACTTGTCGACCAAGACCTTCTCCCCCGGTACGCTGACCTCTAGCCATCGCCATTCACCTGCTACGGGCATGGGAGTCTGGATAGCGGGGCAGCATGCAACAGCCATCCTTGTAGATTCAACGCACAGCGTGCAGCTTTCGCCGTCTGCCGCAACGGCGGTTTCCCTTTTGAGTGACGGTTTCCACCACATTGAAAGCCTGGCATGGCATATGCGTCGGTTAAACAACGTCGCCAACACCATGGAGACCATCATGCCAAAAGCATCCAGCATCGCGCAGGCAAAGGCGGACAAGCGGGCGGGGAAGTCGCCGAGTACCCAGGCCAGTCATTTTGTTCGCGATGAGATCGAAGCCGTCCGCCATGGCAAGCACGGCGTGCGATCGGCAAAGCAGGCCATCGCCATCGGTTTGTCGGAAGCGCGCCGCGCTGGCGTTGAACTGCCGCCGAAGGCGAGTACCAAATCCGCGGCGGCCAAGAGCGCGGCCAAGCCTGCTGCCAAGAGTGCCGGCGAAAAGACGCCAAGGCGGCCTAGCTCCGAAAGTACGGCGAAGCGTCGCAGTGCCGCTATCAACGCGCTCAAGCGAGAGAGCACGGCCGGGGCCTCGCATCAGGCACTGTCAGCGCAGGCAAAGCGCGCGGCTAGCAAGCGTACTGCGGCTGATCGCTCTGCTGCCGCCGAGAAAGCGGCGAGGACAAAGGGTGCGGCTGGCCGTTCCGAAGCTGCCCAAAAGGCGGCGCGTACGCGTGCAGCCAACAAGCGGGCAAACCAGAAGCCTCGTTAAGGCAGGTGTTTCGAGCGCGGAGCGACGGGCGCGTTGCTCCGTCCCGCGGGGGCACCGGCGTGCGGTGGGCATCGACACCCTCGGCGGGAAGCTGGTGATCTCTGCCGGGTCACCCCGCGGCATTGGCGATGCTTGGAGAATCCGCCTGGACGGTGCCGTTCGCAACGCGATAAACGCGATCTGCCATCCGAACCAGCGCATCGCGATGCGTAACCACGATCACCGTTGGTACCTGTTGCCGGACGCGTGCGAAGATTCGCGCTTCGCGATCTGGATCGATTGCCGAGGTGGGTTCATCCAGAATGATGACCGCTGGGCGGCGTGCGAGCGCCCGGCCCAGCGCAACGCGCTGGCGCTCACCTCCTGACAGCGCCCGACCTTGAATGCCAAGCGGGCGATCCAGGATATCGCAGTGCCCGTCCGCGGCAATCCCCTGCAATTCGAGCAAGGCTACGAGTTCGCGCAGTGCATGGTCTGACGGCGGGCTGTCACAGCCGTAGATCAGGTTTTCCCTGAGTGATCCCGTGAGGATCATCGGCGCTTGAGGTGCTACCGCGACTGCGCGGGCGATATCGCTGACAGCCAGCTTGCTGACGTCCGCACCCAAAAGGAAAACGGTGCCAGCCGCGGGGCGGGATAGCCCGAGCATCAAGTGAGCCAGGCTTGATTTTCCTGCCCCTGATGGCCCGACGAGCGCGACAAGCTCCCCTTGGCTGACAGTGATGTTCACGTCTTGCAGAATCTGGCTCTCGCCTTGTTTCACAACTGCGTGCTCGATGCGAATCACTTCGTTCGCCGTGCGGTCAATGCGCACGCTGGATTCGCTGCGCTCGATTGGCAGCTCCAGCAGCCCGAAACTCTCGCGTAGCGCAAGATGGTTGCGACGCAAATCAGACAGGGATCCCGCGAGGTTGGTGAAGGGGATTGCCAGTGTCACGATGGAGCTGGCGATCATGACGAAATCGCCTGCCCGGAAGGTTGAATGGATGACGCCGTATGCGGTCGTCACCGTGAAGAGCGTGAGCAAGAGGCCGGTGCAGATAGCCTGCGCCACAAGCAGAAGCGCGAGCCGGGTGTTTCCACGGGTCACTTTGCCGATATAAACCGCAAGCGTGCGGTGCAATGCGGCGTCCTCTCTCGTGTATGCGTTGTTGAGTTTGATGTCGAGAATGAAGCCGAGCTTCTCAACAAGATGGCTCGACAGCATGTCGGCACCGCTGAAGATCTCTTCGTGTGCACTCTTGCTTTTGTCCGCCAGGAACCAGGTCGCGGCAAAGAGAAGGGACATGGATATGGCAAAGCCCAGTGCGAATGCACCGCCGGTCAGTTTCCACAGCAGGAGGCTGGACAGTACCAATTGCAGAACAGTCGGGGCGATTGCCCAGAACACTGCAAACGTGATGGCCCTGAACGCTGCGCGACTTCGCGCGATGACCGAAACCAGCTTGCCCGGATCTTTCGCAGTCAGGCGCGGGTAGTCAACCCTGATGAGCGTGGCAAGGATGGCGTGATGGAATGCGGCGTCACATCTTGCGAGAACGACCGCGGACAGCATGAACTTCAGCCAATCGAATGCGCGCGCGGTAGTCCACGCCAGGCCGTACGCGGCTGCAAGAAGCAGCGGATAGCCTATGGCGCCATGCGCGGCGTCTACAGACAGAGCGTTGGTTGCCTCCCGCAAGAGGTAGGGGACCAGCGTCGACAATGCCGCGCACAGCGCTACAAAAAGGCGTTGCTGCACAGAAGTGGAATGGCAAGGCTGGATACTTTCTGACGGTGATGCGATAGGCGAAGGTCCAGTCCGTAGACAAATCCAAAAGAATCGCCATCACCCTCTGGCATCAAAGTCATACGGAGTCGGCGGACCAGATTGGTCATGCCACGTTGATCGAGACCATCGCCTTACAGGTTAGGTGCGCCGTTAGGCAAATGGCGTCGGAGTATTCGGAAGATTGCAGAAGAATGGTCTGGTGATTTTCGCTTTGTCGGACTTCAACAAGGGCAGGCTGGTGCCCGATCACAAGCGCGGCCACCACCGCTGCCCGGATGCAGCGGTTTCCATCACCTTTGCAGAAGCCGACGCATATCCTTGCGGATTTACTCTGTTGCCACGACCCCATTGCGCCAACTACCTTGGGCACACATGCACCGGCATGTCAGACGGCTCTTTCGAAGATAACGAAGGTGGAGGGGTAAGGTGATCTCCGGACTCATTCGCGTGGGCGACCGGACAACGCACGGGGGCACGGTCATTACCGGCGATGTCACCAGCATCATCGGCAATCGCGCCATGGCGCGTGCGGGGGACATGACCATCTGTCCCAGGTGCAAGGGCACTTTTCCGATCCTTGCGGGCAACGGCATTATCACTGCGCCCAATGGCGTTCCGTACGCCAGGCATATGGACCGTACCGCCTGCGGTGCCAGGTTGCTAGCCAGCCAGGACACCACGTTGGCTAGCGACATAGAGATGCCAAAGGCAACCGACTTTGAACCGGCAGGGATTGCCGCTGTTACGGAGTCTGGCCTTTGCCTGGACTGTCTGATAAAGGCGGCTACCGCAGGTGCGGTAGTAGTCGTCCGAGGGTAGCTGGTGATGGATGTCCTCGATCGTTACAACCAACGCCGTGCGCACTTGCAGACGCTGAATCTGTATGCCCTGGTGGATGGCGCGCAGTATCAGCAGCATCGGGAGCAACAGCTTGAACATGTGCCCGGCGCGGTGATTGCCTTGTTTTCCGGTACAGCGGATGCCGCGCTGGAACACGCCGGGCCTTGGTTGGTTGATGCGGCGCAGGTGACCGAAGCAGTGCTGCAGGACTTGATCTCCCTTGAGATGACGGCGCCGGCCGTTACCTGGCTCTTCGCCGAGGCCGATCTGACCGGGCTGGCACAGCTGCTGCAGCTGCGGCTCGATATCAAGCTGCCCGATGGAAGAACTGCCCTCGTGCGGTTTTGGGACTCGCGTGTGCTGGCGGCTCTCTTTCAATTGATGGCTGGTGACCAACGGGCGGAATTCTTCGGCCATATCCATGAATGGCATTTTCTGGACCAGGGCGTCAGAGTCTGGATAGGGAGGCAGCATGCTGACGCTGAGTGAAGCGCAATGGCAGGCGCTGCGGCACACAGAGGTGCAGAACTTTGTCGGCGCGGTGTGTGAGCAGTTTCTCGCCCATCGCCCGGTGTTGCTGCAAAGGCCAGGCAGAGAGGAGGTCTCTGGCCGAATGCAAGCCGGTTATAGCCTGGCGGCGGAGTTGGGTCTCCTGTCAACGCAGCACATCGTGAAGTTCCTCTATCTCTGCGCCGATGCGCCTCAGCTGGCAACGGATCGTCAGGTCCGCGCATATCTCTTGAAGCCGGGTGCAACGCCCGAACAAAGACTGGATGACCTGTCAGCGGTGATGAAGCTCGTCCTCAAGGAGAACGGTTGATGGCGACGCTCGCAATCCCTGCGATTCGGCTAATGGCTTTAAGAGTGCTTCAGTGGCTCGGGGCCGCAGCGGCGGCCGGTGCGGCGGCGGAAGCAGCGCGTCAACGGAGGGAGGAGGCTGAGAACTCGAAAACCACTCCGATCGCGCGTACTGAGTCGCCGGCAAAGGAAAAGGACAGGTGCGAAGAATGTCCGCCTGACAGCGGCGGTCTGTCACTGCAACCGACGGCGGGTTGGAGCAGCCAGGCGATTTCGTACCAGCGGCGCATTGGTGCAATGCCGGAGGCGCCGCCAGGCTATCTGTTCGAATGGACCCATAAGGGCGTCAAGTTTGATGGGTTCGAATCGGGGCAGTGTTTGCTGAAGGAGGCGAAATCAACCTACGACCAGTTCTTTAACGAAAGAGGTGAATTCCGATACTTCTTTCAGGAAAAGATCTTCTTCGATATGGCTGAATCGGCGATGCGGCAGTTGGCAGCTGCACAGCCGATGCCGCCCACACGCCTTCGATGGCATTTCATGGAGTGGATGTCCTTTCAATACATGCAAAGGGTGTTAAGCAGTGCAGCGCCGACCATTGAAGTTGTTTACCACCCCTGATACCGATCATGTCACACGAAATCCAGCTTCAGTTCAGGACCTGCCCTGATCAACGGCTATATCTGGAGGATCACCTCGCCTTGGTTAGGCGCTTGCTCCAGGCTCTGGGTGTGGTGGATGCGCTGCTCGGCGAATCGGCATGGTATCTAAGCGGGGATACCAAGGACGATTCCTATCGATATCAACTTTTCGGAGACCAAGGTCCAACTGCGGCGGCATTGGCCGTATTGAAGCGCGACCAAGAAGGCAAGGAAGTCGTAAAGGCATTTGCCATATGGAACGGGCAATTGGAGAACGAGAAGGGCGCATCCATTGCTTACTACTTCGATCGCACGGATGGCTCTACTTCGGGGCTGAGGCTCACGTTGGGCGCAAAACCAGCGACGAGCAGATTGGGTGCCTGGACCACGGTTGCGCGGGTCCTGAGTGAGATGGTAAAGATCTGGCGGCCGATGACCGCCACAATCGACACAAGGAACTACAACGGTGTCTTCCTCGACCGTCCAAGAGCTGGCTGGATGCTCTATCTGCCGACGATCCTCACCGAGCAGCAAGTTCCGGAAGCTCGCGCACTTGTCAGCGTGCTGAATGGGAGCAACCAGCAGATGGGGACGATTGTGGTAAGCGTAGTTGACGAACCATTCTCGGGAAGCGATCCGGAACACGTTAGGGTAGCCAATGCCATAGAGGTGCGGCTAGTCGATCAGGACCTTCTGCCGCGATACGCTGAGCTCTAACTCTCTAAGAGAAACTTGAGATGATGTCCTTTGATTGATAGAAAAGACTGTTTGCGCAAGGTCGCTCAGGGCGTCGAGTTCGGCTAGGGGACCTTAAAGCAGACTATGTCACACGAAATCCACCTTCATTTCCGAACTCCACCAGAACAAGCTAGGCTTGATTTCGAGTACCACCTCGCCATGGTTCAACGCTTCACGCGAATACTGGGAGCAGAGGATGCACTTCTCGGGGAGTCCGTGTGGTACCTATGCGGAGATACGAAAGACGATTCTTATCGATATCCAATCTTCCGCGGCCATGGTCCAGCAGCGGCGGCATTGGCCGTATTGAAGCAAGAAGTGGATGGAGACGATGTCCTAAAGTCCTTCGCCATTTGGAATGGGCAATTGGAGGTCACCAAGGGCGCATCCATTTTGTACTATTTTGACGGAACGGACGGTGCCCCATCGGCGTGGAGTCTTGCACTGGTCTCAAAGCCGCCATCGAGCCGGCTGGGCGCCTGGCCGACGGTTGCGAAGGTTCTCAGTGAGGCGGTAAGAATCTGGCGACCATTACTGGCTACCGTCGACACGCGAAACTACGCTGGTGTCTTCCCCGACCGTCCAGGGGTAGGCTGGATGATCTATCTGCCGACCATCCTGACGGAGCAGCACGTTCCCGAGGCGCGAGCCCTTGTTGGTGTGTTGGACGAGAACAACCAGCAGATGGGAACGATTGTTGTAAGCGTAGTTGACGAACCTTTCTCGGCAAGCGATCCGGAACACGTCAGGGTAGCCAATGCCATTGAGGTGCGGCTTGTCGATCAGGACCTTCTGCCGCGATACGCTGACCTGTAACTCTCAAAGAGAAAACGACGTAGGTCTACAGATAAGGTTCCGCTGCCATGTCGCACGAGCTCTGCCTGCGGTTTCGACACTCATCCGATTCACATCTCACTTTGCGAGATCATCTGTCTCTTGTGCAGAAGCTGACGCGATTTCTGGGAGTAGAAGACACGCTGCTCGATGCATCCGCGTGGCTGTTGGCAGGTGAAACGAAAGACGATTCTTACCGCTATTTGGTCTTCGACAGCCAGGGCCCCACCACGACCGCGCTGTCCGTCTTGAATCAGGAACTCGACGTAGAAGATGTCATCAAGACCTTCGTCATATGGAATGGGCAACTGGCAAAGTCGCAAGGTGCTTCCATTTCCTATTTTTTCGATCGCGCTGACGGTGCGGCGTCGGCGATGAGTCTTACCTTGGGGTCCAAGCCTCCATCGAGCCGATTAGGCCCTTGGACAGTGGTTGCCAAGGTCTTGCGTGAGGCGGTAAAGATCTGGCACCCGCTGGTCGCCACTGTCGATACTCGGAAATATGAGCGTGTCTTCCCGGACCGTCCAGGGGCAGGCTGGATGATCTATCTGCCGACCATCCTCACTGTCCAGCACGTCCCGGAAGCGCGCGCACTCATGGCCGTTCCCGACGGGGGCAACAAGCAGATGGGAACGATTGTCGTGAGCGTAACCGACGGCCCCTTCTCAGGAACTGACCCTGAACACGTCAGGTCGGCCAATGCCATTGAAATCCGGCTTGCTGAACTGGATTTGCTGCCGAGATTCATCGATCTGTAGACACGGGAAACCCGCCATTGCAGAGGCCCGACGTTGAGCAGAAAATGGGCACGCACCCGCAGCAACTTTTGTATTGCTCATGGCGGTTTCTCCAACGTCGATCCCTGCCTCGCCCCAACAACGCCCACCAGCGCACAGACCACCGTGACGTCCCCCGCCCCCTCACGCCAACCCCGGCTGCATTTCGACCTCACCACCATCCAGCTTTTCATCGCCGTCGCCGACGAGGGCAGCATCACCCGCGGCGCCGAACGCGTGCATCTGGCCGCAGCCGCGGCTTCAAGACGCATCCTTGAGCTGGAGTCCCAACTCGGCGTCGCCCTGTTCGAGCGCCTGCCCCACGGCATGGCTTGCACCGAGGCCGGCCGCGCCCTGCTCGCCCATGCCCGCGGCATCACGCACACCGTCCAGCGCATGCAGGACGACGCCGCGTCGTTCCTGGGCGGAGACCTGGGCGTGGTGCGGGTGGCGGCGCCAAAGTCGGCCGTGATCCAGTTCCTCCCGTTCGACATCCTGCGCTGCGCCTCCGAATGCCCGGGCGTCCGCATCGACCTGCAGGAAATGAACAGCCAGGAAGTCCAGCAGTCGCTGCGTCGCGGCACGGTGGACATCGGCATCTACGAGGGCAGCTTGGGCGTGGTCGACTTGCCGACCGCGCCGTACCGCAGCGACCGGCTGGTGCTGGTGGTGGCGCGCGGACACGCGCTGGCGAAGCGCAAGAAGGTGACGCCGGAGGACGTGCTGGATTGCGACCTGATCGTGCTGGGCGAGAGTTCGGCGATCTCGGTCGCGCTGGAGCGGCTGGCGGAGGAGGCGGGGCGGGTGCTGCGGATGCGCATGCGGGTGAGCGGGTTCGACAGCATCGCGGCGCTGGTGGCGCAGAACCTGGGGGGCGGGGTGATGCCGGAGGCGATTGCGCGCGAGGTGGCGGGCGGCAGCCGCTTCGTGCGCCTGCCGATCGCGGGGGAGTGGGCGGTGCGGCATTTTGTGCTGTGCCATCGGCCGCACGGCGCGCTGTCGTCGGCGGCGTTGAGCGTGCTGCAGGTGCTTGCGCAAAACGCGAAACCTGAATCCCGAAAATAGCGATAGCCCTGGGCGGGTGCATTGCGGAAGATGGCTCCATAACGATTGGAGGAGACACGCAATGCGGCGCAGACAATTTCTTCTGGCGGCTGCGGCCGGGCTGGCCGTGCCGGGCCTGGTGCGCGCGGCCAATGTGGCGGGGCCGGTGCGCATCGTGGTGGGCTTTGCCCCCGGCGGCGGCACCGACGTGCTGGCGCGCGTGATCGGGCAGAAGCTGGGTGTCATGTGGAACACCAGTGTGGTGGTGGAGAACAAGCCGGGCGCCACCGGCGCCATTGCCGCGGCCTATGTGGCCAAGCAGCCGCCGGACGGCACCACGCTGCTGATGGCGCATGTCAACAGCCACGCGATCGCGCCGGCGCTGCTGGACGTCAAGTACGACCCGCGCGCGGACTTTACGCCGATCTCGATGGTCGGGGTCACGCCCAATATGCTGACCTGCCGTCCGGAACAGAAGGTGCGCACGATTTCGGACATCGTGGCGTTGTGCCGCAAGAACCCGGGCAAAATCTCGTTTGGCTCGTCGGGGATCGGCTCGGCGCAGCACCTGGCGCTGGAACTGTTCCGGATGCAGGCGAAGATCGACGTGGTGCACGTGCCGTACAAGGGCTCGGGCCCGCTGGTGGCGGACCTGCTCGGCGGCCAGATCGACTATGCCTTTGACACCATGACCGCGGCCACGCCGTTTATCCAGCAGGGCAAGGTGATTGCGATCGCGCAGACGCGCCTGAAGCGCGCGGCCAGCCATCCGGGCGTGCCGACGCTGGCGGAGTCGGGCTTCCCGGGCCTGGACGCGGCGTCGTGGTACGGGCTGGTAGGCCCGAAGGGCATGCCGCCGGCGCTGGCGCAGCGCATGAACGAAGACGTCAACCGCGTGCTGGCGATGCCGGACGTGGCCGAGCGGCTGAAGAGCTTCGGCGCCGAGGACTCGGGCGGATCGAACCAGCAGTTCGCCGCCTACATCACCGCGGAATCGGCCAAATGGGCCAAGGTGATCAAGGACGCCGGCGTGAAGGCGGAGAGCTGATGGCCGGACGCCGACGCACCGATGCACGCAGCACGAATCAATTTCCCAGGACGCAACCGATGACTGAATTCCGCGACTCCGGCGACCACGCCACCCAGGCTAACGCCAGGCCCCTGCCGCTGGCCGGCGTGCGCGTGCTCGACGTCAGCCAGGTCATGGCCGGCCCTTATGCCTGCATGCTGCTGGCGGACCTGGGCGCCGACGTGATCAAGATCGAACCGCCGGAGGGCGGTGACCAGACGCGCGGCTCGATGGGGTTCAAGATGAAGGGCCCGGACAGCATGGGCTTCCTCAACATGAACCGCAACAAGCGCAGCGTTACGCTCGACCTGAAGACAGAATCAGGGCGGGCGGTGCTGTACCGGCTGGCGGAAACCGCCGACATCCTGGTCGAGAACTATCGCCCCGGCGTGATGAAGCGCCTGGGCATCGACTACGAGACCCTCAGCCGGATCAACCCGAAGCTGGTCTACTGCAGCATCTCGGGCTTCGGCCAGAGCGGACCATGGGCCACGCGGCCGGGTTTCGACCTGATGGCGCAGGCGATGTCGGGCGTGATGAGCGTCACCGGCTACCCGGGCGGCGCGCCGGTGAAGGCGGGGGTGCCGGTGGCCGATATCGGCTGCGCGCTGTTCGCGACCTACGGCATGCTGTCGGCCTATATCGGCGCGAAAGAGACCGGCAAGGGGCAGTATGTCGATGCCTCGCTGTTCGATTCCGCGCTGGCGTTCTCGGTGTGGGACACCTGCGAATATTGGGGCACCGGGCGCGAGCCGGAGCCGCTCGGCACCGCCAACCGCATGAGCGCGCCGTACCAGGCGATGAAGGCGGCGGATGGCTACTTCGTGATGGGCGCGACCAACCAGAAGCTGTGGCAACTGCTGTGCAATACGCTCGACCGGCCCGACCTGCTCGCGGACGAGCGCTTTGCCACCGTCGCGCTGCGCCTGGCCAACCGGCAGGCACTGATCGGCGCGCTGGAAGAGAGCTTCGGCAAGGAGAGCGCCGACTACTGGATCGAGCAGCTGCTCGAGGTCGGCATTCCGGCCGGGCCGATCCTGACCTACCCGCAGGCGTTCGACAGCGATCACGGCAGGCACCGCCAAATGCGCATCGAAATCGATCATCCGATCGAAGGCAAGGTGCCCAATATCGGCTTCGCGGTGAAGATGGGCGGCACGCCGCAGCAGGTGCGGCGCCCGCCGCCGCTGCTGGGCCAGCACACCGGCGAGATCCTCGCCGAGCTGGGTTTGTCGCAGGACGAACAGCAGTCGCTGGCCGCGGCCGGCGCCTTCGGCGCATGAGCGCCCCGCAGCAGGCGGCCGGTGAAGGCCGTGTCACGCTGACGCGGCAGGGCGGGGTCGCGACGCTGACCTTCGACCGCCCGGCCGCGCGCAATGCGATGACGTGGGCGATGTACGGGCAGCTCGCCGAGCACTGCCGCGCCCTCGCCGCGGAGGGTGCCGCCGGTGCGCGCGTGGTGGTGCTGCGCGGGGCGGGCGGCGAGGCCTTTGTTGCCGGGACCGACATCGCGCAGTTCCAGCAGTTCTCGGGCGGCGATGACGGGGTCGCATATGAAGCGCGCATCGATGAAGGCATCGCGCTGGTCGAGCAGCTGCCGATGCCTACGGTTGCGGTCATCGAAGGCTGGGCGGTGGGCGGTGGCCTGGCCATCGCCACCGCATGCGACTTCCGGCTGGCGACGCCCAAGGCCCGCTTCGGCGTGCCGATCGCGAAGACGCTGGGCAATACGCTGTCGGCGCTGAACCTGGCCAAGCTGCGCGCGGCATGGGGACTGCAGCCGGTGCGACGCATGCTGTTGCTCGCGCAGGTTCTCGATGCCGATGCGGCGCTGGGGTGCGGCTTCCTCGAGGGCGTGCATGCGCCCGAGGCACTGGAAGCGGAAGTCGCCGCGCTGTGCGAGCGGCTCGGCGCACTGGCGCCGGTGACGCAGGCGGTCATCAAGGAGTCGTTGCGCCGCCAGACCGTGGCGGCGGTGGCCGATACCGACGATCTGGTGCGGCAGTGTTATGGCAGCGACGATTTCCGGGAAGGGGTGGACGCGTTCGTTGGCAAGCGCCCGGCGGTGTGGAAGGGGCGGTGAAACTGCAATCGGCCCGACGCCCCTGAACGGTGGTGTCGATGGGTCGAGCCAGCTACTTCACCGGCACCGAATACACCACGCGCACAAACTTGGGCGCCGGCTGCCGGTCCACTACAACGCCGCCCATCGCTTCCGCAATCCGGCGGCTCTTCCAGTTCTGCTCCGCGGCCGGATATACAAAGCGCGCCGGCCGCAAGGTGGCCGTTGCCCACGCCGCCACGGCCAGCACCGCTTCCTTGCCATAGGCGTACCCATGGGCATCCTCGCGGATCCAGATGCCGAACTCCGGCGCCGGCGTGTCGGCATGATGCAGCCCGGCCAGGCCGAGGAAATGACCGTCGCTGGTCCGACGGACGGTGAAGATGAAGTCGGTTCCGTTCTCCATGGCCGGCAGCCATGCCTGCCAGACCTCGCGAAACGCCTCGGGCGACGGGGCGGGGTCCCATTCCATGTAGCGGGCGAGCGTGAGGGTGATGCAGGGCCACACCTCGGCGGCGTCGTTTCCGCAGAAGGGCGACAGGGTCAGGCGGTCGGAGTGGATCAGCGGGGCGGACATAGGCATGGGATCGGTTTCGCCGGTCGGTCAGCTTCAAACCTGCTCCCCCGCAGTGTACGCGAGGCGCTGGCGGTGTTCCGGTTGCGAAGGCGGGCGATGGGGGGAGGCAGGTGATCGCCTCCGCGCCGCCTTTGCTGTCGTTACCGGAGCGTATGTCGGGTTCCGCTGCTTACAGAGTCGTCTTAACGCCACGAACCGCGCATAGCCGGACAATTCTCCAATTGCATTGCAGATGGTGCGGGCCCTACTGTTGTCACTTGACAACCGTAGGGCCCGCCTCTAGCCTTGGAGAAATCGATGGCGCGTGCGCAACACCCCAAGAAGGAAATTGAAGGTGCGTTAAGGCACGCCGAGTCTCGCGGCTGGCGTGTCGAGGCGGCGAAAGGCAGGGGCCATGCCTGGGGACGGATCTACTGTTCGCACCATGACAGCGCGTGCCGTGCTGGGGAATTCTGTGTCATCAGCATCTATTGCACGCCCAGGAGCCCATCCAACCACGCCACCCGAATCCGTCGGATCGTGGAAAACTGCTTGCATCGGTACGAAGTCGTGATGCCGGTCGAGCTGACGGAGAAACCACCACCATGGAATATGCGTTCACCTTGAGATACCAGCTGTCGGCGGATGACAGCGATCCCGACACGCTGGTCGAGCGCCTTTACGAAGCCGGATGCGACGATGCTACCGTGGGCACTGGCGTGGTGGGCCGGATTGCGATTGCCTTTGACCGCGAGGCGGAATCGGCCGCCGACGCCATCGTCAGCGCGCTCACCGACGCCAGGCGCGCCATGCCGTCCGCCACGCTGATCGAAGCGGCACCCGATCTGGTGGGACTGACTGATATTGCGGACACCGTTGGCATGTCTCGCCAGAACATGCGCAAGCTGATGCTGGGCCATCCGGCTTCCTTTCCGCCGCCGGTGCACGAGGGCGCCAGTTCGCTCTGGCATTTGTGGGAAGCGCTCTTGTGGATGAGCCGGAAGGGTTACGAGATCGAACCGTCGCTCATCGAGGTCGCCGCGGCGGCGATGCAGGTCAATTTGGCCAGGAGCGCCGGAAACATTGTCCCGGCGATGGAGCGCCGGATCCGCAAGCTGGTTGCCTGAGGCAGCACAGGCGGATTCCGGACCATTCCGGCGCGTCGTCAGGCACCTGGCAGTTCAAGCAAGAGCGGCTGCGCCAGGCAGCGCTCTTCGCAGTTGTTGCCATCGCCGCCGCGATCCACCACGGCAAAGGACGAGGGCGCGTCCACGGCCAGCAGCATGTGATGCCAGACGCCGGCGCGGTAATTGACGCCTTGCCTGCCGTTGGTGATGAACGCACAGACCGACTCGGCTTCCAGCGTGTCGCCGGGCGGCGCCACAACGACCAGGAAAGGGCGGTCCGAAAGCGGGATGAACGCCTGGCTGCCGAGCGGATGACGCTCCAGCATGGTGATTTCCATCGGGAATGCGTAGGGCCGGGCCTCGAACAGGCTGATCAGCGCCCGGCCGCGCCCAAGCTCCACCGTGGCGAGGTCATGGTGACGCATGACCATGCCGCCGTTGATCGGAAAGGCGTTGGGGTCGCCGACGGGGCGTGCCTCGATGACGTCGCCGAAGGGCGCAAAGGCGGCGGCGGTCAGCGGCTGCGGGTGCAGGCACATGCAGGCGCCTGCCATGCGCGCAAGCGTGGTTTCCATCAACAAGTCTCCAGATCTGAGAATCGCGGCAAGCGGCGGACCGCTGCGGAGCGATTTCGTGAATGGCTCAACTGGTCAGACCAGTGGTTGAGCAGGATTCTGCAGCAAGTCATGGCGCAGCACAAGCGCCCCACCGGCCCGCCTTGCGCTAATTCGCGTGTATCCGGGCTTTCCCCACCTGACGTCGCCTTGACACCGGCAAGGTGCCTCCCTAACATTCGGCATCTACTGGTCAGACCGGTATGACGAAATCCGGTTGCGACCGGATCGCGTCGATGACTCGAACAACCAAGGAGACTTCCATGATTCCGACAGAAGCCGCGCATGCCGGGCCGGATGGCATAGCCGTGCCGCAGGCACACGCCCAGGCCCGGGAGGACGCGGTGTACCGCAAGGTGGCCTGGCGGCTGCTGCCGTTCCTGATGCTGTGCTACGTGGTGGCCTATCTGGACCGGGTCAACGTGGGCTTTGCCAAGCTGAACATGCTGGCCGACCTGCAGTTCAGCGAGGCCGTGTACGGCCTTGGCGCGGGCTTGTTCTTTATCGGCTACTTCTTTTTCGAGGTGCCGAGCAACCTGCTGATGCACCGCATCGGCGCCAAGGCCACGATCTCTCGCATCATGATCCTGTGGAGCCTGATCTCCGCGGCGATGATGTTCGTGCAGACCAGCACGCAGTTCTACGTGCTGCGCTTCCTGCTGGGCGCGGCGGAGGCCGGCTTTTATCCCGGCATGATCCTGTACCTGACCTACTGGTTCCCCTCGCACCGGCGCGCGCGCATGGTGGCGCTGTTCATGGCCGCGATCCCGATCTCGGGCATCTTCGGCGGGCCGCTGTCGGGCTGGGTCATGGAGGCCATGCACGGCGTCAACGGCCTGCGCGGCTGGCAGTGGATGTTCGTGATCGAGGCGGTGCCGTCGCTGCTGGTGGGCGTGGCCGTGCTCTGGTACCTGGACAACAACATCCAGTCCGCGCGCTGGCTGACGGCGGACGAGAAGGCGCTGCTGGAGCGCAATATCGCCGCGGAGAATGCGCACAAGAGCGGGCATATGTCGCTGCGCCACGTGGTGACAGACCCGCGCGTGCTGAAAATGACGATGATCTGCTTCTGCACGGTGATGGGCCAGTACGGGCTGACCTTCTGGCTGCCCACGCTGATCAAGCAGACCGGCGTGAAAAGCGTGCTGGACGTGGGCTTGCTGACCGCGATCCCGTTCGGCGTGGCGGTGTGTTCGATGATCCTGGTCAGCCGCAGTTCGGACCGCATGCGCGAACGCCGCTGGCACCTGATCGTGCCGTTCTGCTGCGCGGCCGCGGGCCTGGTGCTGAGCGCCGTGTTCAGCCACAACACCGCGCTGTCGCTCGCCGCGCTGGCGCTGGCCGCCGGCGGCAGCCTGGCTACGTCGCCGCTGTTCTGGAGCCTGCCCACGGCCATCCTGTCGGGCGTGGGCGCCGCGGCGGGCATTGCGCTGATCAACTCGTTCGCCAACCTTGCCGGCTTTATCAGCCCTTACATGATCGGGCTGATCAAGGATGCCACCCAGAGCACCGATGCGGCGATGTTCGTGCTGGCGGCGGTGCTGCTGTGCGGCGCGCTGCTGACGTACTCGGTGCCGGCCAGGCTGGTCAACAAGTAAGGGGCGGGGCGGGCGCGGGTTTGTCGGCTAGAATTTCCGGCAACCGGCGCTGCGCCGCTCGCGCGTCGCCCCTTGCGCCTCACCCTTACTGGTCCCCCCGCACGTATGACAGGATCTTCCGCCTCCGTCGCCAACCAGGCCGTCAGCCTTATCCAGCAATGGGTGCGCGACGGCACGTTTCCCGCGGGCACGCTGCTGCCGGCACAGCGGGAACTGGCGGCGAAGGTCGGCATCAGCCGCGCGTCATTGCGCGAGGCGATCTCCACCCTGCAGGGCATGGGCGTGGTGGTGTCGCGTCCGGGCAAGGGGGTCTATGTGACCGCCGCCGGCGACAGCGCCGCGGCCACGCCGCCGTGGCGCTTTGCCGCCACGCATTCGCTGATCGATATCTACCAGCTGCGCTTCGCGCTGGAAGGGCTGACCGCGCGGCTGGCCGCGCTGGCCATCTCCGCCGGCGAGATCGAACAGCTGCGCCAGAACGCGGCCACGATGCAGCGGGCGATCGAGGCCGATGCCTACGACGAGGCCTCGCAGCTGGATTATGAATTCCACACGCAGATCGTCACGGTGTCTGGCAACCAGGTCATCCGCGAGATCCTGCGCGAAAGCGCCGAAGTGATGCGCGAGAGCCAGCGCCTGCCGTACTACCGGCGCGGCGCGCGCAATGCCACCTTCGTCGAGCACAGCGCCATCATCGAGGCGCTGGCCGCGCGCCAGCCGGAGCAGGCGCAGCGTGCGATGGAGCGCCACATCATGCTGGCGGCACGCCGGGCCGGCGTGCATTTCCCCACGGGCGACGAAAAGGACGAGTGAGCCTCCGGCCGGACCTCAGTCCAGCCGGAACACCGTCGCGCCCGGTTCTGCCCTTCGGTCTGCGCCGGCTCAATCCAGCAGCGCCACCTGCACGTCGCGCGTGCCCTGGTAGGCATTGCGGCCGTGCCAGACCTGCAGGTTGTCGAGCACCATCACATCGCCGTCGCGCCACGGCCAGCTATAGGTGGACTGGTCGCAGAGCTGGTCGATATGGGCGCGCTCCGCCTCGCTAAGCGGCTCGCCGTTGCCCAGCGTGGAGCCGGTGGGGTACTTCTGGCGCTGGCGACGTTCCCGTTCCTGCTCCGGGTGCTCCACCTGCGGCTGCATATGCAGGATCGAGCGGTACAGCCTGCGCCCGGTCTGCGGATGCACCACGAACGGTTCCAGCGCATTGAACACGGTCAGGCTGCCGTCGCCATGCCACGCCGGCTCCAGCCCGCGTTCGGCGCAGAGGCGGTTCACCTCGGCCGGATCCTCGGTATGGAACGACTGGTTCCAGCCGCGCTCGTCCATATGCGCGTACGAGGCATCGTCCGCATCGCGCCGCGGGCCGAAATTGATGGCGGTGCGGGAGCCCAGCGTGGCGATCTTGCCGGCCAGCTCCGGATCCATGCGCTCGGCCAGCTGGCGCACGTCGGCGATCAGTGTTTCGCCGCCCACCTCGGCAGTCTTGCGCGAGAAAAAGGCAATGCGGCGCGGGTAGTCACGGCGGTAGGCCATTTCGGAATGCACCGCCAGGCGCACGCTGGCCGACAGCCGCGTGGCTTCCATCACGCGGCCGCTGATGGTTTCGCGCGGCGCGCGGCCGCCGGCGTAGCCGCCGTCAAAGGCCGGAAACTGCTCGATGAAATCGGCGAAGTCTTCCGTGCCCGTGGTGGGGAAGCCGCGCAGCACGACGCCGCCGTGCGCCAGGATCATCGCATCCAGCGCCGGGCGCGCCGCGCGCGTCCACTGGCGGAAGCGCGCGCGCTCGCGCAGCACCTCGCCGGCGGGTTCGATGAACAGCGGCGGGCGGCCGGGCTGCAGCACGTGGCAGCGCACGTCGGGGCCCAGTTCGGGTACTGACACTGCAACAATTGCGGCATCGGCCGCGGGGATGGCTTGGGTCATCGTGGTCTCCATTCGGTAGTCGGTCGCACCGGGCTCAGTCCCGGTATGAAGGATCGATGCGGTCCAGTTCGCGCCGCACGGCTGCCCATTCGCGGTCGCCGCGGATGGCGATGCGGCCGAAAGCCTTGCGGCTGGCTTCCAGCGACGCCTGCGATGGCATCACCAGCTCGCCGCCGGCCATGGCATCGACCTGGATCTTGCAGGCCGTTTCCAGCCAGTAGATGTTGAAGAAGGCTTCGGCGATGGACCGGCCGCAGACCAGCAGGCCGTGGTTGCGCAGGATCATCGCGTGGTGCGCGCCCAGGTCCCGCACCAAATGGCCCTGCTGCGCCAAATCGACCACCGGCCCGGAAAAATCGTGGTATGCGATGCGCCCATAGAACATGTGCGCATGCTGCGATACCGGCAGCAGGCCGCAGGCCATTGCCGAGACGGCAGACGATGCCCGCGTATGGGTGTGCAGTACGCACAGCGCGTCATGGCGCGCGGCATGCACGGCCGTGTGGATCACGTAGGCGGCGGGGTTCAGCCCTAGTTCCCCGGCGTCGCCACCGGGGCGGTAGACGATGTCGCCGTTCATGTGGATCTTGTACAGGCTGGATGCGGTCACCTCCTGGTACAGCAGTCCGTAGGGATTCAGCAGGATATGTTCCGGCTCGCCCGGTACCCGCGCGGTGATGTGGTTGTAGATCAGGTCGGTCATGCCGTACCGGTGGATGGCGCGATACAGCGCCGCCAGCTCGATGCGGGTGGCCCACTCTGCGTCCGTGATGGCGGCGGGACGGATCGGATCGGCTTCACTCATGGTAGGGCTCCTGCAGGTGCGCTGGCTCAGTCCAGCCGGATGCCGAGCTCTGCCACCAGCCGCTTGTCGCTGGCGAACTGCGACGCGGCGTAGTGCTGGTAGTCGGCGGTACTCATATAGCGGTTGGGCATCGATTCGGCTTCCAGCGCGCGCACGTAGGCAGGGTCCGACGTCGCCTGGCGGAACGCATCGTGCAGCGTGGCGACCACTGCCGGGCCCAGCGCGCGCGGGCCGGCAATGCCGATTTCCGATTGGACGGTGATGTCGTAGCCCAGCTCGCGCAAGGTGGGCACGGCCTGCCAGCGCTTCAGGCGCTGCGGCTCGGCCACGGCCAGCAGGCGCACCTTGCCGGCTTCGGCCATGGCGCCCCAGCCGGCTTCGATCATCACGTCGACATGGCCGCCCAACAGCGCCGCGAGCGCATCGGCGCCGCCCTTGAACGGGATGAAGTTGAGCCGGATGCCGGCCTGCTGCTCCAGCCGCCGCACGGTGATCTGGCCGAGCGAGCCGGTGCCCACCGCGGCCACGTTGACCTTGCCGGGGTTGGCGCGCGCGTATCCGACGAACTCGCCGAAGCGCTGCCACGGCGAGCCCGCCGGCACGGAGATCCCGTACACATAGCTGGTCAGGCCGATGATGTAGGTGAAGTCCTGGATGGCGTCGTAGCTCACCGGTTGCAGGTGCGGCAGGCGGAACAGCGCCGGCGTGATCAACGCCAGCGTGTAGCCGTCGCGCGCCGCGCTGCGCGCCATCGCGGCGGGCCCCAGCGTGCCGCTTACGCCGGGCTGGTTCTGGATCACGATCGGCTGGCCCAGGGTCTTCGAGGCCGCCAGGCACAGCGCCCGCATCTGCACGTCGGTGGCGCCGCCGGCGGTGAAGGGCACGATCAGGGTGATGGGGCGCGTGGGCCAGGCCTGGGCGCGCACGGTGGCGGGCAGGCCGAACGCGGCCATGGCGGGGGCGAGCGCCGCCGCCGGCATGGCCTTCAGCAAGGCGCGCCGGCGGGCGTCGGGGGGGCGGGGCATGTGGTCTCCTGGTCTGGTTCGGTCCGCGGCAGCGCGGACGCGGCTGTGGCCGGATGCGTCCAGGGTGTCCCGTGTGTCCGGGCTGTGCATGATCGCGGTCCTGCGCTGCCTGCGGAAGAGTCTATGGCGCCTGTCCGGATGCAGGGATGCCCGCATCCGGCAAAGCGATTCCGAACTGGAATCGCGCACTAGAATGGCCGCGCCGGACCGGCAACATCGCGAAACCCGGCATTACTGGAATGCCATGAGGACCGAAGATCTCCGACTGTTCCTGGCCGTGGCCGAGCACGGCAACCTGCACAAGGCCGCAGGCACGCTGGGGCTGACCCAGTCGTCGCTGTCCAAGGTATTGGCGCGGCTGGAGGCGGAAGCCGGCATGCAGCTGTTCGAGCGCATGCCGCGCGGCGTCATGCTGACAGCGGTCGGGCACAAGCTGCTGGCGCACGCGCGGCGCATCGTGCTGGCCAATGACGACATGGAGAACGAGATCAACGACGAGCGCCACGCGCGCGTCGGCCAGGTGCGCGTGGCGACGCTGCCGCACCTGGTGCCGTCGCTGTTCTCGCCGCTGCTGGAACAATTCCTGGCCAGCCGGCCGCTGGCCCGGTTCTCGATCGCCACACATCTGAGCCCGCAGCTGATGGCCGCGCTGCAGGGCGGCGAGGTGGACCTGGTCTGTGCCGCCATGCCGGACGGCGCCACCGAGGGCGTCGAGTACCTGCCGCTGGGGGCGCTGACGCTGCAAGTGGTGGCGCGCGCCGATCATCCGCGACGCGCGCGCTGGCGTTCGCTGGCCGACCTGGTCGACGAGCATTGGGTGGCGCCCGCCACCTCGCTCTATGTGCGCAGCGGCTTTGAGGGTCGCTTCACCAGCCGCGGGCTGCCGCCACCGCGCGTGACCGTTGAAAGCACCAGTTCATCGGTGTCGTTCGCCGACCTGCTGCGCAATACCGACCTGCTCGGCATCATGCCCCAGCGCCTGCTGGGGCAGGCGCTGGGGCAGGGGCTGCAAGCGATCGAGGGCGACGACATGTGCTGGCAATATGAGCTGGCCGTGTTCTGGCGGGCCACTGCCTACCTGTCGCCGCTGTGCCGCGACTTCCGCGATGCGCTGGTGCGCTGGTGCGGAGAAGCCGGCATCTGAGCAGACGCCGGCGCTGCGGCGCCTCAGTCGAGGCGAATATTGTGCTCCTTGATCACGCTGACCCAGTACGCCTGGTCAGCCCGGGTCGCCGCCGCGAACGCCGCCGGCTGCGTGGTCTTGACGATCAGCCCCAGATCGCCCAGCCGTTGGCGGATATCGGGCGCGGCCATCACCGTTTCAACGTCGGCCGCGATCTTGTCGACGATGGCCTGCGGCGTGCCGGCGGTGGTGAACAGGCCCAGCCATGCGGGGCCGTCCAGGCCCTTGTAGCCCAGTTCCTGGAAGGTGGGCACGTCGGGGAGCATCGGCGCGCGGGTGTTGCCGGTCACCGCCAGCGGCTGCAGCTTGCCGGTGCGCGCATGCTGGCGCACCGTCATCGGCGACAGCGTGCCCAGCGAGATCTGGCCGCCGATCAGGTCGGTGGCGATCGGCGCTTCGCCCTTGTACGGCACGTGGACCAGCTGGGCGCCGGCATTCTTCAGGAACACCTGCATGTAGAGATGGGCGCCGGTGCCGATGCCATAGGTGCCATACGAGAGCTTGTCCGGCTGCGACTTGGCCAGGGCCACCAGTTGCGGCAGCGTGCGCGGCATGGCGGCGCTGGCGGTCAGCACCAGGCTGGAGGTGCACAGCTGGCCGATGGCGGTCAGGTCGCGCAGCGGGTCGAACGGCGGCTTGGCCACCATGTAGGGTGTCTGCACCAGGCTGGGCAGGCCCAGCAGCAGCGTGTAGCCGTCCGGCTGCGACTTGGCGACCACGTCGGCGCCGATCATGCCGCCGACGCCGGGCCGGTTCTCGACGATCACCGGGCGCTGCCACAGCTTGCCCAGCGGGTCGCCCAGCGCGCGCGCCAGCACGTCCGTGGCGCCGCCGGGCGGGTAGGGCACGACCAGCCGCACCGGGCGCCCCGGCCAGGACTGCTGGGCCCGGGCCGGGCCGATGCCCAGGGTTGAAGCGGCGGCGGCCAGGGATCCGGCTCCCAGCCAGTGCAGGGCCTTGCGGCGGTCGGCTTGCATGGTGTTTCCTCCAGTGATTGACGTCGTGTGGGCAGGCGGCCCGGGCGTCAGTACGCCAGTGGCCACGGCAACGCGCAGCGTACGAGGCCGCGATGCGTCGCGGCATCGGCGGGATGGACGAAAACGGTAGGGGGTACTTACCCGGATCGGGTTGGCGCAGGGGCATGCGGACTGCCGCAATCCGAACCGCGGCATCGCTTATGATGGCGCCGCCGCTGCCGGCGCGGTCAGTAAATCCGGTCCGTGCGGCGCTTGATCCATTTCCAGCTTGAACCATCATGGCCCGCCTCAAACTCGACCTGCCCGCCGACCAGCTTTGCTACGCCACGCACCTCACTGTGCGCGTGACGGACATCAATTCGGCCAACCACCTTGCCAATGATTCGATGATCTCAATGATTTCGGAGGCGCGGGCGCGGTTCCTGTTTGAGTTGGGCAGCGACGATGTGCGCGCGGAAGGGGTCGGCATCATCGTCACCGACCTGGCGACGATGTACCGCAACGAGGCCCATGCGCGCGACCAGCTGCTGTTCGAGGTGGGCGTGATGGATTTCAACAAGTACGGCGGCGACATCATCTTCCGCATCACGCGGCCGGCCGATGGCGCGCTGATCGCGATGGCCAAGTCGGGCTTCGTCTTCTTCGACTACGTGGCCAGGCGGGTGGTGGCGATGCCGGCGGGATTCGCCGGGCGCTTCCCGAAGGTGAACTGGGTGGAATAGCCGCGGGCGTGGCGCGGTCCGGTGACAGCGCCACGTTGGTGCGATGGCGTCGGCTCAGGCCTTGCGCTCGCCGCCCAGCGCCTCGGTCAGGTCGACCAGCATGCCGGACAGCTCGCCC